>JBKPHA010000047.1:0-13674 GCA_046729615.1 Actinomycetota bacterium
GAGGACACGGACGAGCTTGCCGAAACCGTCGCCTGGCAGCTCTTGCTGCGATGGGGCGTGGTATTCCACGACGTCTACCTCGAGGAACGGCTGGCCGTTCCCTGGCGGGAGATCCTCTGGGCGCTGCGCCGCCTCGAGGCCAGGGGCCTGGCCCGGGGCGGACATTTCGTGACCGGAGTAACCGGCGAGCAGTTCGCTGAAGAGACGACGGCACCCCTGTTGCGCCGCCGCCGGGCCGCCTGAACCCGCGACCGCGACCGCGGCATCGTGGACGATCAGGTATGCAGTCCGTGCGCGCGCGGGCCAGTGCACCCCGGAACAGGGCCTCGAAGTTCGACAGCGACCGCGCGCCCTCCTCGCACGTGGTAGCGGCATTGCGGGGCAAGCCGAGCCGTTACTCCTTGTCACGCGTTGCGGCAGCGGTCGGCGCGGTCGTCGCGTGCCGGGGACCTTCGAGCCCGCGGACGGCTGGGGCGGCGACCACCACGAGGCGTGCCGATCTTCATCCTCACCCGCCAAACCCCGACGATCTGAGGCACTGGCCGCGGGTCACCTACGTGAACGACGTCACCAGTGCGATAACTCAAGCCAAGGGGGCCGCCGCGAGAAGAATGTGCTGGTCCACGGCCCCGGAACCGCGCCACCATACCTGGGATGAGGCAAGTCGACCGGCGTCCATTCAAGGCCTGTTGCGGAAGATGAATCCCATCTACCCGCTGATGCCTTCGCGTGAAACTAAGGGCGGCAACGTCGGCCCGATGACTCGCCGTTATGACCACGAGATCGCCCTCGATCGAGTTGGGGTTAGCGGGCGAGCTCGCGTTCTAGATACGCGTCGAGCATCGCCGCCGCCTCGTCCTCGTGGGCCGGCAGCAGGTGCCCATAGCGGTCGAGGGTGACCGTGATGCTCGAGTGGCCCATGTAGGTCGATAGAGCCTTGGCGTTGACCCCGGCGGCGATCATGAACGCGGCGTAGGTGTGGCGACACTCATGTAGGCCGATCGGAAAGAGTCCGGCTTTACGCCACGCACTTCGAGCTCGGCGGGAAAGCGAATCCGTGTTGATAGCGCGGCCATCTTCGCGGCCGAAAACGAGCTCGCCGCCACCACCGCTGACCCGGAGTTTGTGGGCGGCGAGCTCGCCTCGAAGCGGCTTTGCAAGCGGGACCCGTCGCCGCCCGGCGCGGCTCTTTGGCTCGATCGGCCCCTCCCGATCGTCCCAGCTTTGCTCGACCCGGATTAACCCGCGCTCAAAATCGACCTCGGACCACCGAAGGGTGCGGATCTCGCCGCGGCGAAGCCCCGCGTACAGCGCGAGTGCCCACACCGGGCGATCCTCGGGGGTGAGCACCTCAAGTAGCTCGCTCGCCTCCCGCGGCGGGGCGATCCGCTCCCGTGTTCCCCGGGGAGCCGGAAGCGCAAGGCCGAGGGTCGGGTTTAGCGCCACCTCCGAGCGCGAGATGGCGCGGCGGTAGATCGCCCGAAGCGGCAGGATCGCGTTCCGCACGGTTGAGGGGCTCTTGCCGGTGGCGACCAGGCGGTCGACCAGGTCCTGGACCGCTGCCCTCGTGACCGCCGAGAGCCGAAGGTGCCCGAGCTCGGGCAAAATCTTGATCCGTAGCGCCTCCTCATGGGCGCGAAGTGCGGAGGGCTTGTAGGGGGAGCCGGCACGGGTCCTCACCACCGCGACCTTGGCGGCCGCGAGCCACTCCGCCGCCGCCTCGGCGAGCGTGGTGCGGGTCGGGGCGCTAATCATGCCCAAGCGAAGCGCCGAATGCGTCTCGGCGCGCCAGGCGCGGGCCTCGGCGAGGGTGCGAAAAGTCTTTCGGATCGTGCGTTGATCGCGCTGCGAGAAGACCTGGGCCTGATAGCCGGGGCGACAGTCGCAATCCCCAGCGCGATGCGTAGCGCATCCGCGCGAATGCCTAGCAACGATGCCCTCCGCTCGACGGGGTGGACGCGGATTCGACATCTCCGACACATCTAGCTCAGAGGGCCCCAGGTTGGAAGTCGATGGCTGACCTGTCGCCTCTTGCCAAACACCTGGCACTTTGTTGTCCACCGGAGACGGCTAAGCGCTAACCCGCTCCGATGCAGCCGAACGCCTTGTGCTCGCGACCCGTTGGGGTTATTTGTGTGGGGCCCGGTCGGAAGGCCTCGGCGTTTTTGTGAGATGTGCTAGCCCGTGCAGCCCGCGGCTCACAGACGGGTAAATCGGACCCCGATTGGTGCCCGCGTCGAGCTCTGGATCAGTGCCGAGCAAAGGACGAAACCTGCGCACAGCAGGGGCTTCGCGGAGTAGCGGGGGCGGGATTTGAACCGGCGACCTCCGGGTTATGAGATCGCCTGAGGCCGTTCCGCCCAGTGCCATTGGGCTCTGTCAAGCGGTCAGGCGCTCTGTGGTGAGCTGGGTTTCGCTCAGTTTGGTACCACGGCTGGTACCACGGATCGCTGGGTTTTCGGTACCGGGCTTAGGGGCGCCGCCTACGGTCGGAACTCTGACCCACCAAGCAATCTGCGACGCGCGGCCCGGTAGTAGCCGCAGGCCCCCACATACCGCCGTAAACCACCGGTCCTTTGTTTACGCCCACGCCTGGGGAAGGCTGAAAACCGGAGGATCGGCGCACTGAGGCTCAGCCGGCAATAGGGACGTTCAAGTTGCGTCAGAACTGCCCTACCCCGGTCGAGACGAGACTTCTGCCTCCACGCGAGGGGAGCAGTTAGAGTCGCGCCCCCGATGAAGGCAGCGGTGATCTACGAGAACGGCGGCCCGGATGCGCTGCGCTACGAGGACGTCCCCGATCCCGAGTGCCCGGACGGCTGTGTGGTGATCGACGTCGAGGCGATCAGCATCGAGGGCGGCGACCTGCTCGCGCGCGCCGGGTCCCCGCCGCCGGCGGTCCCGCACATCGTGGGGTACCTCGCCGCGGGCACGGTAGCCGAGGTCGGTCCCGGGGTCGAGGACCGCGAGGTCGGCGACCGGGTCGTGACCCTGAACATGGCGGGCTCGCACGCGTCCAAGCGAGCGGTTCCCGCGATCTCCACCTGGCCGATCCCCGACGGGTTGGACGCGGCTCCCGCCGCGTGCGTCCCGGTCGCGTTCGGCACCGCCCAGGAGTGTCTATTCACCGCCGGCAACCTCGAGGCCGGGCAGGCCGCCCTGATCCACGCCGGGGCGGGAGGCGTCGGGATGGCTGCGATCCAGCTGGGCAAGCAAGCCGGCGCGACCGTGATCTCGACCGCATCCAGCGACGAGAAGCTCGAACGGCTGAAGGAGCTCGGGCTCGACCATGGGATCAACTACGCCGCCGAGAGTTTCGTCGAGCGAACGCGCGAGCTGACCGATGGACGCGGCGCCGACGTGATCCTCGACTCGGTTGGGGGCCAGAACCTCGTCGACAGCATCGGCGCCCTCGCCTACCGCGGGACGCTCGTCAGCGTTGGGGTCGCGGGGCGCGCCGGCTCCACGGTCGAGGCGAGGGATCTGTGGGCGCAGAACAACACCCTGCGCGGCGTCTTTCTCGGCGGGGCGCTGATGACCGAGTACCCCCGGGTCCACGCGATGATCGCCGGCCTCTTCGAGCGCGTCGCGAGCGGCGAGCTGCGGGTCGAGATCGACCGGACGTTCCCCCTCGCCGAGGCCGCGGCGGCGCACGCCCACATCGAGAGCCGCAAGGCCTTCGGTCGCGTCGTGATGAGGCCGTAGGACTCGCGACCCGGGCTCGCCCAACCAGCCGCAGCCGCCGCTATGGGGCCACGTCGCGCCCGCTACGTCACGGGCGCTTTGCATGGCGCCACCATCGCCGCGACCTCGACTTGCCACTTCTCGGCAGCGGATCAGGGAAGCATGTGATCCCGACGATCGAATCGCGCAGTAGGCCGGCGACGGGCACATCCCGTGGGTGGGAGGCGCTCGCGGGTCCGTCTTCCCGGCGCGGGCCCCTTATCGGACCACCGTCTGGCATCGATCGAATTCTCCTCTTTAGGGCGAGCGAAGCTCATGGCACTCCGCAATTCCGAGGCCGAAACGCGACCGCACGTTCGAGAAGAGTGACCCCGCCCGCTGTCCACAAACACTCACTGCTAAGACATGCGACAGCCTCGCGTGAAAGCAGAAGTGTGCTGGGGCGTTTAACCCCAGCCGGCTTCCCAGGCTTCCTTCGAAGGCAGTGACCCTCCGCTCAGCCTCGTTTAGAAGTCCCTGCGCGAGATAATGAGCGGGCGATGTCGCAGGAGAACGAGACGACCGTTCGCGACGCGGTCGCGGCCTTCAACAGGGGCGACCTCGAAGCCTGGCTCGAATACTTCACCGACGACATCGACTACCGGGCGGTCGAGGGTGCCCCCGATGACCACGGCCCGATCGAGGGCAAGGACGCCCTGCGCGCCTACGTGGAGGACTGGCGCGAAACATTCGACGATTTCAGGACAGAGCCCACCGAGCTGATCGACGCGGGAGAGGACAGGGCAATCGCGGTGGTGAGGATTAGCGGACGGGCCAGGCTGAGCGGCGTTGAGGTGGACCTGACCTTCGCCGTCGTGTACACGCTCCGCGACGGGAAGGTCGCGCGGGGCCGCGAGTACTGGACCCGCGACCAAGCCCTCGAAGCCGCCGGGCTCCGGGAGTAGGTTTTTTGGAGCGCACAACCAACTCACTGTGCCACCGCGCCGCGCAAGAACGCTGACCGGGTACGCGTGGTCCTGCGCGGGCGATGTTGACATAGACGGGCTGTTCTGGGCCGCGATACGGTCGAAGTCCGTCCAGGAGAGGAGAAGGCATGCCGGTGAGGGGAATTCATCACGTTGATCTTGCGGTCGCCGACGTGGAACGGTCGCTCGCCTTCTACCTCGATCTGCTCGGGCCGCTGGGATGGACCGAGGAGATCAGGTATCCGACCTATCGCGGAACTGAGGAGGTCGTGTATCTCAGGGACCCGGCGAGCCTCGAGGCGATCGGAATCCGACCCGCCGACGGCGGTGCCCATCGTTACTACGAGGTTGGGATCGAACACCTCGCGTTCGAGGTTGACCGACGGGAGGAGGTTGATGAGGCGTACGCCCGGTGTCGGGCAAGCGGCGCGAAGATTCACTTCCCACCGGAGGAGGACCGCGATGAGCCGGGGTACTGGGCCTTCTTCGCATTCGACCCGGACGGCATTCGGGTTGAAGTGTTCTGCTGGCCCCGCTGAACGACTGCCCTCGCAGCCCAGCGGCTTCGAGGGCTTCGCCCTAAGACAGCGCCTTGGCCTTGATTGCGTCGAACTCCGCCTGGGTGATCGCACCCGAATCGAGCAGTTCCTTGGCCTTCGCGATCTCAGTCGCCGAGCCGCCGGCGGTGTCGCGCACGTATCGGTCCATCGATGCCTGCTGGGCCTTGGCGTGCTCGAGGCCGCGCTCTTGCATTCCCTCATGCTCCGCGATCAGATAGATCAAGACGCCCAGGAACGGCAAGACGATCACGAACACCACCCACCCTGCCTTCGCCCAGCCACCGATGTCACGACGACGGAAGATGTCGATCAACACCGTGATCACGATCCAGATCCACGCCACCCAGGCGAAGAAGAGGATCATCGTCCAGAGGATGTTCAGGAACGGATAGTCGGCGGCTATGAGCACTCGTTGTCCTCCAAGGCTGTTGTCATCGCGCCGCGATCGTATATCCCCCGCAGGCTCGTCGTACCGGAGCGGTGGGGGTGTGCAAGTGGACGGGGTTGCTCGACCTCAGACCGGCTCGGCCCACCGGACGCACAGGTTGTAGATCACGATCACGCTGAGCAGGATCACGATGAACGCCCACAGCGGCGCGGCGGGGAAGATCCAGACCTGCTCGATCGCGTTCACGGTGAGGAGGAAGACCGCCGCCAAACGAGCGGCGCCGGAGCCGATGAAGAGGCCGAAGGAGACGAGCACGAGGAGGATTCCGAGGATCATCGTCACCCATCCCCAGGCGGTGAGGTCGGCGATGATCGCTCCGTGGCCTCCGACGACCACGACCTGGTCGTTCACGATCGCTGCGAGTCCATAGAAGAAGTTCAGGGACCCGATCAGGAACATCATCACCGCGCCGAAAATCACCCAGCCGGTTGGCTCCCCAGTTGCGCGTCGACGTGCCATGAACGGTCCTTTCATTCAGCGGGTCAGGCCGAGGTTCCCATTCGCCCCTTTCCGAGATTCTCCTGCGACATCGCCTACGCAGCATCTGCTGCGCTCCAAGCCGATGGATTGGGTTCGAGGACAACGCGCTCGCGCTCTGGTTCAGTGCTGAGCTCGCGCCCGGCACCTCACTCTCCGTCGGGCCGGGCGATCCACCGACGCACTGGGGGATGACGACGGCCCCGCTGCACCGGTCTGTGGAGCTCACGCCCGGCATGGTCGTCCGCGCCAGAGTTAGGACTGCCCCGGCTCGACCTGTGGGGACATGGACGAGCTGGGCCATCGCGATGCCAGGCGCTGGCTGGGAGGAGCACGACGAGCAGTCGATCTGGGAGGAGACCGACGAGTGACGGCCCAACGCCACGCACGTTGGCGACGCTTGGCTTCGCCGCCTGCGGAGTGAGGCACGCTTCGATCGGCCTGCCTAGCCGACTATGACATCCGCCGCACCCCGCCCAGTCGGCGGCGGCTAGTTCAACCGCGGACCGACGAGAGCTTCAACCATCGTTGCGCGAAGCGATCGCGAGTCGGCGTGATTTGATCTGCCTCGATCCGGGGGTCGCCCGGGCGAGACCAGGGGGGCCACTTGAACGAGACACTGGACCATGTTCGACTGAAGGAGCCGGGGACCTGGCTGACGGAGGGTCCGCCGGACGGGGCGATCCCGGACGAGGCGATGTCGCCGATCGCCGCAATGCGCCTCGTCCAGCAGGAGCTCGCGGTAGAGGGAATCCCGGAGCGCAACCTGGCTACGTTCGTGACCACGTCGATGGAGCCCGAGGCTCGAGTGGTGATCGACGCCACCGCGAAGCCATGAACGGGCGCTCGGTGGTAGTGCGAAGCATCGGGTCGCGCCCGAATAACCGCACTGTGGTCACCCGCGCATTTTCGCGCTCCCTGGGGTCGGAACGCTAGGCGTCGAGAGGCTCGACGGTGCTGGGTGGCGGGTGTAGGGTCGAAACCATGGCGTCTCGGCTGGGGGAACCGTGGTCGGACCTCTGGTACTGGCTCCAGGGCGTTGACGGCATCGTCCGCGGCACCGTGCTGCGCCTCGCCGTCATGGCTGGTAACGCATGGGCTGGGGTCACTGTTCGAGACGTTCGGGAGCGATAGCCCCCCGAGCAGGTGACAAGCCCTGCCCAGGACGAGCCCCCTCAGTGTCAGACCTATCCGGGCTGCTAGCTCGGCCAAACCTGGGGGCCACGATTGGCACACGGAACGGCCCCCGGCGCCAGAGGAGCTTAGGAAAGGGACGCCGGGGACCTACGCGCTCTCATAAAGCGTTTTCCGATTCACGTTCCCAGCCAACCCCAACCGGGACGTGAAGCATTCTCGCCCTAGTAGTAGTGGCGCCGACCGCCCACGGCGCGGCCCATCGCACCCAATATCCAAAAGATCACGCCAAGGACGACCAAGATGGCACCGATTGTCCAAAGGATGGGGTTACCCCAAAAAAGGACCGCGACGACTAGGCAGATGATGCCAACGGTGATCAAGTGTGCCTCCGATGTTCGGGTAACTCGTCGGCCGCGACTCTAAGCGAAGAAGCCTGCCCCCGGCGCCGCGACAAAGGAGGAAACAACGACGCCGGGGGCTGGACTCCGTGAGCGCCGCGCCCACCGGCCTCGAGCGGCCCTCCCGGGCGAAGCGGTCGGTGCTCCTCCGCTCGCCCGTCGCCGAGTTCGCGGACCGCGACCTGGCCGACGATCTCTGCCTGCTCGCCCGCGCCTACTAGCCGGGTGTCCGTGGGGAGCGTGGGATGGATCCCGTGGTTCGGGGCACAATGACCCAGCGTGACCCTCGCCCTTATCCTCGCCATCGGCTCCGCGCTCGCGACGAACGTCGCCTTCCTGCTCAAGCAACGCGGCGCGGTCCTGGCGCCAGTGGTGCGGGTGAGGCACCCGCTGCGAAGCGCGGCTGCCCTCTTTCGCTCCAGGTGGTTCGCTCTGGGCTGGGTGGTGGCGGTCGCCGCCTGGGGGCTTCATGTCGGCGCCCTCGCGCGGGCGCCGCTGTCGGTCGTCCAGGCCGTGCTCGCGGCCGGGCTCGTCTTCCTCGCCGTGCTTGCCGAGCGCTTTTTCGGCTTCGCCCTCGGACGCCGCCAGTGGATCGGCGTGATCATCACGGCAATCGGGCTTGCGATCATCGCGCTCACCGTGGGGCCGCGGGGTGACGACGCTCCGGGCTACGCGCTGGCCGCGTTGATTGTCGTCGAATGCACAACCTTTGTCCTCGCCACCGGGCTCGCCGTGATCTCGACTTACCCCATCCTGCGGGCGAGGCAGGGCCTGTGCCTCGGGGCAGCCTCCGGCGCGCTGTTCGGCGTTTCCGACATCGCGCTCAAGTTCCTCACCCACGCCGTTGGAGGCGGGGTGCTCGAGCTGATCAGCCGTGGACATTCGCCGCGGTGGCCGCCTCGGTGGTCGCCTTCTATGCCTCGGCCCGCGGCCTGCAGATCGGCCCGGGCGTCGAGGTCATCGCGCTCACCGCGGTCGCGGCCAATCTCACCGCGATCATCGGCGGCATCCTGGTCTTCCGCGACTCGATCGGGGCTGGGGTAGTAGGGGTCAGCGGACGGGTGATCGCGTTCGGCCTCGTGATCGCCGGCGCGGCCCTGATCCCCGCCCCGCTCCGAGCTGCTAACCGCCCGGCAGTCGAATGACGACGATCGGCATGCCGTGCGGCGCCGAGGAGCCGCGACCGTGGAGGTGCGCCGATCGGCTATCGATGTAGACCGTACGCCGCGTTCCCCACCCGCACCGGCGCGGAGCCCTCCCCGACCCGATGACCTCACCGGCGACAGGGCCGCATTTGCGGCCCTTTCCTCGAGTAGCGGGGGCCCGCTACGTCTCCCGCGGCGACGCGCGGATCGTCGAACGAGTGCGCCTCCGCGCCTGACTTCTGCTTTTTGCGCGCAAAGCAGAAGCGTGCGGCACTCCGCGCGGCGGACGACCCCGGATTACGCACGATTACCGAAATCAGGCAGGGAGAGTGTCTTTCTGCCTTTAGGCTGACCCCATGAGCGAGCCCGTCCGCGGATTCAAGGAAGGCCAGCCGGTCTGGGTCGAGGACGGCGACGGGAGGACGCATCCCGCGATATTCGTGAGCGAGACCGAGAGCGCGAGTTGGCTGGGCGGCGTTCCGCGCGCCCACGTCGTGGACGCCGAGACCAACCAGGGAGAGGTGGTGTCGATCGTCCGCATCACGCCGCGAGACGAGTAGCCAAGACTCGAAGCTCCGCCGGGTCCGCTGATCGCGCAAAGCAGACGCGCGCCGGGCGAGGGGCGACGGCCGGGGGGGCGGACTTGGGCCGGGGTGCCGGTAGGTCCACCAGGCCGCGAGGGTCTGGGCAAGAGTGGGTGCGTGCCAGATCGACCGAGACGAGGTCGCGACCCGCTAACGTCATTGACATACCCGCCGGGGCTTATCCCCGGCACGAACAGTGTCAGCGCTCCTCGTTCTCGGTTCAGAGCCTCCGCGGTCCGCGGCACCGCACCATGGAGGAAACATGGCAACAGGAACCGTGAAGTGGTTCAGCGACGAGAAGGGCTTCGGTTTCGTCACCCCCGAGGACGGCTCAAAGGATCTCTTCGTGCACCAGAGCGCCATTGACGGCGACGGCTATCGCTCGCTCGACGAGGGTGCCAAGGTGTCCTACGAGTCCGAGGCGTCCGACAAGGGCCCACGGGCCGTCAACGTCCGCGTCGCCTAAGCGGCGCGAACGGCCAAACGGATGCAGGAGAACAGGCGCATCGGTCGCGCCCGGCGAGGCCTGTTTGCGCGTGTGCTCGAGCGCCGTCGTCTCGAGGCTACGCCCGCGGAGGCTGAGGATGGGCCGAACGCGGCGGAAGGTGAGGCCGCCGGCCCCGAGGCGGACCGTATCGCCGCACTCGAGTCACGCTTGGATCGCCTGGAATCCCTCGTCGAGGGTCTGCAGGATGCGATCCACCGCGACGCGGTTCGGCGTGAACGCGAGATCGAGGACCTGGAGCAGAAGACTGCGCCGCATCAGATGTCCCGCTCGCTGGCCGAGCACGACCGACGGCACGGGCTTTAACGGGGGCGGTGTCGATGGCTCGGAGCTGGACCTGTGGTCGGTGCCGGGTGAGGACGTGCTTCTCACTCGGCGCCGACGAACCCGTCGAGCCCGAGGGTTGGGTTAGAGTCGACGGCGAGTGGCGCTGTCTGGCCTGTCGCCGCACGGAGGTGCTCGACGCCGCCGCCGCCACCGGCGCATCGGGCGCCGCGACGACGCGGCGGCGGGCGCTCGCCGAATTCGAGCTGCTGCGCGATCCATCGTCCTCAGACCACGTGATCGCGAAGCGCATCAAGTGCAGCACCGCTTCGGTGAGGCCGATCCGCGCCGCCCTGCGGGCGGCCGGGCGGCTGGATCGCGCGGAATAGTCGGTGCGTGCGCGACAACGAGGTTGCCGTGCGATCGCATCAAAACGAAGGTCACTTACCGTAGGACGACCAACTATTCAAGGAGAAGAAGACATGGCGAACACGATCACAGACGACCAACTAGTGGGAGCCGCAAAGGAGCTCCCCCAGGAGGAGTTCACCCGCGCTGACATCGCCGAGAAACTCGGGGTCAAGAAGCCCAAGCTTCAGAGGGCCTTCAAGGTCGCCCGGAAGTCCGGGCGCATCAAGAAGGTGCGTGACGATGAGCAAAACACCGGCCACTTCCGCCTCACCGACAACTAGCGTCCGCTCGCGGCCCCGTCGGAAACGGTCTCGACGGGGTCAGGAAAGGAGAAAGGCATCGCCTCGAGCAACAAGAGAAAGACCACGATGGCAAAGCTCAACCGCGAACGGAGACTGGCCGAGCGTCGGCTAGAGAAGCAGGCCAAGAAGCAAGCTAGGAAGCGTGCGGCGGCGGAGCGGGCAAACCCGGTCAGCGAGCCTGACGAGCGGCCACTGCATCAGTGACGCTCGCTGGGAAGCCACGCTGACACGTGGACGGCTAGAAGCGTTGCCGCGGCCGATCGAGGAGGAAGGTCTGAGTGTAGATATGAGCGCTCTTGTCACGTTTTTTGATGAAGGCGATCACCCGCCGACCGGTGATCCGTACGATGGCCGCGGTTGCGTTGTACTTGAGACCGGCCGGCGACAGCTCGGGGTCGTTTGAAGGCTCGTCGTCGGCCGCTAAGTCGTCGCGCTCCGTGATCACGCACCTGACGACGTCCTCACCCATCTCGACCTCAGTGGACTTGGGTCGCTGCCCCGGAAACGCTGCCACACCGTTCCCAAGGACCTGGCGATCTCATGCAAGGCCCCATCCACCGTGGTTTCTCCCTCATCGGCTGCCGGCTTCCGCAGGTCATGCATCCGCGATCCCCTCTCCCTCTCCTCGCGTGGTGCCGGTTCGAGAAGGGCGGAGGAGGGGGTAAGGGCCCAACCGGCGTCTGCGCCGAGTGTAGCCTCGCGAGGGGAGCGCCATCTGCAGGTTGAAGTTCTTCATGTCCGTCTAGACGGTCGAGCTACCGCAGATCGACAGCGACTTAGGCGCGAAGAGGCGAGCCCCCCGGTCCGTGCTAGGCGTTTCGAACCGGGACCGCGTTGGGGTGTGCGACCCGCGCCTCACTGAACGTCACCAGCCGCGCGCGATCCTCGTCCCATAACTTGAGCAGCACCGCGTGCAGTCCATCCCGCAGGGACACGACCCTGGTGCCCGGCCTCCGGCCCCGGCTCCAGCTCCAGCCTGATGCCCATCATTAGCTCCGGTACCCGCGGCGGCTGTGCTTCGAACGCGGCATCAGCGCAGAAGAGCGGGCGGCTGAGCCCTCGCCTGGAGTCGCGCTTCTGCTGTGCGCGAGGAGCAGAAGTCTCCGCTCATGCGCCTACTCGGCTGCGACAACAACATCGCATTCCATTGCGGCTGTCTCCAAACGTCCGTGGGGGATGTCACCGCGACAAGGGCCAGCCCGAGTTCCCGGCGGAGGTGCGTTCGGTCACGAGTCCCGGGTAATGGAAGTGAAGTTACGACCCCCCACACCACCAGCTTTGAGAGGGGCAGGAGATGCCGACATGGGTGCTAAGGACGCTGACTGCGGCGAGAAAGGTGCCGTGGGCCCGAGTGATCGCGGCCGTTGGCTGGCTCGCGACGGTCGGGAGGAAGTACTCGGATCGCCTTGCACCGGACGAACGCCGGGAGGCCTTTGACCTACTGAGGAAGTCGAAGGGACAGAAGTCCAACCTCAGCAGCGCGGAGCAGGCTCGCGTGGCGACTCTGTTCGAGAAGATCCGTGAGGGTCCGGAACTCCAGTAGCTCGTGCTCACCCCTTATTTATTTTCCTACCGCGAAGGGCCCGCCTGTCCCCTCCCCCGCCCCCTCGCCAGCCACGACTTCACGCCTGATTCCGATTTCGATTTTCGATTTCGGAGGACCCAGGTAGCAGGGGGAGCAGCGAGCTCATGCAACGTGCGTCCTGCCTTGCTTCCTTCGATGGAACATGGAGCATTGGGTATTCACGCGTCGGACCGCGCACCTAGTGTTCATGCGGGATGCGATAGGGGTGGCAACGGCGTGGCAATCCACTCTTTGAGCCCGTGTTACGACTTCCCAAAAGCCCGCGTGCAGTGGAGCGGGGACCACGCAATGCTCGAGGACTACTGCCCGCTCTGGAGCCGGGCGGGAATCGGATCCTCCTACGACGTGCTCGAGATCTGGCGAGCGGAGGCTGGCGAGGTGCACGGCCGCCCGCTCGACTGCGGTCACTTCCTGCCAGAGGAGCGACCCGAGGAAGTGGCGTCCGAGCTCTTTGCCTTTCTCGGGCGCCCAGGTGATTAGGCGCGGCGTGCTGGGCGACCAGTGCTCAGCCGAGAGGAACTAACCCAGCTCATCGCCCATGCCATGAGACGTGGCGCGAGTAGCGGTTCAAGCCGCAGCGCTCGCTCGATTCCGGCGGGCTGGTAACCGTATTCCGACGCCTGGCCGAGGGCGGCATGGCGGTCCTCCAACGGGAGTAGTCCGGCGGCGGCTTCCGGAATCCTGCTTGGTAGCCGCAGGCCGGATCGCCCTTCCTCCACCTCAGGGTCTCGCCCTAGGCTGAATTGCAGCGAGGGGGAACCGCTCTTTCGTGCGATCGGCGCGCGATCGACAAGTCGGGCGACACCAAGCGATTCGCTGCCCAGTTCCGGCACAGTCGCAGCCGCATCCCCTCAAATTGCGGCCGCGGCGAACGCTCAGAAGGGACCGCTTTGCAGGGGCTTCCGTTGGCGAGCGGAGGGGGAGGGATTCGAACCCTCGTCGGACCGAAATGGCCCGAAACGGTTTTCGAGACCTGCGCACGGTCTCGCATACCGCAATGTTCAATGACCGGCCTCTACCTTGAGCACGCGCGGGGCGACGTGCTGACGTACTTGAGCATCGCCCGGCGCGTCTCGTTGCAGGTGGCTCCGGCGACTACGCTCGGCAAGCCGGCGGACCTCGTCATCGCGCAGTGCGAGAGTGGGAGCAGGTTCCCGTGGCCAACCTGCGACGCCACCGCTGAGCGGGCGGGAACCCGGCCGAAACTCC
>JBKPHA010000048.1:0-9783 GCA_046729615.1 Actinomycetota bacterium
CAACCGCTTAAGGTCAGTCCATGACGGCATGGACGAGTTCGAGTGGCTTCGTCGACATCGTCGACCGCGAAGGCGCCGCGCTCATCATGCTCGGGCGTCCGGACAAGCTCAACGCACTGACGGTTCCGATGCTCCGCGACATCGCCGCTGCCTTGGATACAGCGGCATCGTCGTCGCGAGGTGTCGTCATCACCGGCGAAGGGCGCGCATTCTCGGCGGGCGACGACCTCCCGGCCACTGAGGATCTCGCTCCGGAGGACTTCGAGGATCTCCTCGCGAGCTTCCAGGAGATAACGCGCTCGATCCTCCGAACGGACGTGCCGGTGCTAGCGGCGTTGAACGGGATCGCGGTCGGCGGTGCTGCCGAGATGACCCTGGCGTGCGACGCCAGGGTCGGTTGGGCTCGTTCCGACTTCCTGTTCCCGGAAAACGACGTAGGGCTCACGATCTCGAACGCGTCGACGTACCTCCTACCGCGGTTGCTGGGCCCCCGCGCTCTGCCGATTGTGCTCGACGGCCACCGCATCTCGGGCGCCGACGCGCACGCGCTCGGCTTGATCGACTACTTGGTGGACTCCGCCGAAGCGGTCGTACCGAAGACTCTGGCGGTGCTGGAGCGCTGGACGAATCGCGGCCTTGCGACCCGCTTCCACCTTGAGCTGCTTCGACCGCCCCTCGAGGACATCGAGCGTGCCATCGAGCGCGAGGTCTCGGTCGGGCGCGAGGCGTGGGACGCAGGGACGGCGCGGGAAGGCGTCGCCCGCTTCATCCGCGAGCAGGACGCGAAGCGACGGGGTCGTGGACCCTGACCCCCGCGACGAAGACCTCTCCGCCCTGATCCACCGACAGGCGGAGCGATATGGCGACCGAACGTTTATGTCGTTTGAAGACGGGACCTCCATGAGCTTCGGCGGGTTCGAGCGCCGCGTGGCCGGGATGCGGGGACACCTGCGGGGCCTCGGCGTCGCGCCCGGTGACCGGGTCGCCTTGATGCTCAAGAACTCGCTGTTCTACCCCGTGGCATGGCTTGGGACGGTCACGGCGGGAGCGGTCGCAGTTCCGATCAACAGCCGTCTCCGCGCGGTTGACGCGCGCTACCTACTCGATCACAGCGGCGTGAGCGTTGTCGTGACGGACGATTCGCTAGCAGACATAGCTCGTGCTGCGGGCAAGGCAGGCCGCTCCTACTGCGTCGCACGTGCCGGGGATGCGATGGCGGAGGTCGAGTACGCGCACGCCGCTGCCGCGCCCGGAACGAACCCCGGAGCGCTAGCGAACGTCCAATACACCTCGGGCACGACCGGTCTGCCCAAGGGCTGTCTGCTCTCGCACCGCTACTGGCAGCGGATGGGCGCGGCGGTGACCGAGTTCTTCCCGCTGGAGGAGCGGGACGTCCTGCTCACAGCGCAGCCTCACTCGTACATGGATCCGCAGTGGAACGTGATCGCCGCCCTACGAGCCGGTTGCCACCTCGTGCTGCTCGGCGGTTTCCACCCGTCGACGTTCATGCACGACGTCGCGGAATGGAAGGTCACCGTCTTCTACTGCCTCGGCGTGATGCCGACGCTCCTGCTCAAGCAGCCTCTCGGGCCATGGGACGACAACGCTGTCGAGCGTGTCTTCTGCTCTGCGATCCCGACGGAGCAGCACCGGGCGATCGAGGACCGGTGGGGAGCACCGTGGTACGAGGCGTTCGGGATGACCGAGTCCGGGCTGAACATCGGTATGTCCCCAGAGGACCACGACGCGCTCGTCGGCACGGGATGCCTCGGACGCGCCCTATGGCACAACGAGGTTACGGTCGTGGGCGCAGACGACCGCGAGCTCCCGCCGGGCGAAGTGGGGGAGCTCGTGTTGCGGGGCTTGGGGTTCATGGACGGCTACTACGACGACCCCGCAGCGACGGCGGAAGTGTTTCGCAACGGCTGGCTACACACGGGTGACTTGGCGACGCGCGGCGCGGACGGACTCCTCTACTACAAGGGCCGGAAGAAGGAGATGATCCGGAGGGCGGGCGAGAACATCGCGCCGCTCGAGATCGAGACCATTCTCGCCGGCCACGGCGCGGTCCTGGAGTGCGCGGTCGCACCCGTCCCCGATCCCGACCTGGGAGAGGAGGCCAAGGCGTATGTCGTCCTGCGCCCCGGCGTCCACGTGAACCAGGAGGAGCTGCGCGCCTTTCTCGACGAGCGCATCGCCCCGTTCAAGGTGCCGCGCTACTGGGAGGTAAGGGAATCGCTTCCGCACACGGCGTCTGAGAAGGTCGCGAAACACGAGCTGGAGGCAGGCCGCGCGAGCTTCCTCGAGGGTACGGCGGATTTGCGGCCGCGGGGATCCTAGCTCCGTCCCAGTCCAAGGGACTAAGTCAAGCGGTGCGATGCGGCTCCTCACGCGAAATTCGAAGGGGTGAGCGACGGGACTCTAACCCGCGACCTCCGGCGTGGCTGCTGGCGTCAACGGATGCGGGCGTGGTCGCTGGCCTCCGGACCGCTCCCGCTGCGGACGAGTTGCGAGCGCTCGCCGCTTGTCAGGCCGGACTCTCGCTCTGCCCGGCGGTGCAGGGGGCCCACGAATCGCTCGCCGGGAGTGCGCGAACGCGCCTCGGGCAATGGTCCTGGTCGGGGATTGGCGTCTGAGCCGGCCCTCGATCACCTGGGTGGGGCCGGGGAGGAGAGTCTGCCCAGGAAGAACGTGCCCGGGCCCGCCGCGCCGTCGGCGACGAGTTCAACCCCGCGTCGGCGGAACCCGTTGCGCAGTGTGCGCTGGGGCGTGTGGAACGGTGTCTTTAGCCCAAGGCTGCTGACCACGACCACGTGGCCGCCGGGGGCTAGCAGCCGCGCCACCTCGTCGAAGAAGACGGGCACGCTGATCTGAGTCACCAGGTCAAAGGAGCCCTCCGCGAAGGGCAGCCGCTCGGCGTCGCCGACCAAGAAGTCGACCCGCCCCGACAACTCGCCCGGAAGCTTCGCCTTCGCCCGCGCGATCATCGCCTCCGAGATGTCGACGCCCGTGACGCGTGCCTGCGGAAACTCTCGGGCCAGCCACAGCGCTCCGGCGCCCGTCCCGGTGCCGAGATCGAGGGCCCGGGCCGGCGGCGCCTGGAGACGGGCGACCGCGGCGGCGAGCGCCGCCAGGTGCTCGGGTGCATCGGGCCTCACGCGTTCGTCCCAGCCGTCCGCCAGCCGGTCGAAGAAGCCGCGCACCGAGCGACGCATCAGCGGCCAGGTCCAGGGAGCGCGCGCAACCAGCCGCGTCAGGGCCTTCCCGATCACGCGGACCGGCAGCGGCGGCGGAGGACTGGTGCGTTCGGGTTGCCCGCTCACGTCGCGACCCTAGTAGACCCGCAGAACCGGGAGCGTCCGGTCCAAGAATGCGGCGCCGTGGCAGGATTGGCCGCTTCTAGGCCCTTCGTTGATTCCAGTTAGCTGCCCGGCGGGGGAACCGCTGCTGGGGTGGGGTGGGACGCTTCTTCACTCCGACCCTCCGCAGCCCACAGTGACCAGATGACCGAGCCGTCCATCGCGGGGCTCCCGCAAACGCGTGAGCACTTGCTGTGTCTGGGCGAAGCGAGAGCCCTGCGTTGCGGTGCCCTAGCCGCGAGCGCGACGGCGAGGGACCGCAAGCCAAACGCCCCCGCCGCGATCAGTCCGGGTACTCGTCCTTGCGCCAGGCGCGGGGCTCCTCGGGCTCGGGCTTCGGGGTTCGCTTGAGCAGGAACGAGTGGTACGGCGCAACGAACGGATCGGGTGCCATCACCGTGTAGGTGTGGTAAACGCTCCCGTTTTCGCGCGCGAAGGCGATGAAGCTCGGGCCCTCGCGCAGGCCGTCCTCGAGCTTGGCGCCAACCTGCCGCCCCCAGTCCTCGAGCCACCCGGGGGGGTTGTCGATCATCTCCTTGACCTCGGGGATCTCCAGCGCCTGCTCGGGCGTGAGGGCGAGCCCGAAGTCGAAGGGAAACTCCGTCCCATTGGTCGAGACGTAGGGGAACTGCCAACCCATCCGCTCCTTGTAGGCGATAAGCCGATCGATCGGCGCGCGCGAGAAGCAGATCAGCGTCACGTCGCGGTGGTTCAGATGCACGCGCGTGGCGTCGAGCTCATCCCCCAGGTTCGAACATCCGGGGCAGGCGCCGAGCTCGTAATCGGGCCCGAACATGATGTTGTAGGCGAGGAGCTGCGAGCGCCCGTCGAAGAGCTCGCCGAGCGTCTTCTTCCCGTCCTCGGTGTCGAACCGGTACTGCTTCTCCACCGGAACCCAGGGAAGCTGACGGCGCTGCTCGGTCACCCTTTGGCCGAGCTCCGCGTGCTCGGCCTCGAGCTTCGCAAGTTCATCGCGAGCCGCCTGCCATTCTTCGCGGGTTCCAATCTTGCGCTCGGGCATGGTCCGCCTCCTTTGGCCGTTCGTCACCTAGCGTAGGCGGCTCGTGGATAGTGGGTGTACGGGGGCCGGGCCGAGAGCACGCTCATCAACGTGTTCGACTGAATCGACAACGACAACAAGCGCGGCCGCAAGGGCGAGAAGATCGCAGCGATGTGGTCCACCGACTCGGGCGAGACGTGGTCCGATCCGGTGGTGATCGACCCGATCGCCGCGGCGGTTCCGCGGGATCGCGACCCGGACGGGGCGCCCTGCCGGAGACCATCGGACACAAGTTCGGCCCGTACGTCTGCCGGCTGCGCACAGGCGACGGCGCTCCCGACATCGCCATCGACCCACAGGACGGCACGGCCTACGTCGTCTGGCAGGACGGCGGGCCGGGCGGAAGAGTCGAGATCCAGCTGGCGAAGTCGACCGACACGGTCAGAGCTGGTCGCAGCTGGGCGTCGTCAATACCGTCGCTTCGATGGCTGTGAACGCCGTTCCGACCGAGGGCTCGATTGCCGGCAAGCCGGTGCTCAGCGGAGGCGTCGACACCGCCGACCGCGCGAACGTGTTCGCGGCCTCCACGCCGTAGGTGGCCCCACGTGTGCGCCACGGCCGCGGCCTCGGCGCGTGACTACGGGTACACCGAGGCCAGGTCCTCGACGATCGTGATCACCTCGTCGAGCTTCGATATCGAGAACGCCCGCTTGACGCCGTACGGCGGGTCGACCACGACGAATCTGCGATCGGCGGTCTCGGCACGCGTGTGGGCGGCCGCGATCACGCCCATGCCGCTGGAATCGAGAAAGCTCAGGCCGCTGAGATCGAGGACGAGCAACTCGGGGCCGGTCGACTCGACCTCAGCCAGCTTCACAGCCACGCTCTCGGCTACCTCGAGATCGAAGTCGCCCCGGAGCTTCACGAGAGCGCTCTTCCCCCCGTTGCTCGTCTCGACGTCGAGGTTGATCATCAAGCGATGCTAACCGTTCGGATCGGCCAGAGGGCGCTTGGACGGCGCGTGCTCGGGGGAGTCTGATGGCGCTTCCTCCACCGAGCCGGGACTCGACGTGCCTCATCACCGGGGCGTCCTCGGGAATCGGCGCCGAGATCGCCCGCGCGCTCGCCCGCCGCGGACACGGAGTCATGCTGACCGCACGCCGTAAGGAGCGACTCGAGGAGCTGGCGGAGCAGCTCGCGGGGGAGCACGGCGTTCGAGCCGAGACGGTGGCCGCCGGCGTGTCCGGCGAAGGCGGACGTGGGCGCCTCAAGCGCGAGCTCGAGGCGCGCGGCCTCCAAGTCGCTGTCCTCGTCAACAACGCGGGCTACGGAAGCGGCGGAGCCTTCGTCGAGCTCGAGGGCAGCCAGGAGGCCGCCATGGTCCGCACGAACATCGAGGCCGTTGTTGCCCTGTCGAGCGCCTACCTCCCCGAGATGGTGAGGCGCGGGCGGGGGGCGATCTTGACGGTGCGTCGCTGATCGCGTTCCAGCCGGTTCCGTTCCAAGCCACCTAGGGTGCCACGAAAGCGGCCGTGCTCAGCTTCACCGACGCCGTGCACGAGGAGCTGCGCGGAACCGGCGTGACCGTGACCGCGATCTGCCCGGGCCGGTGCGGACGGAGTTCGGCGAGGCCGGCGGCTTCGGCGGGGCGGACGACCGCATACCGTCCTTCGTCTGGCTCTCTCCAAGGAAGGTCGCGGAGGACGCCGTCAGCGGTCTCGAGAAGGGCGAGCGGTCGTGGTGCCGGGCCCGATCAACCAGGTCGCGGCGCTCTACGGACAGCATCTGCCGCGAGCGATCCTCCTCCCGCTCGTCCGGCGCGTGTGGCCGGTGAGCTGAACGGGAAAGAGCGCGACCATGGCCTTCAACCCGATCCGAGAGCTCGCCCGCCGCACTCCCGCGCCCCTCGACGGAATTGCCGAGATGGTGGCGGGCACCATCGACGACCTCGCGGAGGTCGCAACCCACGGGCTCGGCGGAAGGGGCGTCGAGGACTGGGACCCCGACTACATCCGCCGCACGCTCCCCACACTGCGCGCGGTGTTCGGCACGTACTTCCGGGGCGAGGTGCGAGGCCTCGAGAACATCCCCCCCGATGGGCCCTCGCTGCTCGTCGGGAACCATTCTGGCGGCACGTTGATTGCCGACACGTTCGTCTTCGCGCTCGAGTTCTACGACCGCTTCGGTCCCGAGCGTCGCTTTCACCAGCTGGCGCACGACGTGGCGGTGTCTCTGCCGGGGCTCGGCACCATCCGCAGGTACGGCACCGTTGGGGCCTCGCACGACAACGCCGGGCGCGCGTTCGAGCTCGGCGCACCGGTGCTCGTGTACCCCGGAGGCGATTACGAGACCTACCGCCCCTCGTGGCACTCCGATCGGATCGAGTTCGGCGGACGTAAGGGGTTCGTACGCCTCGCGCTGAAGCAGGGCGTGCCGATCATCCCGGTCGTGGCCATCGGCGGGCAGGAGACGGCTCTCTTCATCACCCGCGGCCAGCGAGTCGCGCGTGCCACCCGACTCGACCGCCTGCTTCGAATCAAGGTCGTCCCCGTGCAGCTCGCTCCGCCCTTCGGTGTGACGATCCTCGACCTACCGGCCCGGATCCCCCTGCCCGCCAAGATCACGGTCCAGGTGCTTCCCCCCATCGACCTGCGCGACCGCTTCGGACCGGAGCCCGACCCCGACCGCGTCTACGGCGAGGTGACCGCCGACATGCAGGGGGCCCTCAGCGAGCTGTCGGAAGAGCGCCAGCTGCCGCTCGTCGGCTGAGCCGGCCACTCGCGGCTCACCGGATGTCGGCTACGGATCCGCCTTGACCGCGCGCCTCCCCGCGGCATACCGTCCGCGTATGCCACGCACGTTGATCTGCATCTCGGCGTCGGACGGCGCGGGAGCCGAGGAGATCGCTCCGCTCGTCGCCCGCCGGCTCGGCTTGATGCTGGTCGACGAGCAAATCGTCGCCCGAGCCGCGGAGGAGGCCGGGGTCGAGCACCATGTCGTCGCGGGTGTCGAGCACCGCCGGTCGCTGATCGAGCGCCTGCTGGAACAGCTTCCGGCGACGGCCGCGGCGGCCTCGCCGTTCACCGGATAGGTGCCGGTGGACGTCGCCGACCCGGGTCCGGCGGGCGACGAGTTGCGCGGCCTGATCCGGAGCGCGATCGAGGAGATCGGAGAGCGCGGCTCGGCGGTGCTCGTCTCCCACGCCGCCTCGCTGGCGCTCGGCCCCCGCGAGGGGATACTCCGGGTATTCATCACTGGCTCTGAGGAGGCGCGACGGGCTCGCTTCGGCGAGGCACAGGGACTGAGCGAGGGCGAGGCCGGAAAGCTCCTCGCCCGCGGAGACGCGAACCGCGCCAACTACTTCAAGCGCTTCTACGGGGTCGACGAACTGCCCACGCACTACGACGTGGTGCTCAACACCGACCAGCTGAGCCCTGAGGAGGCGGCTGAGATCGTCGTGCACGCCGCCGCAGGCCCGCCGGACGGCTGACCAGCCGGCTGGGTCTGCGCCGTGACCACTCGTCGCCCAGAGACCGACCCCAGTGGCGGCCGGGGCGCCGCTTAGCTACGAGCAGCGGGCACGCCAGCCCTGTGGCCTCTCCTGCTAAGGAGCCCCATCGCTGTGGAGCGCATCGAGGTAGAGGCCGTGGCCGGAGGCGCTCGACCACTGGGATGCGCTCTCGACGGAGGTGCCCTCGCCCCACTCGTTGAAGCTCGTGACGAGATGCCACTTCGCCCCTGAGGCGACCATGTCGCGGATGTTCTGCTTCCACCTCGTGATATCGCGAGCGAGGTATGGCCGATCGCCTCCCGGGGGCGCGACGTCCTCCGCGTGCCAGAACCCCGGCGAGATGTTCACCGACCCGGAGACCGCGGGATTGGCCGGAATGTGGCGCTGGTAGGCGGTCGCGGGACCGTACTGGTGCCAGCCGTCCGGCTGGCTGGCGCAGCTCTCCCAGCCGCTGAACACCTTCAGAACGAGGTAGAAGTTGGTGGTGTTGTTCGCGGCCTTCCACCGGTCGACGACGGAACACGTCGTGTCGTCGGCGTTGTAGACGAAGAGCACGGGCCGTCCGTTGACTCGGAGGAAGCTGGGCTTGCCGCCGTACTTGCTACGGATGTATTCGAGGTCGCCTCTGATCTCACTCTCGGTGGGGTTCCCGGAGCCCTCCCTTTCGTAGTAGAGGGTGACGCGGAAGCGCGGGTCGACCCCGGCCGCGTTCGTGAGCAGCGCCGGGACGCGCGTCTGCTCCGACTTCTGACTCTGGCCCCACCAGGACGCGATCGTCGCCTGAAACTTCGCGTACAGCATCGACCTGACGTGTGCCTGGATCGTGGCCGGGGAGCCCGAGTCATAGAAACCGAGCGAGGGGCTGTACTTCGTGTAGGGGAAGATCGAGTGCTGCGTCCACCCCTCGGGGAACCACTGGTAGTAGAAGTTGGCCCTGATCGGGAACGACGGCTGGTAATCGGTCGTATCGTCGTTCACGATCGTGCCGATCCCCTGCTGATCCCCGATCGTTGCGTTGCTCGCGTTGGACAGGCTCAGCGAGAAGACCTCGTCGGGCTCCATCACCGCATCCCCCACCACAGGCACGGCAATGGTCTTGGAGGTTTCTCCGGGAGCGAACGTGAGAGATCCGCTCGAAGCCGTGTAGTCGACCGGCGAGGTGGCGGTGCCGTCCGCCGTCGCGTAGGAGACGGTGACCGCGTTCGCGCTTGGCGGAGAAAGCGACACGGTGAACACGGCGTTCGTTCTGCCGGAGTTGCCCTCGGTAACGCGTGCGTCGCCGAGGGCGAGGCTCGGGCCGGACGATGTGTAAGTCACCGTTAGCTGTGGGTCATTCAGGTTCTCTCGCGAGTGGAGCTCCTTGTGCGACGAGCTCGGGGTGGTGACGACATACGAGTTCAGCCCGGTCGTTGGAAGCGAGCTCGAGGGAAGGTTCGCCTGCGTCCAGCCACATGCCGTCCAGCCCCCAGGGCTGGCGAGGGGTCCGCTGAAGTTCGTCGGCGCGTTTGCGTAGGTGATCGTGGTCTCCTGCCAGGCGCTGTTCGCGAGCCGGCGCACCTCCCAGCCAGGAGCTGACGCCGAGCAGTCGCTGGAGACGTAGAGCCTGAGTGTCGCCCCCGTGATCGTCGATCCCAGGGGCAGCGAGGAAAGGTCGAACCGCAGGTAGCTACGGCGAATCGGAGAGTTGTCCACGTGGAGGACGGTGAGCGCCCCGAAGTTGGAGCCCGGGCTGTCGCTGCGCACATAAGAGTCCGCGACAGGAGTGAAGGTCCGTGTGGCAGCGGCCGCCTCGCCGGTAAGCAATCCGGCGACGACTAGCGCAAGGGCAAACGAGACGAGCCCCAGCTTGACCTGCAAACCGGCATGATGAGCACAACGCCCGAGCCGGACCAATGGCATCCACCTCTCATGGC
>JBKPHA010000049.1:0-20905 GCA_046729615.1 Actinomycetota bacterium
TAGATGAACCCCCGCACCTCATCCTTCCTTGGAATGAACGGGCTCTCCTTTATCCGCCGGATCGAGTCGCGGACGTCCGCTTCCAGGTCGGCAAACGAGCGCGGGCGCCACTCGGGCCGCTGGCCGGCCTCCTTCTCAAGCATCTGCTCGAACTCCGCGTCGCTGAAGGTGAGCATCCCGCAGTCGGTGTGATGGATCAACATGATCTCCTCGGTGCCGAGGAGATGCTGGGAGATCGCGAGAGAGCGGATCTCGTCGTCGGTGACCACCCCGCCCGCGTTGCGGATTACGTGTGCGTCTCCGATCGAGAGCCCGAGGATCGGATACGGATTCAGGCGGGCGTCCATACAGGCGATGATCGCGACCTTCTTAGCGGGAGGCAGCGGCAGGTCGCCCTTATCGAAGCCCTCGGCAAACGCCTCGTTGTTCTTCAGGAAGTCGTCAATCGCGCTCATTTACGTCCTCCGGATTAGTTCTCAAAGATGCTAAAGGTGATCAAGCTTTGGACGTTCGATTGCATGCGTGTGATGACGGCGGCCAGACGGCAGCGGAACGCTGCCGCGTCCGGCTGCTTTCCTAGGTCACGAGCCGATCCGGCGGGCGGCAGCCTCGTGGTCGAGGATCCTTAGCGCGGCTTTGCTAGGCCTCCCGAGTGGGCTCGATGGCGGCTCGACCGCGCGACGCCAGCACACCGTCGCGTCTAGCCGCCACCGTAGACGACGACTAGGTCTGTCGCGATGCCGACAAGGAAGCCGGCCGACAGCAGCCAAAGGCCGAGTTCGCGATGGCCGTAGCGGCGCATTGCGTTCCATACCTCGCCGATCACGTAGAGGATCGCCCCGCCGGAGAGGCCATAGAAGGCGAGCTCGAGTGGTTCGGAGGTGACGTTGTAGCCGACGATCGCGCCCAAGAAGACGGGGCCGCCGCCGACCAGGCCGGCCAGTGCCAGCCAACCCCAGGACGGCCGCACCGAGCCTAGGGGCCCGACGATGCCGAACCCCTCGGTGGCGTTGTGTAGAGCGAACCCGATGATGAGGACGGTCGCGAGCCCGATCTCACCGGTACCCGCGGAAACGCCAATCGCAAGTCCCTCGGCAAAGTTGTGAAGCCCGATCGCGGCCGCAATCGTCATCCCGACCTGGAGCGCGCGGCGGCTGGCGCCCGCGGTCTCGGTTGCGAGCCGTTCCGCATCCTCCGCCGTTAGAGCATCGACTGAGCCACCAGCGATCGGTGGATGGGACGGCCCCTTCGGCCGCATCCAGCGCTCGACCGTGGCCAACCCCGCTGTTCCTGCGGCGAAGCCGCCGGCGAGCAGCGTCACGAAGCCAATCGCCTCGCCGAGGCTCCCGCCGCCGTCGCTCAGCGCCTCCACCGGCTCCTCAACGATCCCGAACGCGTGCTCGAAGATGTCGACGAACAAGAACGCGAGCACGCCGACGGCGAACATCGCGAGCGCAACGCGAGCCCGGTCCCCCATCACCTGAAGACGTCCGAAGGGAAGCCCGAGATAGATCGTGACGCCGGCCAGGGCCCCCAGCAGGATCGTCTCCGCGAACGACATCGATGCCTCCTCAGTAGTGGACAATGCGGCGCCCGGCGAATCCGAGCCGCGAGTTAGGCTACCCTAATTCCTCGTCCGGTATGTGATTCCGTCCACCCCGCCGTGGTGAGCCCCGCACGGCGCAACTCCAGCAGCCGCCGCTTTCGCCAGCTCCCGCTCGACTATCCGTGCGTCGTAGCGAGAAAACCGATCGGGACGGATCGGATCTCGGGGCAGCGCACAGCACCCGGGGCGCACGAGCCATTCCCGCGGTCTCGGAATCAAGGGCAGCTATCCAAGTATTCGGAGATGTCGAGGAATCCGGCGGAACGGCTCCCGTGGCCTCGGAGATAGATGCGGAGGCGGATCACTCGGCCGCCTCGTCTCGCACGCTCTGCCTGATGCGAAGCCGCGGGAACTCGATGAGCGCGACGAAGGGGCTAAGCGGCAGGCCGCCTCCCCGCCTGACTGGGTTAGCCCCAGACCGCGTGGAGCGCGGGCGGCTTGCGGAAAACGAGACCGCGCGGCGCGGTCGGGTGCGCCGGATCGAGCCGCAGGTGTGGGAGGCGATCGAGGAGGCGGGCGATCGCGATCTGCGCCTCGAGGCGCGCGAGATGCATGCCGATGCACACGTGCGGGCCCCGTGCGAAGGCAAGCTGGTGGCGGGCGTTCTCGCGGCGGACGTCGAAGCGATCCGGGTGGGGAAAGAGATCCGGGTCCCGGTTGGCGCCGGCAATCGAGATGGTGACGAGCTCGCCTTGGCGGATCGCTGCATTGCCGAGCCAGACATCGCGGGTCGCGTATCGGTCGATCGACGCCGCCGCCGGCTCGAGCC
This sequence comes from Actinomycetota bacterium, assembly GCA_046729615.1. GTDB lineage: Bacteria > Actinomycetota > Thermoleophilia > Solirubrobacterales > 70-9 > AC-56. The sequence goes on from JBKPHA010000049.1 coordinate 2,376, forward strand.
GCAGCGACTCCTCGACGGCGCCCGGCAGCGATTCGCGGTCGCGGTCGACGAGCGCCCGCTGCTCGGGGTGGGCGAGCAGGTGGAGGATCGCGTTCGAGATCATCCCCTCGGTCGTCTCGATGCCCCCGAACATGAGCACGCCGACGTTCGACGCGACCTCTGCGGGCGTGAGACCGCCAGCCCGGCTCGCGGCCGCGACCATTGACGAGCGGGGGTCGCGCTCGAGCGTCAGCTCGACGCTCGAGCGCAGTGCCCCGAACGCCTCCGGACCCGCTGGCGTCACCGGCTTGCCGGCGGCGACGCCCGTCACCGCGTCGACGATCGCCTCATACCAGCCGAGGATCGTCGCCGTGTCCGTGCCCTCGAGGCCGAGCGCGTGAACGGCGACGCTAGCTGCGAGCGGACCCGCGAAGCCGCGGCGCAACTCCGCCCGCCCGCCCGGCTCGATCGCGTCGATCAGCCGCTCGGTCTCCTCCCAGACGAGCGGCGCGAAGCGCTCTCGAACCTCGTCGAGGCGGAAGGGCGGCGCGAACGGGTCGCGGTGGCGGCGGTGCTCGGCGCCGTCGAGCGTGAGCATGCTCGGGCCGACGACCTGCCCGGTGGAGAAACCGGGATCGTCGACGGTGAAGGTGGTCGAGTCGCGCATGGCGTGCAGCGCGAGATCGCGCCGTGAGACCAGCCAGCCCCTGAGCACCGGGAGCCAGGACACCGGCTCGCGCTCGCGCAGGCGGGAGAGCAGGGGATGCGGATCCAGGTCGAGCTCCTCGAGGGTGGCGGAGGCGCCAATTGGAAACGAGGTCTCCCGCCGGCGCCGAGCCGCTTCACCCATGCGCCCAATCTTGCCGATCCGACGCCCAGGACCGCGCTCGGGCGGACGTGCTCGGTGCCTGCAGTTCCGGCGCGCCGGGGCGTCTGTACAGTGACCGCGGTGGGGCGAAGACCACCTGTCGAGTGACGATTGGAAGGAGGGTGCGATGGCCGGCCAGATAGTTCACTTCGAGATTCCGGCGGACGACACTGAGAAGGGGCGCGAGTTCTGGGGCTCGCTCTTCGGGTGGGAGTTCGAAGCCTATCCGGGGCCGTCCGAGTACCACATGACTCGGATCAGCGACCAGGCTGGTGCAGCGATCACGAACATGGAGCCGGGCAAGCGGGGTACGCGCGCCTACTTCGACGTCGACGACATCAACGCCGGAGCGGCGCGGGTCAAGGAGCTCGGGGGCGAGGCCGACGAGCCGATGGCGGTCCCGAACATGGGCTGGTTCTCGACCTGCCGGGACCCGCACGGGAACGAGTTCGGCCTTTGGCGGACGGACCCGTCGGCACAGCCGCCGAGCGAGTAGGTGCGCCGGCAGCTCGCCCGAGGGAACCCGGCGTCCTCGCGCGGCTAACCTCGCTCCGAGGACGCCATGGGAAAGATCTGGGTACTCGACACCGAGACGAAGGGCACCGGCGCCGAGATGGTGCCGCTTGAGCGGGCGCTGGAGCGAAAGCGATCGGCGGCCAGGGCGGAGCGGGTCAGGGTCGTGCGGCGCAGGCCGGCACCCGCACCCGAGGCTGCCCCGGGACTGGATGAGGACGCCAGACCCAGGGAGCCGTCGAAGTTCAAGGTCGTGAGCACACTGAGCGGCCGGGTGCTCGCCGAGGACGCCGAGGCCCGCGAGATGGTGGCGGCGCTGACGGGGCTCCGGAGCCTGGTCGACGTGCGGATCTACATCCGCGAGCCGGGTGGCTGGCGCCCACTCACGCTTCGCGAGCAGAAGCTGGTGTGGGAGTTTCGCGACCGCGTCGCGGCCGCAGCATGATCTCGACGGTCCCGTAGAACTCCGGGGGCATGGCCGCATCCGGAGAGGCGACGATCGTCGACGCCAGGGGACGCGACTTGCGTGTGTCCAATCCCGACCGCGTGATCTTTCCGAAGACCGAGCGCTCCGGCACTGTCACCAAGCTCGACATCGTCAAGTACTACCTCGCGGTCGGGGACGGCATCATGCGCGCGCTCGAGCGGCGCCCCACGACGCTCGAGCGCTGGCCGAAGGGCGTGCATCCGGGCATCGTCCTCTCAACGCGCGAGAAGGGCGGGGGCGACGCCTTCTTTCAGAAGCGCATCCCCCGCGGAGCTCCGGACTACGTGGAGACCGCGCGGATCCAGTTCCCGTCGGGGCGCCACGCAGATGAGATCTGCCCAACCGAGGTGGCCGTTGTCGGCTGGGCGGCTCAGATGGGCACAATCACCTTTCATCCGTGGCCGGTGCGCAGCGCCGACGTCGACCATCCGGACGAGCTGCGCATCGACCTGGACCCGCAGCCGGGCACGGACTACGCGGACGCCGTGCGCGTCGCGGCCGAGGCACGGGTGCTGTTGGACGAGCTCGGCTGCGCCGGGTTCCCGAAGACCTCGGGGGGCCGGGGCATCCACATCTACGTCCGGATCGAGCCACGCTGGACGTTTACGGACGTGCGCCACGCCGCAATCGCCTTCGGGCGCGAGCTCGAGCGGCGTCTACCGGGACAGGTGACGACCAAGTGGTGGAAGGAGGAGCGCGGCGAGCGCATCTTCATCGACTACAACCAGAACGCGCGGGATCGCACCATCGCCTCGGCCTACAGCGTGCGCCCGAAGCCTGGTGCGCCGGTCTCGGCACCGGTGACGTGGGACGAGCTCGCCGACGTCGAGCCGGAGGACTTCACCGTGGCGACAATGCCCGCGCGCTTCGCCGAGGTAGGCGATCGCCACGCCGCGATCGACGATGCCGTCCACTCCCTGCAGCCCCTGCTGGACATATACGAGAACGACGCCGCCGAGGGACAGGGGGACATGCCTTACCCGCCCGACTATCCGAAGATGCCGGGAGAGCCAAAGCGCGTCCAGCCCTCGCGCGATCGCGACCGCCCGCGGTAATGACTCCAGCACGTTGCGGACGCAGGCGCCGTTACGGTGCCTGCGGCAGCTTGGCCGCACCCCGCCTCGCCGCTGGAGCGGAGGGCGGCGGCACGACTGGCCCGATATCCCCGTCCGGTGCCTCGTCGAGGTCGACGATCACCGGCGCGTGATCGCTCGGCCCGCTGCCCTTGCGCGCCTGGCGGTCCACCCATGCCGCCTGAACGCGCTCGGCGACGCTAGCGCTCGCCAGCACCAGATCGATCCGCATCCCGAGATCCCGATGGAACATTCCCGCCCGGTAGTCCCAGTAGGTGAACACTCGCTCCTTCGGCCAGCGATCGCGCACGACGTCGCGGAGCCCAAGCGCCTCGAGCTCCGCGAGCGCCGCCCGCTCGGGCCCCGTTACGTGCGTCTGGCCAACGTAGGCGTCCGGATCGAACACGTCGTCGTCGGTGGGGGCGATGTTCAGGTCGCCACCTACGACCGTCGCCTCGGGGCCGGAGGCAACCATCTCCCGCAGCGAGGCCAGCCAGGCGAGCTTGTACCGGTAGTGCTCCGAGCCCGGCGCGCGCCCGTTCGGTGCGTACACGGAGACCACCCGGATCTCGTCACACGTAGCGGACACGGCGCGCGCCTCGGGACGCGGGAAGCCCGGCGCACCGGCAAGTCCCGCCACCACATCGTCCAGCCCGACGCGGGAGAGGATCGCCACGCCGTTCCACGTCGCCTCGCCGTGAACCGCGACGGCATAGTTCCGGTCGGCGAGCTCATCGCCGAGCAGGTCGAGGAACGCCTCGTCGGCGAGCTTGGTCTCCTGCAGACACACGACGTCCGGCCGCCGCTCATCCAACCAAGGCAGCAGCCGCGGAACACGCTGCGTGACCGAGTTGACGTTCCAGGTCGCTATTCGCACCGTCGGCACGGTAGCGCCAACGCCGACGCGTCCAAACCCAACGGCGCCGCAGCGCTGCGGGGCTTCGGGTGATCGGGCCGAGGCGGTTACGGCGCTCGGGCCAGGAGCGCGCGTAGGTCATCGATCGTGTCCGCCTCCGCGGCGCCCTTGTCGGGCCGGTAGCGCTTCACGCGCGCGAAACGCAGCACCACACCGCTCGAGTAGCGGGTCGAGGACTGGACTCCGTCCACGGCGATCTCGACCACGAGCTCCGGGAGCACGAGCACCGCGATCCCCTGCCGGCCGGTTTCGCGCGCGAGGAGCTCCTTCGTCTGCCACTCGAGGAGCTCATCCGTGAGTCCCTTGAAGCACTTTCCGACCATGACGAACTCGCCGGTGCTCGGGTCACGGGCCCCAAGGTGGAGGTTCGAGAGCAAGCCCCGGCGCCGCCCGTGGCCCCACTCAGCGCCGAGCACGACGAGGTCGTAGGTCCTGACCGGCTTCACCTTGCGCCAGGCCTTGCCGCGGCGGCCGGCCGAGTAGAGCGACACGGCGTCCTTCACGACGATGCCTTCGTGTCCAGCATGCAGGGCCTCGTCGAGGACGCGCTGCGCCTCCTCCGGGTTCGACGTGATCACGCTCGGGATCTTGAGGTGCGGCGCGATCGAGTCGAGCCGCGCGGCGCGTTTCTGCAGCGGCGTGTCCAGCAGGTCGTCGCCGTCGACGTGGAGCAGGTCGAAGAGGAACGTCACGATTCCCTCGGGCGGCGCTGCGTTGTCGATCTGCGAGACGGTGTCCTGAAAGGCGGCCGGGCCGTGCTCGCTCATCCAGAGCGCCTCGCCGTCGAACACCGCCTGGGTCACAGGCAGGAGGCGCACCGCGGCGACGATCCCCGGCAGCGCTGGCGTGATGTCGTTGAGGTTGCGGGTATAGATGCGGATTTCCTCATCGCGGTGATGGATCTGGATCCGGATCCCATCGAGCTTCCACTCCACCGACGAACGATCGAAGCTCTCGACCGCCTCAGGCACGCTCGCGGCGGTAGAGGCGAGCATCGGAAGGATCGGCCGGAATATCTCGAAGCCGACGCCGCGAAGCCCGGCCTCGCCCTGGGTGATCGCAATCTCGGCCGTGCGCGTGAGATCGCCCGACAGCATCAGCGCACGACGCACGAGCTCGGCGGAAACCCCCGCCGCCTTTGCGATCGCGTCCGTCATCAACCCGGCGAGCGCGCCCTGCCGCAGCTCGCCCGTGAACAGCCGCTTCACGAAGTCGGCCTCTTGGTCGGTCGCCCGGCCCAGGAGCTCGCCGAGCATGCGCTTGCGCTTGGCCGCCGATCCGCTGCCCGTCGTCGCTTGGACCTCGGCGATCGTGCGATCGACGTCGTCGATGGTGAGAGACGCCTCCGGGGCTGGCGCGCGCTCGATGCCGTAGATCGTCCGGTAGCCGATGCCGACCCGGCCCTGCCGGGGCACGCCCGCGAGGAAACCGACGGCGCTGGCGACCTCACTCGCATCGAGCCGCCCCAAGAGCTCGGCGAGGATCGCGACCTTTCCAGAGCGCGAGCTGGTGTCGGTCAGGTCCCGCGAGGCGACGACTACATCCGCGAGCAGGGTCATCGCTGAGCCGGTGCGATGACCATTGCCGGGACAATACCGCCGTGGACAATCCTCAGATCGCGGACCGCCTAGAGGCGTTCGCGTCGATGCTTGAGCTCGTTGACGCGAACCCGTACACGGCCCGCGCCTACCGCCGCGCCGGCGAGACGATCCGCACCGCGGCGTTGCCAGTCGCGGACCTGGTGCGGTCCGGGCGGGCGCGTGAGCTGCGGGGGATCGGCCCGGGAATCGAGGCGCGGCTTCGCGAGCTGGTCGAGACGGGCGAGATCGGCGAGCTGGCCACGCTCGAGCGCGAACTCGCGCCCGACCTCGTCGGCCTCGGCCGCTATCTCGGGCTTGGCGCGAAGCGCTCGGTCGAGCTCGCGCGGGCGCTCGGCATCCGCACCGCCGACGAGCTTCGCGAGGCGGCTGCCGCTGGCCGGCTCCGCACCGTGCCGGGAATCGGGCCGAAGACTGAGGCGCGGCTCCTCGAGGCGCTCACCCGCGAGCATGAGCCGCGACCGCGGCAGGGACTTCTACTCAACCGCGCCTGGGAGCTCGTTGGAGGCATCGCAGCCGCTCTCGACGGCGAGGCGGCCGGCGATGTGCGGCGATGGCGCGACGCCTGCGAGCAGCTGACGGTTGTCTGCGCTGCACCGGATCCCCACTCCGTGTTCGCCCGCTTCGCTGCCCTCCCGCAGATCGTCGCGCTGGTCGAGGAGAGCGAGCGGCACGCGGTGGGGGTGACGGTCGAGGGCGTGCCGGTCGCGCTCGTGGCCGCCGACCCGGAGCGGTTCGGGACCGCGCTTTTGCGCGGGACGGGCTCGCCCGCTTACGTCGCGGCACTCGAGCCGTTACCGGAGGCGGCGGATGAGGAGGCGGTCTACCGGGCACTCGATCTCCCCTGGTGTCCGCCGGAGCTTCGCGAGGAGCCATACCGCGGTGAGCCACCGTCGCTCCTCGAGCCGGGCGACATCCGTGGTGACCTGCACTGCCACACGAGGTGGTCGGACGGGAAGGAGAGCGTCGAGGAGATGGCCCGCGCCGCCCGAGCGCGCGGCTACGACTACATGGCGATCTGCGACCACACGCCCGCCGTGGGCGCCGTCCGCGGGCTCACCGCCGACGACGTCCGCCGCCAGGCCGAGGAGATCGCGGCTGCGAACGAACTGCTGGCGCCGTTCCGCATCCTGCGCGGGATCGAGTGCGACATCCTCGCCGACGGGCGGCTGGATCTTCCCGACGACGTCCTCGCGGAGCTTGACTGGATACAGGCAAGCGTGCACGGCGGGCAGCGAATGCCGCGGCGCGAGCTGACGAGGCGCGTCGAGGAGGCGCTCCGCAACCCCTACGTGCGCTGCCTTAGCCACCCGAAGGGCCGGTACATCAACCGACGAGCGGAGAACGCCCTCGACCTGGAGCGGGTGTTCGAGATCGCGCTCGAGCAACGAGTCGCGCTCGAGGTCAACGGGCTCCCCGATCGCCTCGACCTTCGCGGCGAGCACGTCCGCGACGCGCTGCGAGCGGGCGTGGAGCTTGTCTGCTCAACCGACGCGCATTCGGTGCGCGGGCTCGGGAACATGGCGCTCTCGGTCGCGACGGCGCGCCGCGGCTGGTCGACGGCCGCAAGCGTCGTCAACGCCCGGCCGTTACGGTCGATCCTCGATGCAGGTCGGGGGTGCGCTGAGGCGGGCGCTTAAAACTCAAGCCTGGGCATCGAACCCGGTTGCAACTTCGCTCTCGTGACGGGAAAGGGGTAGGGCTCCCGCGCCTCCGCCAGAACATGCCAGCATGGTCGAGGTCCAGCGCACCCTGATGAAGTCCATCCCCGAGCTGTGGGAGATCATCGACGGTCAAGAGCTGATCGACCGGTTGAGCACTGAGCTGTTCCGATCACAGCCGATCGAGGTGGTCGAGAGGGAACCCTCGAGTCGACTGGTCTGCCAGGTTTCCGCTGCCTCGGCGACTCGGGTCGAGCTCGTCCTCGCGGAGGAGGATTGGGGTGCGCGGGTCGCAATCCGGGTCAACGAAGAAGGGGGCGGCGAAGAGCTCGCAGGCGTCCTGGAGCGCCTGCTCGATGACCTCGGGTCCGATCAGCGCCGACGACCGCTCCCAGGACCCGAGCGGGCGCCGGCCTCAGGCGAGGAGGCCACCTCTGCCCGGCGCCGAGCGCGAGCAACAACCCGAGTTCCCGGCAAGGGCGTCCCTCCCCGACGTCGGGACGGTGACGAGCTCTCGGTACGGATCGCCCGACGCGCGCGCGAGCACATCGAGCGGGCGGTGAAGGCCGTGGAGCACCGCCTCGGCGAGGCCGAGGAGGCAATGCGCTTGGAGGTCAAGGAGGCCGAACGCGTGGCTCAAGCGCGGTTCGGGAACGGCCATAGGTTCTCGCCCGGAGGCGAGTCGGGCGGCGAGCTGGCGCTCGCGCAACAATGGCTCACGGTCGAGATTGAGGCCGCCGAGGAACGGCTCGCGAAGCGAGCGGCCGAGATCTTTGCGCGCTTCGAGCGCGAGGTGGGCCGGCTGCAGGAGCGAGCTCGACGCGCCGCCGCCGCCGCCGCGAGCCGGGAGCTGGATCGCCGTTGGGAAAGCTCGATCGAGCCTCTGCTTCGGAAGGTTGAGACGAGACTGACGGCGACCGTGTCCGGGTCGAGCGGGGCAACCAGCTCGGCCAATCTCTTTCAGGACGATTCACCGTGGCGCGTGAAGGAGGCGCGGGCGACTCGGAGATCCGGAGCTAACTCCCCACACACGCAAGCCAAGCCCGCCGATCGGATGTCGGAGCCTACGTCAGCTGGCGGGTGGCGCCGGTGTTAGGCCGTGCCGGCGCATGACCTCCGCGACCCTCGCTGGGTCCGGCGGGCCGCCGGGACTCGACGCCAGCACGTCGTGGATCTTACGGAAGTAGTCGGGGGTCATGAGGCCGGGGGTAGATATCGCGAGGAACTTGGCGTCCACGGTCCCGTAGTTGTCGAACCCGTGGACCGCGCCGCGGGGGATGCAGACGGCCTCGCCGGGGCGAATGTCGAGCGTCCGACCGTCAACCGTCCAAGTCGTGACGCCCTCGAGCCCGTAGACCGTCTCCTCGAAGGCGTCGTGGCTGTGCGGCACCGGCATCTTGCTGTCGGCGGGCACGAAGCACTCGAAGAGGCTCGCGCTTCCATTCGAGTCGGCAGCCTCCACGAGGAAGCGCACGCTGAGGGCGCCTACCTGAATCATCTCCCTCGATGCTGACGTCACCGTGCGCTGGGAGTCTAACCCGCCCCCTCGCCCTCTCTCGCGTGAAAGCGGGAGCCGCGCCCGTCACGTCGGGATCGGTACCTCGAACGGCGGCAGCCGCTGTCCTGGATACATTCCTATTGACCAAGCTGGAACGCCAGCCGTGACGCTTCCGCATTTCGCCCAGCGGAAGCGCCCTTCGCCGACCATCCCGCTGATCACGATGAGCTGACGTAGCCTGCTGGCGTGACCCCTGTCGGCCTCCTGAGCTCCGGTGTGGCCGCCCGCGCGCGGGCCTGGCGCAATGCCGGGCAGGCCGCGGTCTGTGACGTGCTCGAGCAGTGGGCGCACGGCACCGTCGTGCGGGCGACGCGCTACCCGAGCTACTTCGACCTCAACGTCGTTCGGGTCGAGGAGTGCCCGGCGATGAGCGTGGAGGGGCTGGTCGCCTTCGCGGATGAGGCGCTCGCCGGGCTCGCCCACCGGCGCGTTGACTTCGACCTCATCGACGCCGCCGAGCCGCTGCGAGCCGGCTTCGAGGCCAGGGGCTGGAAGGCCCAGCGGCTGCTCTGGATGCGACACGAAGCTTCGCTTCCGCCCGGACCCGACATCGCCGTCGAGGAGGTGCCCTACGAGGCGGTGGACGACCTACGCTACGCCTGGCATCGGGAGGACTTCCCGGACCAAGACCCCGCTGGATACCTGGCCCAGCCGCGCGAGGTCGCCCTGCGCCGCGGCGCGCGGATCCTCGCCGTGAGGGAGGGTGGGGTGCCGGTGGCCTTTGCCCAGCTCGAGCGCCACGGTGCGGCGGCCGAGATCACCCAGGTTTACGTCCGCCCGAAGCACCGCAGCGCCGGCCGCGGGACGGCGATGACCCGCGCCGCGATCGAGGCGGCGAGCGACGTCGGGGATTTGTGGATCGTCGCCGACGACGAGGGCCGGCCGAAGAGGCTCTATGCCCGACTCGGCTTTCGCCCGGCGTGGGCGACGATGGAGTTCTTGCGCCCGCCGTGAGCGGTGTTCCTAGTGGGAAGTGCCAAAGACCAAGCGCTTCGACCTCCCAGGGCCAGGCTGACGTTCAGCCGCCTCCGCTCCGGCTCACCGTAGCTTTCGAGCTCGGGACTCTGGGGCAAAGACCGGTTGATCGAGCGCTGAGGATCAGAAGAACGAGCTCGTCGGTCAAATCGCTACCGATCGCCGCAATGGCCACTGGCGCGACGCAAGGTCGCAGGTTGACGGCAGACCGGTGCTGGCCGTCGGGTTTGGCTAGCCGTGGACCCGATCGATCGCCCGCCGTACCGTGCTTGCGACGTAGTAGACGGAGAGCCCGAAGAACAGCACGCCGACGAGCGCGCGCACCTGGTCTTCCCCGAGGCGCGTCCGCTGGGATACCGGCCGCGCAACGCGATTGGCGAGCGTCTCGCGCCAACCCACGAGCGCGGTTTGACCAAGTTCAGTGGCGTCCAACATCGTCTTCCTCGCGGTCGAACCTCGCATCCAGCGACATGGTCGCGCTCAGCAGCGGTGAGGGCGTTTCGGGATCGTCCTGGTCGCAGACGAAGAGGAGGTCGATGACGCCGGTGTCGACGGCGGCGTGAACGCCCTCCACCTTCCAACGCGGATCGATCCTGCGCAGGCGGTGCACCCGTCCGGACGGGTCGATCGTTCCGACGATCGAGCCGCGGATGTCGCCGTCCCCGGCCTCTGCGGAGGCGGTGAAGCACACCAGGTCGTCGAGAAGCGTGGTTGCGTCCGAGAAGCAGGCAGGTACGCCCTCGAGCTGTCCGAGATCGTAGGTGTGCAGCGAGCGCAGCTCTTCCGTATCGAGCACCCGATCCTCGCCGAGGGTCCCTGCGAGGTCGGTGAGCTCGACCTCCGCGACGGCGTTAGGTGCCTCGCTCTCGTTGGCGCGGTGAAAGAGCCAGAGCCGCTGCCCGACCACGGCAGCCCCCTCGATATTGATCCGATCGTCGAGCTCGGCGCGGAGCGCTTGGTAGACCGGCCGCAGGTCGATCGTCCGCGGCCGTCCGGCGAGCGAGCCGTCGGCGGTGAACGACCAGAAGAAGCCGCGGTCGCGGCTCGGATTGGAGCCGGAGCCCAGCCCGAGGAGCCCGCCGTGCCGCTCGCCCTCGACCGGGGGGAGCGCGGTCAGCGCCTCGAGGTCGGGCTTTTCCTTGCTGCGCTGCTGGTGGTCGTCCGGGATGTCGCCGCCAAATGCCGGCTTCAGCGTTCCTGGACGGCCGGACGCGAGCTCGAAGACGGCGACCTGGAGAAGGTCGTCGCCGATGACGTAGACGAAGTCGCCGCGCCGCACCACGCCGGACGCGGAGGCGACATGAGCCGGCATCGCGTCATCGGGCGGCGCGTCGAGATCGAGGTCCCGGAGCCGGTTCAGGTCCAGCGGCGGCAGGTCCTCGAGCTGTGCCCGGTGTTCCTCCACGATCTGCTGATACCCCGGCGGGCGCGGGCCAAGCCGGCTCGGATGCCTCGAACGCTGGAGCGCGCCGGCGATCGCGGGCGTCCAGCAGCGCGAGCGTGGCCGCGATGGGCACGGTCGTCGGCAGCAGGCTTACCGCGAAGAACAGCAGGTCGAATCCGAGCCCGAGGACCGCGGCCAGCGCGACCGCCTCAACCTGCGGGCGCTGTTGACGCGCCAGGAGGGCGCCGACCGTCGCGGCGATGAACATGTCGCCGAACCCCATCGTCGCCTGACCGAAGTAGACGGCCTGAAGGCGCGGCAGGCCGGCAGGGGGGCCGGCCGCCACCAGCGTCGCGTTCGGCCCCTGGAGGAGGTCCGCGGCGACGAAGGCGGTGTCGACGGCCGCCATGGCGTAAACGCCCAGCGTGAGCCACTGTGGCGCCACCATGGCGGCGAGCACGACGCCGAGGGTCACGCACGCGAGCGCGGTGAGCGCAAGGGCCGCCGTCTCGCCGAGCAGCGAACCGGATAGCCACCAGGCCGCCGCGAAGAGCGGCACCGCCGCAAGCGCCAGCCCGGGACGCGCCCGCCGGACGAGCGCTGCGAGCGCGACCGCCGCGAGCGGCGGGACCGCGACGAGTGCGAGGACGGACAGCGCGTCAGCGGAGCTCTGATAGACCGCGATCAGGCCGATGACGACGACGATGGACGCGGGGGGGACGATGGCCCACCAACGGCTGCTCAGCCGGTCAAGGGGGAGCCGCCGCCCGGCGCTCGGGAGCGCGATGACCGCGGCCTGGGCCACGGACAGGAACGCGATCGAGACAGCGAACGACGGCATTGCCTCCTCACATTGTGAGAGGCTCAGGGTGACGAAGCCGTTCCAGACCCGAACGCAAGGAGCCTCGAATGCTGCTGGCCGACTACACGCTGGGCGACGCGATCATCACCGTCCTGTGGATCTTCCTGTTCGTCGCCTGGATCCTCGTGCTCTTCACGATCATCGGCGACCTGTTCCGCGACCACGAGCTGTCCGGCTGGATGAAGGCGGTGTGGATCCTGTTCCTGATCTTTATCCCGTTCCTGACCGCCCTCGTCTACCTGATCGTCCGCGGGCCTGGGATGCGCGATCGCTCGATCAAGGAGCAGGCGGACGTCAGGCGCCATCTGGAGAGCTACATCCGCGAGACCGCCGGCACCTCGCCCGTCGACGAGCTCCACAAGCTGAACGAGCTCAAGGAGAAGGGCGCGATCTCAGACGAGGAGTTCCAGCGGCTGAAGGCGCGGCTGGTCGGCTGACCTACGCCGGCGCAAGTCGCTCGGCGGCAGGCGGCGCTCGCTCGCCGTGGGCCTCCGCCTCCTTCAGCGCGCGCACCTCGCGCAGATGCTGCTCGGTCCGGATCATGTAGCGAACGGTGATCAGGAGCAGCAGGCTGACCGCGAGGCCGAACACGGCGCTGAACTGGATTTGGAGGAACTCGAAGAAGTACCCGATGAAGATCTGCACGAGCAGTGCGCGCTCGAACATGTAGTACGCCTCGAGCCGGCGGTGAGCGCGGAGCCGCACCACCCCCCAGATCACGAACACGCTCGCGGCGAGTGACGCGCCAAGGCTCGCCCAATCCGTGAACGTGATCTTCGTGCCCTCGCCGATAGCGACATTCACGTTCTTGACGCCGCCGAGCTTGAGGCCCGCTGCCACGATCAACACGATCACGGCAAGGCCGATGACGAACGCCCACAGGACGAAGATCGCGCTGACGACACCGACGAAGCGCGGGTGTTCGACGAGGCGCTCGTAGCGATCCCGGATCCCGAGCGCGAGGCGGGCGGCCGGGTTCGCCTTGGGAGCCGGAACGGCGTCGAGCCCGCCGATGAGGTCCTGTAGCGGGCGCGTCAGCGGATCGCTCGCGTCGGCCCTCGAGAGCAGGTCGAGGATCCGGTGCTTGTCGCGCTCGTTCAGGTTGCCGCGCGCAGCATCGGTGATCGAGTCGACCGCATTCACCAGGCACTCGCGCTGGCTCAGCCCGCGGTCCCGCTGCATCCACCGGGTGACCAGGTACAGGACGATGAAGATCAGGTAGATGATTGCCGCCGCAGGCCGGAAGAAGTAGTCGTTGTCGGAGGTGATGAACTTCCCGAGCTCGTCGATGAAGAACCCGAAGCCAAGGCCGCCGATGATCGCCGCCGGAAGGCGGAAGCCGCGGCCGACGATGGAGATCAACGCTCCGATCGCGATCAGCATGAGGAGCCCGCCCCAGAGGAGATGCGCGATGTGGAGCTTGCCGCCGCCGAGCTGCGGGTAGTTCGTGGCCCACAGCTGCAGGCGGATAAGCAGGATCATCACCACGGCCGATACGAGGAAGGCATCCTGGAGCGGGCCCATGTCCGCGCTGCGCGCCGGCCGCCGCCAGTTCTCGAGGACGCTCAAGCCGGCCCCTCCGCCTCGTGCCTCAGTCCCTCGGCGGCGCCCTTCGTGAGGAGCTCCTTGACCTTGCCCTCCACCGGGCCACGCAGGAGCAAGCCCAGGATCCGCCCCGGGTCCGACCGCAGCTCATAGGTGGCGCGGGTGCGGCCCTCGTCGGCGTCCTCGAATCTCCACGAGCCGGTGAGCCACTTCGCGTCGCCCTTCTCCTGCTCCCACTGGATCCCGGCCGGCGGCTCATACGAGAAGCGAAGGCGGGAGCGCACCTTCTTGACGGCGGCGTCCGAGACCGTCTCGACGACAGCCGGGCGCCCCCCGACGTCGCGCTCGAGGACGTTGACGCGCTCCAGCGTTCCCTGCCACCTCGGCGCTCCCTCGACATCCGCGGCGATCTCATAACAGCGTTCGCGCGGCGCCTTGATCTCGACGCTCCAGCTCGCCTCCAGCGTGCCCATTCGAGCCAACCCTACATCGGAATCGGGCCCCATTCCGGGCGCGCGGTGGCGCTATGTTGCGGCGGTGTCCGAGTACGACGTCCAGGCGCTGCGGCGCATCTACGCGGCGATCAACCGGGACGATCTCGATGAGCTTGCCGCAGACGTCGCGCACGACATCGAGTGGAGCCTGCCCGAGCCCGTCCCGTGGGGCGGGATCCACCACGGCCCGGACGGCATCCGCGCCTTCGCGACGGTCTTCCGTGATCACATCGAGGGCACGTGGGCGGACCCCGACGACTTCCTCGAGGCGCAGGACCGGGTCGTCGTCCTCGGGCGGCTCCGCGGCCGGGCGCGAGAGACGGACCAGGAGTTCGAGGTCGAGTTCGCGCACGTCTGGACGCTCACCGACGGCGTCGCGTCGCACCTGCGCGCCTACTACGACACGGCCCCGATCGCCGCGGCGCTCGAGGGCCGGCCGGCGCCGCGGCCCGAATCGGCCATCTGACGAGCTAGGAGCTGCCGCCGGCAGAACCCACCCGGACGAGGTACGTCCCGTATCGTCCGGAGACCTTCGCCACGAACCCGTGCGCCTCGAGGCGCTCGACCGCCTTCGGGATGTACGCGATCACGGCGCCCGCGTCCACGCGCCTGACCCATGGCGTCGGATCGTGCCGCGAGCCGTGCAGGATGCCGAAGTTGGCCCGAAGCTCCGTCTCGGTGAAGTGCTCGAGCCAGCCGTCGATGACGACCGGGGTATCAGGGGCGCGCCAGAGCATGTAGGAGCTGGGACCGGCGTAGGCGACGATGTGGCCCTGCCGGGGCGGATGCTTGATCGCGTACTGGACCGCGACGTTGCCGACCCGGTGGGAGCTCGGTAGGCCGAGGAAGCCGTAGACGACCAGCGCCCCCACGGCCGCCACCGCTGCCGCGCCAACCGCAAGACGGCTGGGGGCGGCGCGACGGTCTCTTGCCGAGCAGGCGATCTGGAACGCAAGCGCGGGCGCGACGAAGATCAGGTTCCGCATGGAGCTCGCCGCGAACGCGAGAAACCCGACGGCGACGATCGCGGGCATCGCGCTGCGCGGCCGAGGCTCGTCCCACCACGTCCAGGCGGCGACCGCGGCGGCCCCGACCAGATAGGCGATGGCCAGCACCGAGTGGGTGACGGGCTCCCACTCGGTGGACGCCAGCTTGAGCGCAGGATTGCGGAAGCTCGCGACGTAGCTCCAGACGTCGAGGCCCAGCGGAGTGGCGAAGGTGGCGGCCACGGCGCCCAGGGCCCCCCCGCCGGCGAGCAGGAGGATGGCCACGCCCGGCGGCCCGGGAAGCCCGCGGCGGCGATCGACCGCGAGGCCCACGGTCACGAGCCCCACGAGCAAGAGCCCGGCAATGAACCCGCCGTGGAGGTTCGCCCACAGCGCGAACAGCGCGGGCAGCCCGATGAGCACCACCGGCGACGTCGCGCCGCGGGCGGGCGCCTGCGGACCCCATCGCGCGAGGATGGCGAGCACACAGGTAGCGAAGAGAAGCAGCGTGAAGATCGCCGCCCGCGGATGGATGATCGCGAGGATTCCGGGGAAGTAGAGCGCCGCGACGGCGATCATCGCCACGGTCCCCTTGCGGCGGATCGCCGTCAGCAGGAGCGCCAGCGGAGCCCCCAGGAGCAGCGCGTAGAGAACGGTGATGCCGGTCGTCCCCACGATCCGCTCGGCGCCGTAGAAGCCGACCTCGGAGAGCCACTGCTGGTTGAGCCACTGCTGACCGTGCTCGATCGTCGGGAAGGGGTCGTATCCGACCGGCCCGTGATGGGCGACGTAGCGTCCGCTGAAGAGCAGGAGGTAGAGGTCGCCGTTCAGGTCGCGGTTCAGACACAGAGCGAGGGCCGAGCTGAGGAGAGCGAGAGCGACGATGAGGGCCTTCGTCGGCGCCGGCGTGGACCGTGGCATCAGCCGCTGGTTCACGCGCTAATCAGAGCCACGTGCAAGCGCCCCGATGACCTCTCGCCACCAGGCGCGATCGGCGTCGGATCCGGACGCCGACAGCCGGCGCCGCGCGGCGGCCTGAAGCGCCCGGGCTGATCCTATGGAGACGGTTGGACCGGTGAAGGCGTAACGGCCATCCGCGAGCCTGACGAGCGCCCCGGCCTCGTCAATCCGCGTCAGCAGCTGCCTGGCGACCGGAACGCCGTTCACCTCCCGTGGGTAGCCCGGATCCCGGTCGGCGGGTTCCCAAGGCCGGGATGTCGAAATCCGAGCGATGCTCCGGAGGCGTCCCAGGTTGGACGTCGCCTTCGAATCCGTCGCGGGGGGCCTGGTCACCCCGAGCCGGATGGCCAGCGGCTCGAAGGTGGCGCCCTGCAGGAGAGTCGACAGCAGAACGGCGAAGAAGACGATATTGAAGAAGTCGAGGCTGTGGGAGACGGCCGCGATGACCGGAAACGTCGCGAGGACGACTGGAACGGCCCCCCTGAGCCCCGCCCACGCGAGAAGGGCGCGACGCGAGGCGTCGAAGTCAGTCGCCGCCGTCGCCGCAAACGTCGCCACCGGCCGCGCAAGGAACGTGAGGACCAGAGCGAGGGCAGTCCCCTCGAGGGCGACCCCCCAGAGCTGGGACGGGAACACGAGCAGCCCGAGCACGAGGAACATCGTCACCTGCGCGAGGCCGGCCAGTCCTTGGTGAAAGATCGTCACGGCGCGAGCCGCGGGGATCGTCGCGCTGCCGAGGGCGAGCCCCGCGAGATAGACGCTGAGGAAGCCTGAACCATGGAGCGCCGCGGCGCCGCCGTAGGCGAGTGCCGCCACGCTCAGTGTCCCGATGGGGTATGCGGCCTCCGTCCGCAGCCGGACGCGGCGCAGCGCCTGGACGGCGAGCCAGCCGACCGCCACTCCAACCGCGAGCCCGATGCCGAGCTCCCTCGCAAGCAGGAGCAGCATGTCCAGCGCGTTGAAATCGGGTTTCTGGATCCAGTCGATCAGGCCGATCACGAGGAGAACGGCCAGGGGATCGTTGAGGCCCGACTCGCCCTCGAGCGTGCGCGCGACTCGCCGATCCAGGCTCGAGCGCCCGAGCAGAGCGAAGATCGCCGCGCCGTCGGTGGCGGAGACGATCGATCCAAGCAGCAGGCCCTCCAGAAGCGAGAGGTCGAACAGCCACGATGCGGCCACCCCGGCGATCACGGCGGTGACCAGCGTCCCCACAAACGCCAGTGAGACCGCTGCCCCGGCGACGGAACGAATCTCGGCGAAGCTCGTCGCGAGGCCCCCCTCGAACAGGATCAGGGCGAGTGCGACCACCCCGATCGTGCGGGCCAGCTCATAGTTGCTGAAGTCGATCCACCCGGTCCCGTCGGAGCCGATCGCCATTCCGAGCCCGATGAACAGAACCAGCCCGGGGACCCGCAGGCGATCGGCGGCCAGCGTGGCCGCCAGTCCGGCGACCATCAGCGCCCCGGCAATGAGGATCAGCTCGCCGTCGCTCACCCGACCACCATTTCATCCTGCCGCCAACCGGCGGCGCATCAGCCGAAGCGCTCGTCGAGATCGGGGGAGTCTCGCACGGCGATCTGGTGACGCTCGTTAGGCTCACCGGCCCATGGACTTCGGCGTGACGATGTTCCCGACGGACTACGCGGTTTCGCCCGATGAGCTGGCCCTGATGGCCGAGGAGCGGGGCTTCGA
Source organism: Actinomycetota bacterium (assembly GCA_046729615.1). Taxonomy (GTDB): domain Bacteria; phylum Actinomycetota; class Thermoleophilia; order Solirubrobacterales; family 70-9; genus AC-56. The sequence continues at coordinate 19,927 of JBKPHA010000049.1, forward strand.
GTCGCTCTTCTTCCCCGAGCACACGCACATCCCGGCGTCGCGCCGGACGCCGTATCCCGGCGGTGGCGAGCTGCCACCCGGGTAATCGCACACCCCCGATCCATTCGTGGCGCTGACCGCCGCGGCCGCGGCGACGGAGCACCTGCTCGTGGGCACCGGCATCTGCCTCGCGATCGAGCGGGACCCGATCACGACGGCGAAGGAGGTCGCCTCGCTCGACCACCTCTCCGGCGGGCGGTTCCTGTTCGGCGTCGGGGCCGGCTGGAACGCTGAGGAGATGGAGAATCACGGCACGGACCCCGGCGAGCGCTTCGGCGTCATGCGCGAGCGGGTCGAGGCGATGAAGGCCATCTGGACTCAAGACGAGGCCTCCTACCACGGCCGCCACGTCGATTTCGACCGCATCTGGTCGTGGCCGAAGCCGGTCCAGCGGCCGCACCCGCCGATCGTCGTCGGCGGCAAGGGAGGGCGCGTGCTCGATCGAGTCATCGCCTACGGCGACGAGTGGATGCCGAACCGGATCGGATCGCCGGGGGAGCTGGCCGGGAGAGTGGAGCGGCTCCGCCACATGGCCGCGGACACGGGACGCCCGGCGCCGAAGGTGGGCCTGTACGCGGGGCCGGCGAAGCCCGCGGACATCGAGCGCTACGAGGAGCTCGGCGTCGGCCGCTACGTCCTCTACGTGCCGCCGGTCGCACGGCCCGAGGCCGGGGAGCGGCTCGATCACCTGGCGAGGGTGGTAGAGGAGTACCGGGCGGGCGGCTCCTGACGTGGAGGCGTCCGAGGCGCGCGAGCTGTTCGAGACGGCGCGCGTGGCCCGGCTTGCCACCTGCGACGCCGAGGGCCGGCCACATCTCGTCCCGATCACGTTCGCCCTCTACGCGGACCTGATCGTGACGGCCGTCGACCACAAGCCCAAGCGAACGACTCGCCTTCGGCGCATCGCAAACATCGCGGCGAATCCGCGGGTCAGCGCGCT
>JBKPHA010000050.1:0-6996 GCA_046729615.1 Actinomycetota bacterium
GATCTCGCGCTGGGCCTGGTCGAGCAGGCGCTCGAGCTGAGAGACGAGCTCATCCGTGTAGCGACGGCTGCGGGTGAGGAGGTTCGAGACGAGCTCGTTCGCGTCCTCGCGTGTGATGCGTCCGCGGCGGACGGCGTCATCGACGGCATCCTGGAGCCGGTCGCGCGAGAGGGTCACGCTGCGCTCGAGCGCGTCGCGGAACGCCTCGATGCTCTTGTCGGCGCTGCCGGCAGCCTCGGTGGCGCTGGAGGAGCGGCTGCTCGTGCCGCCGCGCGCCGAGGCCGTGCGCGTCGCCGTCGTGCGCCGCCCGCCGCTGCGCGATCCCGACCTGGAACGTGAGCCACCGGATCCAGTAGCCATCAAGACTCCTTCCATCGCAGTTTCTCGCTGACGCCACCCGGCCGGGAAGCGCCGTCGATCTGACTATCGCACTATCAGCTTCGGGCATGTGCATCATCGCTCTTTGACCAGGCGTACCGGGCTTGGACCGGAGCGTGGTCGGAGAGCCGGATCGCGCGGTCGCCGGCCGGAACCTCGCGGGCCTCAGGGGGCCAGGTGGCCGGGGCCTCGACGATCTCGAGGCCGCGGGCTAGCAGGTGGTCGATCGCGCGGGTGCCGGTCGGCCGCTCGAGGCCAAAGCGGCGGGCGAGCTCGTCGAAGACGCCCGATTCGCTGGGCGTGACGTTGAAGTCGCCGCCCAGGATCAGCGGGTCGTCGCCGGCCCAGCCGACGGCGGCCTCGGCCGCCATCCGGGTGTCCTCGGCGGCAAGGGACGAGGGGCCGCTGGCGTGTATGTTCGCGACGACCAGGCCAGGGTCCAAGCGTGCCAGCGTGACCATGCGGCGCTCCGGGGGTCCGCGCAACACGACCTCCTTCGCTCCCAGCCTGGATCGAAGCGCGCCCCGAGCGAGGATGGCGTTGGCGCCGCCCTCCCACGCTCCCATCAGGTCCGGACGGCGCTCGGCGATCGGGCGGCGGATCGAGCTGAGCCAGTTGCGCGAGGTGAGCGTCAGCTGCATGTCGGCGCCACAGGCGCGAGCGAGCCGGTACGCCCAGCGCGGCGGGAGCTCCTGCAGCAGGGCGGCTTCCCAGCGCGCCGTGGCCAGAACGCCGGCGAACTCATCGACGAGGTCGCGGTTCACCTGGACGTGGGTCGCGTTTCGCTCGTCTATGCCGAACAGCCAGGAGCGCCAGGTGAAGAGGGCCGGATCGGGCGGAAAGTCGCGGCCGTGGAAGAGGTTCCAGGTGATCGCGGAGAGCTCCATCGCCAACGCGGTTTCTACCCGGCGCGTACCATGCGCGGCTTCACGTGGCCCGGCATTTCCTCACCGGCGAAGAGGTCTCGCACGACGAGCTGGGGGCGCTGCTCGATCGCGCGGCGGAGCTGAAGGCCGGGCGGGCCGCAGGGGAGGGAGGTCATGTGCTCGCAGGGCGGAGCATCGCGCTCGTCTTCGCACGGCCCTCGACGCGAACCCGGGTGTCGTTCGAGGTGGCGGTGGCGGAGCTGGGCGGAACGCCGCTGGTGCTGCGCGGCGACGAGCTCCAGCTCTCGCGCGGCGAATCGATGGCCGACACGGCGCGGGTGCTGTCGCGCTACGTGCACGGGATGGTCGTCCGGGCGGGGTCGCACGAGGCCGTCGAAGAGCTGGCGGCCGGGGCCGACGTACCCGTCATCAACGGCCTGACGCCGGAACATCACCCGTGCCAGGTGCTCGCGGACCTGCTCACGCTGCGCGAGCGGTTCGGCGAGCTCGACGGCCTGAAGCTCGCCTACGTCGGCGACGGCAACAACGCCGCGCGGTCGCTGGCGCTGATCGGCAGGATGGCGGGCGTCGAGGTGCGGGTTGCCTCGCCGGCGGGCTACGCGCTCGAGCCGGGACTCGCTGCGCTGGACACGACGAACGCGCAAGAGGCCGTTGCCGGCTCCGACGCGGTCTACACCGACGTGTGGGTCAGCATGGGCGACGAGGCCGACGCCGAGCGTCGCCGAGCCGACCTTGCGCCGTACCGCGTCGATGCGGAGCTCGTGAGCCACGCTGGCGACCGCGCCATCGTTCTCCACTGCCTGCCTGCCCACCCCGGCGAGGAGATCAGCGCGGATGTCCTGTACGGCGAGCGCTCCGCGGCCTTCGACCAGGCCGAGAACCGCCTCCACGCCCAGAAGGCGCTCCTCGAGCTCTTGATCGAGTAGCGGGCGAGCGGTCTCCGTGGCTCCCTTGTGACGAGGGCGCCCTCGGGCGGACGTGCTTTCGCTTCGGTCGCGGCTTGATGGGCGGGCCGTCGAGCCACCGCGGCTCCTCGAATCCCGCGTACTCCTGAATGGCACCGTAGATGTGCTGAATCAGGCTCGTGCTCTTGAGCACGCTCACGGAGCAGACACCGTAGAGCAAGTGATCCTGCTTCTGGCCGCTACTCGAGGTCGGTGCGTGATTGAGGGTGTGGCCCCGCAGGGCCGCTCTCGGTAGGTCGAGCGCACCAAGCCAGTAATCCTCGATCCTCCGAACCGAGAGTCCGTTGTCCGTATAGACGTTGAGGCGCAGCGTGATCTGATCGGATTGGACCTCCAGCGACTCGCGAACGAACCGAACGAAGAACCGCACCATCGCGAGGTCGCTATTGACGAACCGGACCGTGTTGCGGCTCTTGGCGCCTTCGGCCCAGTACAGAAGGCAGCCTGCCATATGAAGTGCGTCGCCTTCCCGCGCCCGTGCTCTGCCCTGCTCTTGGTATCGGAGCCTCTTTGCCTGACTCCGGCGGCGCCATTCCTCGGCCCGCCGCCGAACAACGGCGGGATCCTGCGGTCCCCTCAGACCGCGAAGGTTTCGCTCCTGCTGCTCCGCGGTGAGCTCGATGTCCCGAGTCCAGCACGAGACACTGGACGGTGACACGCCCAGGCGTCTCGCGATCCGCTTAATCGGCCATCCCTGTCCCCGGAGCTCCCGCGCTTCCTCTCGCTCCAGCGGCTTCCGGGCCTTTCCGCTCCCTACGAACATACGTTCGCAGAGTACCGCAGCTCCGGACGGAACTTAGCCCCTCGCTACGCCCGGTCGCACCTACACTGGTGCCTGCGTGGCCCCGTCGTCTAGTGGTCTAGGACAGCGGCCTTTCACGCCGCAGACACGGGTTCGATTCCCGTCGGGGCCATAGGGTTCGACTTCGTCTCATCACCGGTCGACCGCAATGCAACCCGAAATCCACCTAGGCCCGATCACGCTTCAGACCTTTGGGATCATGTTCGCGCTCGGGTTTGCCGCCGCGGGGGCGGTGGTCGCGCGACGGCTGAGGGAGCTCGGCAAGCCTCCGGATTGGGCTTGGGAGATCGTCATCGCCGCTCTCGTCGGCGGGCTCGTCGGGTCGCGGATCGACTTCATCATCGAGAACTACAGCGACGTCAATGGCGACCTCCTGGGCAACATCTTCACCGGCTCCGGCCTGGTCTGGTACGGCGGCGTCATCGGCGGGGCGATCGCCGTGATCCTCTGGGCGCGATGGCGCAAGATGCTCAGCGTCGGTCTGCTCGACCTGTGCGCGGTGCCGCTCGCCGTCGGCAACGCGGTGGGGCGCATCGGCTGCCAGGTCTCCGGCGATGGTGACTACGGGAAGGCCTGGGACGGTCCCTGGGCGATGGCGTACCCGCACGGCACGAAGCCGATCGACACGCCTGTCCATCCGACCCCGATCTACGAGACCCTGGCCATGGGCCTCGTGGCCTACTTCCTCTGGCGGCTTCGCGACCGGGTGCAGCCGGGCATCCTCTTCGCGATCTATCTGGTGCTCGCCGGATCCGAGCGCCTGCTGGTCGAGTTCATCCGGCGCAATCCGACTGAGCTGCTCGGACTCACCCAGCCTCAGCTCATCAGCATCGTCATGATCGCCGGCGGCCTCATCTGGATCGCGCTCAAGGCGCGCAGCGGACCGCTGACGAGACGGACTCCTCCCGCCGCGCCTCAGACGGCGGCGATCCGCACCACCGCGTAGATCAGCGCGAAGCCGGCGACCGTCAATGCCACCCGCGACCACGACGCGTGCTCGTGGTGCGCCTCGGGGATAAGGTCCGTCGCTCCCAGGTAGATGAAGAACCCGACGTAGAGCGCCAGCACGTGACCGAGCGCGTGCTGCGAGATCCCAATCGCGCCCCCCACGAGCGCCCCCAGGAGCGGCGCGACAGCGTCGGCGACAAGCCACCGGCGCGCCCGCCCGCCGTCGCCCGTCTGCATCAACACGAAGCTGACCATGTTCATCCCGTCGGCGAAGTCGTGCGCCGCGACCGCGATGAACACGAGCACGCCGGTCGCGACATCGAGCCCGAACGCAAGCCCGATTCCCAGCCCGTCGATGAAGCTGTGGATCGCCAGCCCGGTGGCTCCCAGCGCCCCAACCTGATGGTGCGCTCTCGCCTGCTGCGGATCGTCGCGATGGTGCAGCACGAGGAGCCGCTCGACCAGGAAGAACGCGAGGAACCCGGCGCCGACGAGGGCGGCGGTCGTCTCCGCACGCCCGATCGCGTCGATGGCCTCCGGCAGCACGTCGAACAGCGCCACCGCCACCACGATCCCCCCGGTGAACGCGATCACGGTCGGCAGGTTGTGCGCCAGCTTGAGCGCGATCCGCCCGCCCACCAGAGTCATCGCGACCGTGCAGCAGGCGAACGGAATCGCGATCCAGGTCATTCCCCGCTCCTCACCGGCACCGCGGGCAGATCCCAGCGAACAGCACCCGGTGGCCCGTGATCGCGAACCCGGTTCGGCGCTCCACGACCGACTCCTCCACCAGGCATCCCGGCACCGCCTCGACGGCTCCGCAGCGTTCGCAGCGAACGTGCTCGTGGTGCTCGCTGACCGCCTCGAAGCGAGCCTTCCCGTCGCCGAGGTCGATCCGTAGCGCCTCGCCGTCGGTCTCGAGCTGCTGCAGCGCGCGAAAGACCGACGAGAAGTCCGCGGGCGTGCCCCGCTCCGACAGCGCCTCCCGCAGCTCCTCGATCGACCAGTCGTGGCGATCCCCACCCGCCAGCAGGTCGGCCAGTGCCGGACGGATGTGACTCGGTCGCGCGATGCGCGGACGATAACGCAAACAGCTTGCGAAACGCTCGCGCGGGCGAAGCCTGGTCCTACACGCCGTGCAGCAGCCCGCCGTCGAGCGGGATCACCGTGCCGGTGAGGTACGCCGCCCGCGCCGAGCACAGGAAGGCCACCAGGTCGCCGTACTCGCCGGGCTGACCGAGCCGGCAGGCCGGCACGCCGTCGGCGGCCTTCCGCTCCATCTCCTCCCACGATCCCCAGTTCGCCGCGAGCCGGTCGGTGGCGAATCGTCCGGTGGCAACGGTGTTCACCGTGATCCCGGCGCCCGCCACCTCGCCGGCGAGCGTCTTGAAGAACCCGACCGCCGCCATCCGGTGTGCGTTCGAGAGCGTTAGGTGGGGAATCGGCTCCCGCACCGAGCTCGACGAAACGTTGACGATCCGACCCCAGCCGCGCTCGCGCATTCCGGGGACGACGGCCTCCGCCAGCACCCTCGGCGCGAGCACGAGGGAGCGGTAAGCCTGCTCCCAGTCGGTGAGCGGATTGTCGAGCGCGCCGCCCACAGGCGGACCGCCGGTGTTGGCGACGAGGATGTCGATGGGCCCCAGCTCCGCCTCGACCTCGCCGGAGAGCGTGGCGAGCCGATCGGGGTCGGCGGTGTCCGCCTCGAACGGGGCCGTCTCCCCCTCGATCTCGGTGGCGGCCTCCGCCACCCGATCGCGCGACCGGCTCGCCATCGCTACGCGCGCTCCCTCCCGCGCCAGCGCCCCCACGATCCCGCGCCCGATCCCGCGGCTCGCCCCCATCACCAGCGCAGTCCTGTCGCTGATTCCCAGATCCATGCGCGGAAGCTACCGGTCGGGTACGTTGGGCGCGATGGCCGGCGACAACCTGTACGTGCAGATCGTCGACGCTGCCAATGAGCTCTACGGCGCCCACCCGCACAGCCGTGCCCTCCACGCCAAGGGCACCTGGTGCGCCGGCACGTTCACCGCCACGCCGGAGGCCGCCGAGCTCTGCCGCGCTGCCCACTTCCAGGGCGCACCGACGCCGGCCCTGATCCGCTTCTCGAACGCGAGCGGCGACCCCAACTCCGATGATTGGCAGCGCGACTCGCGCGGCCTGGCAGTCCGGTTCCGTCCGCCGGGCGGCGCCGAGGCCGACATCCTCGCCGTGACAACGCCGGCATTCGTCGCCCGGACGCCGGAGGACTTCCTCCAGCTCATCCGCCTCCGAAAGCCCGACCCCGAAACCGGCCAGCCCGATTGGGAGAAGCTCGGCGCGTTCCTGGCGGACCACCCCGAGGCGCAGACGGCAGTCCAGTGGACGCTCAACGCCGAACCCCCCGCCAGCTTCGCGACCCAGGTCTACCACTCTCCGCATACCTTCCGGCTCCGTGACGCCGACGGCGATCCGACCTTGGTCCGCTACCGCTGGCGCCCGGAGGCCGGCGAGGCCACGATCCCCGACGACGAGGCGAAGGCGCGCGGGCGTGACTACCTCCGCGCCGAGCTCGCCGAAAGACTCGCGGGTGGCCCGGCCCGGTTCGACCTCAAGCTCCAGATCCCCGTCGAGGACGATCCGATCGACGATCCCACCGCCGTATGGCCCGACGACCGCGAGCGGGTCAACGCCGGTCGCCTGGAGATCACCGAGCTGGTGGACGACCCGGAGCGCGGCGACCACATCGAGGTCTTCGACCCGACCCGGACAGGCGACGGCGTCGAGCTCTCCGACGACGCGATCCTGCACGCTCGCCGCCGCGCCTATTCCGTCTCCGCCTACCGCCGGCTCGGGGTCGAGGTCGAGGATCCCTCGAGACCGCCGCCAAGCTGACGACCGGCATAATCATCGGCCGGGCGGTTAGCTCAGTCTGGGAGAGCGCTCGCCTTACACGCGAGAGGTCGCCGGTTCGAGTCCGGCACCGCCCATGGCCGGAGGCGGAGAGCGCCGAGCCGTTCTCGCTACAGAACTAGCC
>JBKPHA010000051.1:0-34475 GCA_046729615.1 Actinomycetota bacterium
TCGTCTTCGCAAGCGCGGCCCGTCCAGAGGTTGCGGGGGCCATCGCCACCCGCTCGAGCTCAGCGAGCACCTCCTCGTCGGGGACGTCATGGGTTCCGGTCTTCAAGTTTTGTTGGGTTCCTTGGGGTTTTGATGGGGGCCCTTTCGAGTTCTTTTCCTTATGCGGACCCACCCGGCGGTATTGCGAGTCGCACACATGTGCGGCGTGACCCTCCCCCCGTGGGAACCAGGTCGCCCACAATCCGAGGCCGATAGGAGTAGCCTGGATGTTGAGGTCGTCCGAGGGCACTCTGCTCCTTCTCTTCCTTCCAGAACAAGGCGGCACCGCTTCGAGAGGGATGGGAGGAGACCTGCCCAATGGCTGGTTCATACTCGGGCCGCGAGCGCCTGTTTAGCGTTCGGGTTGAGGAACACAGCGACGACGCGCTCGCGGTCCACGCGATGGGCGAGCTCGACATGGCCAGCGCTCCAGCGCTTGAACACTCCATGCTGCACGCCCTGGAGAGCGGGGCACCGTCGATCGTCCTGGATCTCACGGGAGTGACGTTCATCGATTCGATGGGGCTTCGGGTATTGCTCTGGGCGGCACACTCAGACGAGAATGGAGATTCCCTTCGGATCCGGATTGGATCTGCCGTTCGTCGGATGATCGAGATGACCGGCCTCGAGCGCTCGCTGCCGCTGATCGCCTAAGTCGCAGATCTGCAACCTCGGCCCGCGAGATACTGCGTCGGCGATGTCGCAGCAGAACGTGGAGGTCGTGCGAAGTGCCCACGAGGCGCTGAACGGCGGGGATGTCGACGCGCTGGTCGCGCTCTGCGATCCGGCATTCCGCTTGGACATGTCCGACCGCGTCCTTAACCCGACGGTCTACGAGGGGCACGGCGGGATCAGGCGCTTCTACGGCGAGGTTCGCGATGTCTGGGCGAGCTATACCTGGGAACCCGAGCGGCTGATCGAATCGGGGGATCAGGTGGTCGCTCTGCTTCGGTCCAGCGGAACGGGACGCGGCAGCGGCATCGAGATAAAGCGTGAAACGGCGATGGTCTGGACGGTTCACGAGGGCCGAGCGACATCGCTGCGCTTCTTCCGAAACCGCGCCGACGCCCTCGAAGCCGCCGGGGTGCGGGAGTAGCGCTCCCGCAGACGACGAATGGCCATCGACCGACCTTGACATCGGGCGCTTGCGAGGTAGGGTCGGCCTTACCAGGGTCATCCTGGACGTTCCAAGGGAGGATCGTCATGCGTAAGTTCATGTTGGCCGCAGCTCTCGCGGCGCTCGGGGCGGCCGTGGTCGCATCCCCGGCGTTCGCCTTCGACCACCACTTCAGCGTGCTCGCGAAGGAGAAGTCGAGTCACCAAGTGGGCCAAAACGCGTTCGTCTTCAAGGACAAACTCCTCGACCCCAACAACCGCCACGACAAGGTCGGCCGCGACCGCGGCAAGTTCCGGGTCAAGCAGGGGGGGCGCAAGATCAAGGTCCAACTGCTCGTTCACCTAAACGGCGAGATCGGCGGCTTCGGCGACATCCGCGTCCGGGGTGACATCGACCGAGGCCCCGACCACCTCGTGGTGTTCGGCGGCTCCGACGAGTTCGATGGCGTCGCGGGCAAGCTGACCGTCCACACCAACGTGAAGGGGAGGATCGACAACAAGTTCCACTTCGATCTCGTGCGCTAGACACTCGATACCCCGCCGGGCTGCGGGTGTAGGCCAGCGGCGTTCATTCGATCTCGAACGTGTGGATCGTGATCGGCGGCCTGATGTCCCTGGTCAGCTCCTCACCGTAGGCCTTCAGCTCCGCGAGGCTCATCTCGTCGGGGCGCTTGGGCGTCGCGCCTCTCAGGCAGGCCAGCATCGCGTCGCGGGCCTGCTGTCGGACCGCGTGGTCTGCGCTCTTCCAGCTCGTGGCTCGGGTGCCGGGTGCATCGGCTTGCTCGTGATCGAGATCTCGAGCAGGTCGACCGCCGTGATCGTGCGCCCGCCGCCCTCGCGCGTCGTGGCCTCGGACATGTAGCCGATGCTGAACCCAGCGGTGTCAGCCTTGATCGACCGCCACGCGGCTTGCCCCTCCTCGGTCGAGCGGTCCACCTCGCCGGCCACCTCGAGCCCGGCCTCGGGCGCGACCATCGACTGCGGATCGATGGCACCAACGACGGTGGTCGAATGCTCGAAGAGCAACGGCAGGTTCTTGCCGCTCTCCCGCCAAGCCGCGATCGTCCCATCGAACGCGTTGCGCTCGATGACGTCTTGCTCGCGGTCCTCGGTCCAAGCGCTGACGATCGCAGTGAACGTGCCCTGCTCCTGGTCGGCGATGGTGGTATCGGCGCTCAGCGTCTTACGCAGCATTGGCTGTCTCCTGTTCTCTGATCGGGTAGATGGCGGCGAGCGCCGTGAGGTCCTCGCGCTCGAGTCGCGGGGCGGCGCTCAACGCCCTGGCGATCGCGTCACGCAGGCGTCGGAAGTCTTCGTCGGCGAGCACGTCGCGGACCAGCCCGACGACCTCTTTGTAGTCGGCCTCCGTCAAGCTGAGACGCCTGATGACGATGCCGAGCCGCTCGCGTGGCTCATCCAGGGCGTCGGGCCAGGGCGGCGGCCAGCCCTCCTGGTCATCGCCCATGTAGCCGGCGAGGCAGATGACCAACTGGCTCGGCTCGATCGAGCCGTCGATCGGGATCCGGCAGTGCCCGAGCCTCTCGCCGACCCAGGTCGAGCCGGTATCGCGTTCGACGTAGGCGACGTCGCGGCCGACCGCGATCGCGGCCGCCGCGTGCGATGCCTCGTGTCGGCAGACGTTCGGGGTCATCGGGGCCATCCCGGTCCAAGGCGCACGTGGTCGAGGCACGCGACCGGGGGATCGTAGTAGGGGTCGCGCTCGTGCTCCCGCTTCCAGCGTTCGCGGGCCCGCCGGGCCACTTCGGCCTCGGCACGCCGGCCCTCGGCCTCCCGCTCCCGCGCCTCGCGATGTCGATCGTCGGCCGCCTGCATCGCACGCTGCACGGATGGCGCCGGGATCCACTGCATGCCGGCGGTGATCACCCCGACGTCGGCCGGGGGAAGATGGTCGTGCTCGCCGGCAAGGTGAGCATGCTCGGGGCACCACCATTTGCGATCTTGGACCACGATCAGCGAGCCCGTCATCGGGTCGACCGGCATCGCCGAGCAGCCCTCGGCGCTGCATCTCTGAAGCCTCCCTCCCTGGTCGTTGGGGCCGTCGAGGGACGGCCCTGTCACCACCGCCGCCCGCCGCGCCTCGAGCGACTGCCGGGCGTCGATTTCCGTGGCGGTCTCGAGGCCGGCGTCCTCCCGCGCGGCGTCGTACACACGGCGAAGCTTGGCGGGGTCCTCGCGCTCGAGCCGGCCGAGTTCGCGTACGAGGTCGCCGGTGGTCTGGAAGCCGTCGAGCATCGCCCGCTGGACGAGCTTTCTGACCGTCGCGCGCTCATCCGGATCATCAAGGACACGAGCGTCGAAGGCGACCTCGCTGACCGGCTCGTCGGGGTCGCGGACCGGGATCCGGATCTGCCAGCTCACCGCCGCTCCTCGTCGGCCCGGAGCTTGTCCTCGATTGCGAGCCTGATCAGCGATGACACCGAGCGATGGTCGGCGTCTGCCAGTTGCTTGATCTCGCGAGCGAGTTGCGGACTCACCCAGCTTTGGACGACTTGGCCTGTCCTTCGTCGATACAGCCACCGTCTTGGACTCCTGTGGTCCGCCTGGTCCTGCGGTGGCTGCCGTCGCGGGCGGTATTCGCTACAGCCGGTTACTAAATCCTAGGGAGTCGGTCGGTCGGTCCCCCGTGGCAACGGCATGGCAACGGCGTGGCAACGGGACTGACCCCGAGTGACCCTCACTGACGCCTGACGGGAGCCCCAGCCCATGCCTGACGCATACGATGGGCGGTGTGGCCAATTACCGCATCTGGGCCCCCTGGCGCCTGCCGTACGTGAAGGACGCCTCCAGGGATTCCGACGAGGGGTGCATCTTCTGCACCGCGGCGGCCGAGAACGACGATCGCCGCACGCTCATCGTGCACCGCGGCGAGCGGTGCTTCGTGATCCTCAACAAGTTCCCCTACACGAACGGGCACCTGATGCTCGCCCCGTACGAGCACGTCGCGACCCTTCCCGAACTCGACTCCGACACCGCCGCCGAGTTGATGGCGCTGGCGCAGCGCGCGATCGTCGTACTCGATGAGGCGTACGGGCCGCAGGGCTACAACGCCGGCCTAAACCAGGGGCGAATCGCGGGCGCCGGCTTCGCTGACCACATTCACCTGCACGTCGTCCCGCGGTGGGCCGGGGACACGAACTACATGCCGGTGGTCGCGGACACCCGGGTCATGCCGCAGTCGCTGGACGACAGCTACGACGCCCTGGAGGGAAGGTTTTGACGCCGGTCGCCCCCGGCATCTTCAAGGCCTACGACGTCCGGGGCCTGTACGGGACCGAGCTCGACGGCGAGACCGCCCAGCTCGTCGGGCGGGCGTTCGCACGAGTGCTCGCCGACCTCCGCGGCAAGCCAACATCCGAGCTCCAGGTTGGCCTGGGCCGCGACATGCGAAACGAGGCGCCCGAGATGAGCCGTCGGGTTCGGGACGGATTGACCGACGAGGGCTGCGCGGTCCTGGACGCCGGAATGGTCGGGACCGAGATGCTGTACCACCTCGTCGGCTCCCGCGACCTCGACGGCGGCGCGATGGTCACCGCCTCGCACAATCCGAGGGAGTACACAGGCATCAAGCTCGTTCGCGAGGGGGCGCTCGCCCTCTCCGGCGACGCGGGAATCGGCGACGTACGCGCCGCCATCGAGGCCGGGCTCCCCGATCCCCCATGCGGCGGGAGCGTGGAGGCGGTCGACGTCTACGACGACTACCACGAGCGCGTTCTCGGATTCATCGACCCGGAGCGGGTCGAGCCGCTGCGGGTGGTCGCTGACGGCGCCAACGGCATGGCCGGGCCGATGGTGGGCCCGCTGCTGGAGCGCTTCGGCCTCGACCTCGAGACCTTCTACTGGGTTCCCAACGGGGACTTCCCCGATCACGACCCGAACCCGCTGGTCGAGCAGAACCGCCGCTTCATCATCTCCAAGGTCCTGGAGAGCAGGGCGGACCTAGGCATTGCCTGGGACGGCGACGCCGACCGCTGCTTCTTCATCGACGACACGGGTGGGTTCGTGGATGGCGACTTCCTCACGGCCCTTCTCGCCCAGCAGCTCCTGCGCAAGGAACCGGGCGCGCGCATCGTCTACGACGTCCGCGCCAGCCGGGCAGTGCCGGATACCGTGGGGCAGCTCGGCGGCACCCCGTACATAAATCGGGTCGGCCACGCGTTCTTCAAGCAGGCGCTGCGCGAGCGCGATGCAGCGTTCGGCGGCGAGGTCTCGGGCCACTACTACTTCCGCGACTTCTGGTGCGCCGACTCGGGGACGATCCCGTCGCTGCTGGTGCTTGAGCTCGTATCGACCCAGAAGCGCCGCCTGTCGGAGCTGGTTGGCGAGTTTCGCTCGCGCTACTTCATATCGGGCGAGATCAACTCGGAGGTCGCCGACCAGCAGGCGAAGATGGAGGAGCTCGGCGAGCGCTATTCGGACGGCGAGGTCTCATGGCTGGACGGCGTCTCGGTGGACTATGCGGACTGGCATTTCAACGTCCGCCCGTCGAACACCGAGCCGCTGCTGCGCCTGAACCTCGAATCGCTCGTCTCGCGGCAGGACATGGAGGCAAAGCGGGATGAGGTGCTAGCGGTGATCCGAGCAGGCAGCAGGTAGCAGGGAGAACCAGCGTCTGCCTGCTCCGTGCTGCACGATGAATCACGAGCGCATGAGCCCGGACGAAGCGCTTCAGCGGGCGCGCGAGGCCGGGATCCACCGGCTGCGGATCCCGACGCCCTTCGCCGTCGGCCGCGTCAACTGCTACCTGATCGAGGACGAGCCGCTGACGCTCGTCGACACCGGCCCGAATTCCGGCAAGTCGCTGGACGAGCTCGAGCACCAGCTCGCGGACCTCGGGCGTTCGATCTCCGATCTCGAGCTGGTGATCTTGACCCACCAGCACATCGACCACCTCGGCCTGGTCGAGATCATCGCGGATCGGTCGGGAGCGGACGTCGCCGCGATCGACGTCGTCGTCCCGTTCGTGGAGAACTTCGGCGAGGACGTCGAGGCCGACGATCGCTTCGCCGCCTCACTGATGCTGCGCCACGGCATCCCCGAGGACGTTGTCGTGGCGCTGCGGGCGGTGTCCAGGAGCTTCCGGGCATGGGGCGCCAGGGCCAGGGTTACGCGGCCGCTCCACGACTGCGAGCGACTCCGCTTTCGCGGCCGAACGCTCGAGGTGCAGCACCGGCCCGGCCACAGCCCATCGGACACCCTGTTTTGGGACGCCGAGCGGAAGATCCTCGTCTGCGCCGATCACCTCATCGCACACATCTCGTCCAATCCGCTGATCTCCCGCCCGCTCGACGCGTCCGACGAGCGGCCGCATGCGCTGATGATCTACATGGAGTCGCTTCGCCGCACCCGGGAGCTGCCGGCGGAGATCCTGCTGCCCGGCCACGGCGACCCGATCACCAACCATCGCGCGCTGATCGACGAGCGCTTCGCCCTCCACTGGCGCCGCGCCGAGAAGATCTACGACCTCATCGGCAAGCGTCCCCGTAGCGCATACGAGATCGCGCAGGAGCTCTGGGGGAACGTGGCGGTGACCCAGGCTTTCCTGACGCTCTCGGAGGTCCTCGGACACATCGACTTGCTGGCCGCCGAGGGGCGCGTCCGCGCGGCGGCCGACGGCGAACTGGTCCGGTTCGAGGCCGTCGAGTAACGTGCGGAATCAGGAGCTCGCACGGTGACCCCCGGCCCCGCCACGATCGAGGCACCGCCTCGCACCGAAGCGCGCACGGACGGCGCGCCGCGTACCGCTCGCCCGCAGAAGAAGCGGATGCTCATCATCGTCAACCCGTACGCGACGACCGTCTCGGACCGCCTCAAGAACCTTGTGGTCTACGCGCTCCAGGGGCGTTACGACGTCGAGGCCGTCCTTACCGAGGCGCAGCACCACGCCACGGAGATCGGACGTGAGGCGTGCGAAGGCGGGTATGACATCGTTGTCGCCTTCGGCGGAGATGGCACGCTCAACGAGGTCGCGAACGGGCTCGCGGGCACCGACGTTCCGGTGTCGGTGCTGCCAGGAGGCTCCACGAACGTCGTCTGCCGCACCCTCGGGATCCCAAACGACGTGGTCGATGCCACCGAGCACCTGCTGGGCCTGGCAGATGCCTTCCGCCCCCGTCGCGTCGACCTGGGCGTCGCGAACGGGCGCCGATTCGTCTTCGCCTGCGGCGCGGGGCTGGATGCGACCGCCGCCCGGACCGTGGATTCCCATCCCCGGATGAAGGCCCGGGGCGGGCGCTGGTACTACGCCTGGGCCGCCGTTTCCGGCTTCTACGGCAAGTACCTCCGAAACCCGGCCCGGATGCGGATGAAGGTCGACCGGACGATGGTGGAGGGTGTCACGGCAATCGCGCAGAACTCCGATCCGTTCAGCTACTTCGGCAACCAACCGCTTCACATCTGCGAGGGCGCGGCACTCGACAACGGCACGCTCTCAGTGGCGATGCTCCGCCGCGCCGCCCCACGCGACGTGCCGACGATTGCCGCCCGGGTCCTCCTGAAGAGCATGCGAACGCCGCGCCACCGTCAGATCGAGCACTTCGAGGGCGTGACCGAATGCCGCGTGGAGTCCGTCTCCAGGGATGTCGAGGGGCGGATCCGGCCGTTCCCCGTACAGGTGGACGGCGACTACATCGGCGACCATGGCGAGCTGGACGTCGGCATCGAGCCCGCCGCCCTCGCCGTCGTCGCCTAGTCCACGCGCTGGCGATGGCGCGAGCGGAGGGCTGCCGCTTCTGTGCGATCGCGGCCGGCGACGAGCGCGCGCACGTCGTCTTCGAGGACGAGATTTCGCTCGCGTTCCTGGATCACCGGCCCCTCTTCCCCGGGCACTCGCTCCTCGTAGCGCGCGAGCACTACGAGACGATCTGGGACCTCCCTGACGAGCTGGTCGGGCCCCTGTTCGGCAATGCCAAGTTCCTGTCGGGCGCGATCCGCGCAGCGATGGAGTCGCAGGGGGCGTTCGTCGCGCTCAACAACGTCGTGAGCCAGAGCGTCCCCCATCTCCACATACACCTCGTGCCGCGCAATCGGAAGGATGGGTTGCGCGGCTTCTTCTGGCCGCGGCGGAGGTACGACTCAGAGGAGCACGTGCGCGAGACGGCGGCGCGGATCCGGGCCGCCGTGGAGGAAGGGCCACGAGGGGGGTGACCGGCAGATAATCCACCTTTGCGGTGGGAACGCTGCCGCCCGCGCGATGCGCTAGTGGAACGATCCGGCGGTGTTGTTCGTTGCGTAGCCCAATCGGTGCGCGAGCAGGCCAAGGCCGTCTACTCCGCGGAATAGCGCCTGCTCTACTTGCCCCTCTCGCACGTGCCGGAGCACGTCGCGAGCGGTCCTGACCAGCCCGATCCGCAGCCGCCAGGGCGGCGAGGACCCCGGGTATCGCTCGTTCAGCCAGGCCGCGCCGGCGCCGTAGCGAGCGATTGCGACGAGGAGCGACGGCAGGCTGGCGCGGTGCCGGTGGTAGACGAGCGCATGCGACCTGAACGCGAGATGCCAACCGGCGGCCTGCAGCCGGCGGCAGAGGTCAAGGTCGCCGCCTGATCGGATGCCCTCAGTGAAGCCGCCCACCTCCTCAAACGCCGCACGGCGCACCAGGACGTTCCCCGCGGCCGCCCCTCCCCCATGTGCTTGGATCAGGCCATCGGCGTGGTCGAACAGCTTGCGCGAGCGCGCGTAGCGGGCCGCGAGCGAGCGCTGATCCGGCTCGCCGAGGATCTGTCCGGCGACGGCACCGCAGTCGCTGGGGATCGACTCGGCTAAGTATGCGTCGAGAAGATTCGGCGCGGGACGGCAGTCCGCGTCGAGGAACAGGAGCCAGCGGCCGCTCGCCACCCGGGCTCCCACATTGCGGGCGTGGTATGCGGAGTACTCGCCCACCGCTCGGACGACGCTCACTGCCTCATCCGCCATGCGCAGCGCCGCGCCCGAAGCGGTGTTGTCGGCGACAACAACCTCGTCGCCGGGTCGAAGATCGAGGCACCCAAGAGCGTCGCGCAGGCGATCAGCGGCCGCGCGATCGCCGCGAAACGGCACGACGACAGTGGCACGAGGCCGCGCACCCGCGAGCCCTTCAATCCGGTTTTGGCGCCCCAGGTACCCCATGACGTACTTGAATTGGCAAAACCTTCTTGCGCCGTTGTAGGCGTCGATCGCGCGGATCACGGCGCCGCGTTCGGGCCGACGCTCGCCGCGCCGGTCAAGCCGTGGGCGTCACGCGGTAGGCGTCGAAGACCGAGTCCACGTTCCGCAGCCGCCCGACCAGCTGACGGAGCTGCTCGGAGTCACCCACCTCGACCACGAAGCGGTTCTTGACCATCGGGTGCTTGGTCGTGCAGAAGGCCTCGATGATGTTGACGCCCGTTTCCGCGAACGTGCGCGACAGGTCCTCCAGCAGGCGGGTGCGATCCCAGGCGTCGACCTGCAGCTCGACCCGGTACGAGGTTGCGTTGTCGCCCTCCCAGGCGACCTCCGTGAAGCGCTCGGGCGAGCGCTTGAGCGCGCTCATGTTCTTGCAGTCCTCGCGGTGGATCGTGATCCCGCGGCCCAGCGAGACGTAGCCCATGATCGGGTCACCGGGCACCGGCCGGCAGCACTTGGCGAGGCGGATCATCACGTCGTCCACGCCCTTCACCTTGATGCCATAGGCGGAGGCTTCCTGGGTGCGGCGCTGACGCTCGTCGCGGCCCTCGAGGACGCCGGCGAGCCGCGCCTCTGTCTCGTCACCCGCCACGGCCTCACCCTGCTTCAGCCGTTGGAAGACCTTGTTGGCGACGGTCTTCGGCGAGATCTTCCCCTGACCGATTGCGATGTAGAAGTCGTCGGCCTTACGGAAGCCCATCTCGCGCGTGACGTCAGCGAGGAGCGGCGATGCGGCGATCCTCTGCGGTGGGAGCCCGCGCTTGCGCACGGCGTCCTGGAGCTGCTCCCGGCCGCGACGCTCGGCATCCTCGCGGCGCTCGCGCTTGAGGAACGCCCGGATCTTGTTGCGGGCGCGGCTCGTGCGGACGAGGGTCAGCCAGTCGCGCGACGGCCCGCGCTCCTGCTTCGCAGTCAGGATCTCGACAATGTCGCCGGACCTCAGCTGGTAGTGGAGCGGGACGATCTTGCCGTTGACCTTGGCGCCGACGCAACGGTGCCCCACGTCGGTGTGAACGGCGTAGGCGAAATCGAGCGGAGTCGAGCCAGCCGAGAGGTTCTTCACCTCCCCCTTCGGGGTGAAGACGAACACCTCGTCCTCGAAGAGGTCGATCTTCAGCGATTCCAGGAACTCGACCGGGTCCTGCTCGCCCTCGACCTCCAGCAGCTGCCGCAGCCAGGTCATCTTCTCGCGCTCGGGATCGCCTTTGCCGCTCACGCCCTCCTTGTAGATGACGTGCGCCGCGATCCCGTACTCAGCGGTCTCGTGCATCTCGGGCGTTCGGATCTGGATCTCGAGCGGCCTACCCTCCGGCCCGATCACGGTCGTGTGGAGCGCCTGGTAGAGGTTGAGCTTCGGGGTCGCGATGAAGTCCTTGAAGCGCGCCGGCAGCGGCTTCCACAGCGAGTGGATGATGCCGATCGCGCCGTAGCAATCCTTGACCGAGCCCACGAGCACGCGCATCGCGGTCAGGTCGTAGATCTCGTTGAACTCGCGCCCCTTCTTGGTCATCTTCGAGTAGATCGAGTAGAAGTGCTTCGCCCGGCCTGAGATCTCGGCCTCGATCCCGACCTTCTCGAGCTCCTTCTTCAGGAACTTGCCGGCCTGGGCCACGTAGCGCTCGCGCTCGGCGCGCTGCTGGGAGACCAGCTTCTTGATCTCGTCGTACTTGCGGGGGTGCAGGCGCTGGAAGGCGAGGTCCTCGAGCTCCCACTTGATCGCGTGAATACCCAGGCGGTGGGCAAGCGGGGCATAGATCTCGAGCGTCTCGCGCGCCTTCTCGATCTGCTTCTGCTTCGGTAGGGCCGAGATCGTGCGCATGTTGTGGAGGCGATCGGCGAGCTTGATGAGGATGACACGGAGATCCGTGGCCATCGCGACCATCATCTTCCGGTAGTTCTCCGCCTGGCTCTCATCGCGGCTCTGAAAGGTGATGCCGGTGAGCTTCGTGACGCCGTCAACAAGGCTCGCGATGGTGTCGCCGAAGCGCTCACGGACCTCGTTCAGGCTGGCGCTCGTGTCCTCGACCGTGTCGTGCAGGAGCGCCGCGCAAAGTGTCTCGGTGTCGAGCCGAAGTCCGGCGCAGATCTTCGCCACCTCGACGGGGTGGATGATGAAGTCCTCGCCGGATTTGCGCCGCTGATCGGCGTGCCGCTCGCACGCGAAGGCGAACGCGCGCTCGACCGCTTCGGTATCGACCGCTCGAATCCCTTCGGCGCTGTGCTCGGCGATCACCGCCAGCAGGTCGCCCAGGAGCCCCCGCTCCTCGGCGGTGAGGCCCGCACAGACCTTGCTCTCCGGCGCCGGCGCCTTTGCCGCTACGGCTCCAGCGCCCACGCGAGTGTGGCCCTCGCGATCCGGCGGCGTTCCGTCGGCCGTGGCGGCGCGGCCTCGCGTCGGTTGCCTGACCTTGGTCTTGACGTCCCGGCCGGCGCCCTTGGCCTTGGTGTCCCGCTTTCCGTTGGAGCCCCGCTTTGGCGCAGCGCGCTTCGCCCGCTTCGCCTCGTCTACCTGGGTTGTCTTCGCCTGCTTAGGAATCGCCTGCCCTCCTGGTACCGGTCGCGGTAGGCGGCGAAGGCCTCGGTGAGCTCCAGATCCTTCGTCACCGAGGATACGACGCGGAGCGTGCAACGGGCGCCGGCTGGGTCCCACTCGACCGCGCCCATCTCCTCGAGCACGCGGATTCGCCGAGCGCAGACCTCTGGCGTGCGTGGGTAGCGCCCCGGACCGTGAAGGACCTCTCGCAGGGCGTCCTCGCCAAGGTCTTCGCCCTGCACGTGATCGCGCAGCACGCGGTACAGGGCCGCGAGCCCCGAGCGGCGCGGCCACTCCTCCTCGTGCACCCGAAGGGCGAGCGTCACCTCGGCCTCGCCCCAGGCCAGATGCAGGAATCCGGCCCCTGCCCATGCGGCGCGCTCCAGATGCGCAAACGGGGGCGGATCGACGACGACCACGTGAGCGAAGCCGGCGGCCATGTCCGGCGCCCGCTCGAGGACTCCCCAGTCGGCCAGCGCAACCCCGCGGCCGGCGGCGAGCACACGCGCGATCTCGCTCCGGGATGCCTCATCGGCCAGGCGCCCCGAGGCGATCGCGACCGGGCCGCCGCAGAAACGAGCCGGAGTGGCGGCCCGCTCCACGAGCTCACGGCGGCGCAGAGCGTCCGCGCACAGGGCGAGCACCGGCTCGCTGCATGACGTAAGCGCGGCGATCGCCGCCACGCCGGAGTCACCGCGGCGATCCACAACCTCCCGGGCTGAGTCTGGGGCGGGACCCGGCGGCGGCCGCTTGCCGAGCGGCGCGCAACGCTCGGCGCCGAACCGGCGCCACCACTCCCCAGCGTCGGGATACATGAGGTCGCGCTCGCCATTGCCGGCATCCTCGCGGCGGTAGAGCTCGCCCAGGATGACCCGCGGCTCCACCGCTCCGTTCCACTCGTTCAGCTCGAGCTTGACCGAGACGTCCACCGCGCCTTGGAGCTTGGCCTCCGTCAGCGAGCCGTTGACGCCGAACGCGACGCCCACCGCGCTCCGGGGTCCGCTCTCGATGCGGAAGCGGGCATGCCGATCGCCATCCCCCATCGGCCGGACGTCGCGCACCCGAACCGAGGGCACGAGCAATCGCACGCCGGGATTCCCCATGCCGAACGGAGCCAGCCGCTCGAGCTGCTCGGCGACCTGGTGCCCCAGGCTCTCACCCCCGACGATCGCGTCGATCGGATCGGTGGGCGCGAGCTGGCCGCCGTCCATGACCGCGGCGGCGTGCGCGACGAATGCCTCGCGGAACGCATCGATCCGCTCGGCCCGGATCTCGAGACCCGCCGCCGCCCGATGCCCGCCGTAGCGCTCGAGATGCTCAGCGCAGGCGTTCAGGGCCGCCAGCAGGTCGAAGCCGGGGACGCTGCGACCGGACCCGCGACCGCGCCCCCCGGAGTCCAGGCCGATCAGAACCGTCGGCACCCAGTGCCGCTCCACAAGCCGCGACGCCGCGATTCCGACCACCCCCGGATGCCAATCGGCGCCGGCCAAAACCAGCGCCGGCGCCGAGACCAGATGCTCGGGCAGATCGGCCCGCGCAGCCTCCGCGGCATCCACCACGTCGCGCTCGGCGCTGCGGCGCTCGCCGTTGGCCCGATTCAGCTCCGTCGCGATTACCTCCGCCCGCGCCTCGTCGGTGGTAAGCATCATCTCCACCGCCGCGTCGGCGCGGTAGAGCCGCCCCGCGGCGTTGACGCGCGGACCGAGACGAAAGGCGAGATCGCCCTCGTCGAGCCGCGTGAGGGGGACCTGGGCCGCGGCGCATAGCGCACGCAGGCCGGGCCGCCTGCCGCTGCGAGCCACTGACAGGCCCCTACGTACCAGGGTCCGGTTCTCGCCGCGCAGAGGGACGAGGTCGGCGACCGTCGCCAGCGCGACAAGGTCGAGGTCTCGCTCCGCGGCCTCCGCGCCCAGCAACGCCCCAGCGAGCTTGTAGGCGACGCCGGCGGCGCACAGCTCCCCGAACGGATAGCCGCCGAGACGAGGGTGGAGAATCGGGCAGTCAGGAAGCTCCGGCCCGGGCTCGTGGTGGTCAGTTACGATCACTTCCATCCCGGCCGCGCGCGCCGCCGCGACCTCATCGGGGCACGTGATGCCGCAGTCGGCGGTGATCAGGAGCCGCGTCCTTCGGGCTACGAGATGTTCGACCCCGTTGCGCGTCAGCCCGTACCCGTCCTCGAGGCGCCCGGGGATATACCAGTCACAGGCAGCGCCGAGCTCGCGCAGAGCCCGCACCACAATCGCAGTCGCCGAGACGCCGTCGCAGTCGTAATCGCCGTGGACGGTGATCGCGTGGCCGGCAGCGACCGCTCGCTCGATCGCAGCGACGATCTCGCGCATCGACTCGAACGCGAACGGGTCGTGTGACTCCGACGCCTCGAGGAATGCCCGTGCGTCGTCGACCGTCCTGTAGCCACGCCGCACAAGCGTCACCGCGATCGGCTCCGGCAGGTCCAGGGCGGCCATCAGGGCGCGCGCCTCGGCGTACGAGAAGGGCTCGAGCGAGAAGGTCCGTTCTCGAGTGCCGGAGCTGGACGCCTGAGAAAGCACAGCGCCAGGCTAAGAACGGGGCTGGACGGAACTCTCCCCTCCGCTCACCCGCCGCCAGAGATCGAGCGGTGCAAAATCCGCGCTCAGCGCGGGAAATGCACCGTTCGGTGGGTTTGGCTACTCGGTAGCGGCCAGCTGCTCGCGGCGCAGGCCGATCACGTAGACGACGGCGATGCCGATGAGCGTGCCCGGAATCGCGACCAGCACCGTGCCGATGTCCGTGTCGCCGATCGAGCGCCCCGACGCGATCTGGACGATCGCGCCGGAGATCATCCCGCCGGCGATGGCGCCCAGCAGGGCGCCCACGATCCCGGCCCAGAAGCGGTCCGGAAGGAAGATCGTGAAGTGCCAGATGGCGACTGCGATGGTGAACCAGACGACCGCCGCCATCAGCGTCCTCCTGCGCTCATCGCCGCCTCCCGTGCTTCCGCCTCCGGCGCTGCTGGCGCTTGCGCCGCTGTGACCGCTGCCGCTGCTGCTGTCGCTCCGCCTTTGCACCGTCCGGCTCCGGGGCTGCCGCCAAAGGCTCCGGCGCCGCCTCGGCGCGCTCGCCGCCATCTACCTCCCCGGCCGCGGGCTCGGCCTGCGGCTCCTCGACCGCCACGGCCTCGGACCCAGCGGCGACCGGCGCGGGCACGCGAGCGGCGGGCGCCGGCTCCCGTTGCTCGCCGACCTTCGCCACGACGTTCTCCTCCGGGAAGGTCGGCAGGTAGCCCATCTCGTCGATCAGGCGCTGGCGCCGTGCCCGGTACGCGGGCTCGCGCTCCTTCCAGTGGGTCAGCACCGGGGTCGCGATGAAGATCGACGAGTACGCCCCCGAGGCCACACCCACCATCATCGCGAACGCGAAGTCCTGGAGCGTGGTACCGCCGAAGACGAGCAGCATGGTGACGAGGAAGACGGTCGAGAGCCCGGTGATCAGCGACCGCGTCAAGACCTCGCTCATCGACTTGTTCGCGATCTGCGCGAAGGCGGCGCGCGGCATTCGGGGCACGTTCTCGCGGATGCGGTCGAACACGATCACCGTGTCGTACATCGAGTAGCCGAGGATGGTCAAGAAGGCCGCGACGGTGCCGCTGGTCACCTCCCTGCCCGTGAGTGAGTAGACGCCGCCCGTGATCAGAATGTCGTGCGCCAGGGCGATGATCACCGGGATCGCGTACTTCGCCTCGAACCGGATCGCCATGTAGGCGGCGATCACGAGCAGCGAGAAGATGATCGCGATCACGGCACTGCGAGCCACCTGGGCGCCGAAGGTCGGGCCGACGCTGGTGCTGCTGAACGAGTCGGACCCGCGCGTCAGGCCAAAGTCCTGCTGCAGCGTCTTCTGGACCGTCGAGTTGACCTGCTTGATCGGGATCTTGCCCTGGATCTCGATGACGTTCGCGCCCAGTCTCGGGTTGTCAACCGTCTGGATCTCGGCGCTCGAGACGTTGTCGACGCCGGCGTTCTCGAGAGCGTTTCGGACCTGATCGATCGAGGCCGGCTTCGTCAGGCTCGCCGTGATCTTGGCCCCGGACGTGAAGTCGATCCCGAGGTTGAGCTGCTTCGTAGCGAGCGAGACGGCCCCGATCGTCAGGATGATCCCCGACATCGTGAAGAACCACCGGCTGGCGCCGCTGAAATCGAAGTGCCAGCGAACCCGCTGCGGACCTGCACCGAGAGCGCGGGGAGAGTGAAGAAGCGAGGATCGCCCGGTCGCGCTGAGCACGGCCTGGGTGAACAGGACCGCGGTGAACAGCGACACGAGCGTGCCGATGCCGAGCGTGAATGCGAAGCCCTTCACCCCCGCGGTCGCGAGGACGAAGAGGATGAACGCCGTAAACAGCGTGATGACGTTCGCGTCGATGATCGTCGCGATGCCGCGCCGGTACCCCTGGGCAATCGCGGACAAGGGTGATCGCCCGGCTCGCGCCTCCTCCTTTATTCGCTCGAAGATGACGATGTTGGCGTCGGCCGCCACCCCGATAGTCAGGATCAATCCTGCTATCCCGGGCAGGGTCAGCGTGATCGGGATCAACTTGACGAGGGCGAAGAAGATCACGCCGTACACGGCCAGGCCCAGCACCGCCACGGCCCCGAGGAGCCGGTAGTAGAGGAGCAGGAAGAGGACGATGACGGCCAGCCCCACGATCCCGGCCTTGATCCCCTGGTCCAGGGCCTGCTGCCCGAGCGTTGCCGAGACCGTGCTCTGACTCACCAGCACGAGCTTCACCGGCAACGCGCCCGCCTGGAGGATCGTCGCAAGGTCCTGCGCGGAGCTGATCGTGAAGTTCCCAGAGATCTCCGCGCCGTTCCGGCCATCGATCCCAGTTGGGTTCTCGATGAAGTTGATGATCGGCGACGAGAAGACCTGGTTGTCGAGGACGATCGCGAAGTGCTGGGAGTACTGCGCGGCTTGGTTGGCGTCCAGCGTCCCGATCGGCGCGCTGGCGCGGCCGCGTTCGGCAATCTGCTGCGTGACGTTCTGGAATGCCGATTGCCCGTCACCCTGGAAGTCGAACGTGACGATCGGCTGCTGAGTCGTGGGGTCGAAGTTCTGCTCGGGACTCTTGATCTCGGTGCCGTTGAGGGCGGGACGGTCGTTCAACACGTACTGCGGGGCGTTCGCCAGCTGGGCCTGCGAAAGCGAGAGCGACGGGCTGTTCGGTGCAGCCGCGATGACCGTTCCCTGCGGCACCGTCTCGGCTACCGAGCCGGATGGCTGCTTCTCGTTGCGGAACTGCACGAAGAGGTCCTTCTCCCGCTCCGCAGGTCCCGCAAGGAGCTTGTGCGAGTTCTTGTCGAACAGGTAGTAGGTCGGGCCGCTGGTCGTACAGCCGTCGCAGGACGGCTTTTGCTTCTGCGCGAACTGGACCGCGCTCCAGAGATCCGGGACCGTGTAGATATTCGGATTTGGATCCGGGCTCGTCTTCGGGTCCTTCGGCACACCCTTCTTGGGCGGCGGGATGATGTTCGCCTCGAGGTCGTAGAAGTAGAGCTGCGCCGTCTTCCCCACCAGCTGGATCGCCTGCTGGGCGTTCTGGACGTTTGGGAGGCCCACCTGGATACCGGTCTCTCCAACCCGTGAGATCTCCGGCTCCGCAACGCCGAACTTGTCGATCCGCGTGCGAATGATGTTTATTGCCCGATCAATCGCGCTCGCATCGACGTTCGGGGTCTGCGGCGTTGGCCGGGCGTCGTAGACGAGCTGCGTTCCCCCCTTCAGATCGAGACCGAGCACGGTGGATTTGGTCGCGATCACCAGCCCCGAGAGCACCAGCAGCGCCAGGACCAGCCCGATGATGAAAACGTTGCGGCGGCGGGAACCCATCAGCCTTCGAACGTCAAGTGGATTGCCTTCTCTCCTCGCGGTCGCGAGCGCCTGCGCCAGGTCGACGCCTGGCCGAACAAAACTACCGGGGCGTCAGGACCAGGAGCAGCCCGCCGTCTTCATCGTAGGCCGGAAACAGGTCGGCGACGGCCTCGGCGGGCAGATCTCCCTCGGCGTTCACGTGCACCCGCTTCCCCAGCGACCGAACGCCCCATTCGAGGGTCGTCTCGATCGGATCCGTGACGCCGTCGCCGTTCACGTCGGCGACCTCACCACCGTCGCCCTCGTCGATCCACTGCAGGCCGAGCACCTCCTGAACCGGCCGCCCGATCACCTGCTCGTCCTTCAGGCCGGTGAGCTCGAATCCGCCCTTACCCACGTCGAGGACCCGGCCCTCCTGATCGCAGACGAAGAACGCGGCCTCAGGCGCAGGGTAATAGTCGTCGAGCAGCTCGAAGATGAACCCGAAGCCGCACTTCGAGCAGCCCTTGGGCCGCGCCGACAACCCCGCCATGCGCTCGGAGCTCAGCTCGCGATTCCCGCAGTTCGGACAGATGAAGAACGGCACGCGCGTAAGCGTAGCGAGGGTCCATTTCGTGCCTCGGAACAAGTAGGGAGCGTGGAGCATGTAGAGGCGCCCGCGACGTCTCCCGGCAACCTGCTACGTGCTTCAAAACAAGCTCGACGCCTGGTCGGGCAGGGGCAAACCGAGGTGCTCGAACCCTCGAGACGTCATCACCCGCCCCCGTGGGGTCCGCTTGATCAAGCCCTGCTGGAGCAGGTAGGGCTCATAGACGTCCTCAATCGTGTCCTGTTCTTCGTCGACGGCTGCCGCAAGCGTCGAAAGGCCCACCGGCCCGCCCCCGAACTTAGTCCCGATCGCGTCGAGGATCGCGCGGTCGTGGCGGTCGAGCCCGGCGGCATCCACCTCCAGCAGCCCGAGCCCCTCGCGCGCGACAGCGCCGGTGACCACGCCCGCGCCTCGGACCTCCGCGAAGTCGCGCACGCGCTTCAGCAGGCGATTGGCCACCCGCGGAGTCCCACGGGAGCGCTCGGCGATCTCGCGCTCCCCGTCGGGCTCGACCTCGACTCGGAGTATCCGCGCCGACCGGCGAACGATCCGGGCCAGGTCCTCCGGCGCGTAGTGCTCCAAGCGGTGGCAGACGCCGAAGCGATCGCGCAGCGGTGTGGTGAGCAGCCCGGTGCGGGTCGTTGCGCCGACGAGGGTGAACGGCGGCAGGTCGAGCGTGACCGTCCGTGCGCCCGCCCCCTGCCCCAGCACCACGGGCAGCCGGCGCTCCTCCATCGCGGGGTAGAGCGTCTCCTCGATCGCGCGCGAGAGGCGATGGATCTCGTCGATAAAGAAGACCGATCCAGGCTCGAGCGCGGTCAGGAAGGCGGCGATGTCCGCCTTTCGCTCGAGGGCGGGGCCCGCGGTCTGAACGAGCGATACACCGAGCTCGGCCGCGACGATGTTCGCCAGCGACGTCTTGCCGAGACCGGGCGGGCCTGCCAGCAAGACGTGGTCGAGCGGTTCGCCGCGCCGCTTCGCGGCCTCGATGAACACCTCGAGCTGCGCCGTGACCTGCTCCTGGTTGACGAAGTCGGCGAGGTGCGCCGGGCGAAGCGAGGAATCGAGCTCCTCCTCACCGCCCGCGAGCTGCCCGTCGCCCGGCCGCTCCTGATCGGTCGCGTCGCGCCCGCTCGCGGCCGCGATGCCAAGGTCGCGCGAGACGCTCACGGGCGAGCCCCTGATCCCTGCGCGGCGCGGCGAAGCGCGGCGTTGATCAGCTCTTCGGCGCTCGAGCCCTCGGCGCCCTCAAGCAGCCCCTCGGCCTCCGTCAGCGTGTACCCCAGGTGCATCAGGCCCTCGCGCGCGAGCGCCCGCGGCTCGCCGTCCTCCGATGCCGTGTTCGCCGCGGGGATGCCTTCGGTCAGCTCGCCCGCGATCTTCTCGCGAAGCTCCACGATCAGCCGCTCGGCGGTTCGCTTGCCGACGCCAGGCGCCGACTGGAAGCGCTTGGCGTCGCCCGCCGCGATGGCGCGAAGCAGCTCGCGCGGCGATCCGCCGGAGAGGATCGCAACCGCCACCTTCGGGCCGATGCCCGAGACCGACGTAAGGTGAAGGAAGAGGTCGCGCTCCTCTTCGCTCGCGAACCCGTAAAGCGACAGCGAGTCGTCGCGCGCGACGAGATGTGCGTGCAGGGTCGCCTGCTTGCCCCGGCTGGGCACGGCCTTCAGGGTCTCGGTGGAGACGGCCAGGCGATAGCCCACCCCGCCCGCCTCGATCACCACATGGTCGGGTCGGCGGACCAGCACCTCGCCGCGAACGGACGCGATCACGCCGAGCCGACCCCGCTGAGCTGCCCGGCGAGGTGTCGGGCCGTCTGGGCATGCGCCGCGTGGCAGATCGCCACGGCGAGCGCATCGGCGGCGTGGTCCGACTCCGGCGGCTGCGGGAGCCCCAGCAGCGTCCCCACCATGCGCTGCACCTGCTTCTTGGCGGCCGCGCCCGTCCCGCACACCGCCATCTTTACCGCCTGCGGCGTGTAGTCGAAGCACGCGATCCCGCGCTTGGCGGCGGCGAGCATGACCACCCCGCGCGCCTGCCCGACTCCGATTGCGGAGCGGACATTCTTGCCGAAGTACACGTCCTCCAGGGCGAGCGCCGCGGGCTCGTGCCAGCCGATGAGCTGGTCCAGCTCCTCATGGATCCGGGCCAGGCGTTCTGCGGTCGGCTCGCCCGGCGGAGCCTCGATGACGCCGCCGTCGACGGCGCTGATCCTCCCACCGGCGGCCCGCACGACGCCGAAGCCCGTGCTCGCCACGCCTGGGTCGATGCCCATCACAACGATCATGCGTAGTGATTCTGGCTTTGCGGCCGGATGCCTCCCCGAAAGCAGGGAGCATGGAGCAGGTAGCACCCCGCGATCTCTCCCTGCTGCCTGCTACCTGCTCGTTAGACGGGTTCGGGACTCGGGCCCCCCACCGGGACGGCCCCCTCCAGGACCTCCTCGATCTCCTCGCGATCGCGGGCCGAGAGGTCGATGTCGCCCGCCGGAGCGGTGCCCTCGATCTGCTCCGGGTTGCGGGCGCCGACGATCGCGGCATCGACGTCAGGCGTCGCCAACGGCCAGGCGATCGCGAGCTGGGCCACGGTCCAGCCACGGCGCTCGGCGTGGCGCTTGAGCTCGCGTACGGTCGCGACGTTGCGGCGGAGCTCCTCGCCGGTGAAGAGTTTGCTGTGGCGCCGCCAGTCGCCCGCGTCGAACTCCATGTCCCCGTCGATCTTGCCGGTGAGGAGGCCGTGGGCGAGCGGGCTGTAGACGAGCACGCCGATGCCGTGCTCCCGGCAGTACGGAAGGATCTCCTCCTCGATCTGGCGGCGGAAGAGGTGATACGGCGGCTGGAGGGTGTCGATTCGCCGTGTGCGCTCGAAGATCGCCATCTGGCGCGCATCGAAATTCGAAACCCCGATGTAGCGGGCCTTGCCCTCCCGCACGAACTCCTCGAGGACCGCCGCGGTCTCCTCGAACGGCGTTTCGGGATCGGGCCAGTGCCACCTGGTAGAGGTCGACGCAGTCGATGCCGAGCTCGCGGAGGCTCTGCTCGATGCACTGCCGCAGCCACTCGGGGCTGGAGTCACGCCGGATTCCTCCGTCCTGCGGGCGCAGGCCGCCCTTGGTGGCGATGATGAACTGCTCGCGGCTGGAGCGAAGCTCGGGTGCGAGCGCCTGACCCAGGAGCCACTCCGAGCGGCCCCAACCGTACGCCTGTGCGGTGTCGAAGAAGTTGATCCCGAGATTCACGGCGCGCCGCATAGCGACCTTCGCCTACTCGGTGTCGATCGCGCCCCAGTCTCCGCCCACCTGCCACGTGCCGAAGGAGATGCGCGAGACCTTCAGATCCGTCTGCCCCAGCCGCTCATATCGCATCGCCCGCCTCCTCTTCGGATCCGTCTGCCGATAGGTGATACCCCGTTCACCGCGCAGGCAGCGCCACGCAGGTTTCAGGTCCAGGCTCCGGATCGAAGTCCGGAGATCCTCACGCCGCGATCTCCTCCAGCACCTCGGCTGGGATGTCGAAGTTCGCGTGCACGGCCTCGACATCGTCGTGATCATCGAGGGCCTCGACCAAGCGCATCACAGCCTGCGCGTCGCTTCCGGTCACCGCGACCACGCTCTTCGGCTCCAGGGTGAGCTCCGCGGACTCGATGTCCACTCCGGCGTCCTCGAGAGCCTCGCGGACCACGGTCAGATTCTCCGCGGCCGTCACGACCTTGAGCGAGTCGCCCTCCATGGTCACGTCCTCGGCGCCAGCGTCGATTGCCGGAATCAGATCGTCCTCGGAGTAGCGGTCAGCGTCGACCATGACCACGCCGCGCTTCTCGAACACCCAGGCCACCGAACCCGGCTCGCCGAGGCTGCCGCCGTTCTTGTCGAACGTGTGGCGCAGCTCGCCGCTCGTCCGGTTGCGGTTGTCGGTGAGGACCTCGACCAGGATGGCGACGCCCGCGGGGCCATACCCCTCATATACGACGCGCTGGATGGCCTCGGCATCGCCGCCCACTCCGGTGCCGCGATCGATCGCGCGCTGGATCGCGTCCTTGGGCATCGAGAAGTCGCGGGCCTTCTGGATCGCAGCAGCGAGGGTGAAGTTCGCGTCTGGGCCGCCCCCGCCCTCGCGCGCGGCCACCGTGATCGCGCGCGCGAGCTTGGTGAAGAGCTGGCCTCGCCGCGCGTCGGCGGCGGCCTTCTTGTGTTTGATCGAGGACCACTTCGAGTGTCCGGACATGGCACTCACATACTAGGAGCGGTCCCGAGCCCGGCCGCGACCCGCAAGGCGGCCGGGCTTCTTGCCCGGCCGCCACGGCCTCGGCATCCCGTATGTAAGCCCGACACCGAGCCCCTGGCCACGGAAGCTTTGAGCGGTGTCGTCGCCCTATGAACAGGTGAGGGCCGCGGAAGTTGCGGTCGATAGCGTTGTCAGATCGCCGACCGGGTGTCGGGCTGCGCACGGAGCGTCGGGCGACTATCCCGTACGTCGCCCGATGGCGTGAAGGAGGATGATCTCGATGGCGCGGAAGGGAGGAGCAATGGCAGCAATCGTGTCCAGTACCGAGATTTCCCGGCCGCCGGAGGAGGTCTTCCGGTACGCCACCGACCCCGCGCGGCTCCCGGAGTGGCAGGAAAGCGCCGTGGCCACGCGCGTGGAAGGTGATGGCCCAATCGCGGTCGGATCGCGGCTCGTCGTGACCCGGCGGGTCGGTCGTCGCGACATACCGATGACCACCGAGGTCACGACGTACGATCCGCCCAGCCGCTGGGCGGGCCGCGGCATCGATGGCCCCGTAAGGGGAATCTTCAGTGGAACCGTCGAGTCGGTCGAGGGAGGTACACGTTCACGCGTGACGATCGAGCTCGACTTCGAGGGGCACGGCCTGGGCAAGCTGCTAGTGCCGCTGGTCGTTCGCCCGCAGGCACGGAAGGAGATGCGCCGGAACATGGAGAGCCTGAAGGCGCACCTGGAACGAGGGTCCTGACTCTCGCAAGCGCGGCGCCCGCGGGGAATCAGGCGACGAAGCGCCCGTCCTCCTGGAACGGCTCGCCGTCGACCTCGATCAGCCCACCCTGGCGCAGGTCGCATACCAGGTCGGTGTGAACAGCGCTCTCGTTCTTGCCCCCGCACTCGGGATAGCTCGCCCCAACCGCCATGTGGACGGTCCCACCGATCTTCTCGTCGAGCAGCACGTCGCGGGTGCCACGGTCGATGCCGAAGTTGGTACCAATCCCCAGCTCGCCGAGCCTGCGCGCGCCCTCGTCCGTGTCCAGCAGGCTGACGAGGTAGCCCTCGCCTCGCTCGGCGCTCGCTTCGACCACCTTGCCGGCTTCAAACCGCAGCCGGGTTCCCACCACCTCGCGCCCACCCACCATCGCAGGCAGGTGGAATGAGACCACGCCCTCGACGGAATCCTCGACGGGCGCGGTGAAGAACTCGCCGTCGGGCATGTTGTGCTCGCCGTCGGCCGCGATGAACTTGCGGCCGGCGATGCCGAGAGTAATGTCGGTGCCGGGCGCCGTCACGTGGACCTCTTCGTGGCCCTCGATCCAGTCGGCGAGGCGCTTCCACTCCTCCGAAGCCTTGCGCCAGGCCTCCACCGGATCGTCCGCGTCGGCGAAGCAGGCCGTGTAGTAGAAGTTCTCGAACTCCGCGAGGCTCATCTCGGCATCCGATGCGTACGCCGGCGTCGGGAACAGCGTGTAGACCCAGCGGAACTCCCCCTCCGCGGTTCGCCTCAGGGTTGTCTCCATCAGCTGCCTGGTGGCGGCGCGGCGCCTGGCCTGGCGCTCCGGGGGGACCTGCGAGAGCTCACGGGTGTTGATCTCGGCGCCGATCACGATGTTGGCGTCGCACTCCTCCGTCTCCCAACGGGCGACCGGCGAGACCCAGTCGAGCTGGGCGTCGGAGGCGTTGCGGAAGTAGGCAGCCGACTGGCCGTTGAATGAGAGCGCTACCGTGGGATTCGCGCCGGCCCGAAGCGCCTCCTCGTAGACCGCCGCGATCAGAGGCTCACCGGCCGTCGGCCCGCGGATTGCGACCGTGTCGGCCTCTTTCAGCTTGATGGAGTACCGCACCAGGATCCGGGCGAGGTTCTCGACCCTTGGATCACGCATCGGCCTGGCGCTCCTGCGTAGCCGCCTCACCGGTCGGCTCCTCGCGCGCCGCGGTCGCGAGAGCCATGAGGAGCGCGTGCACCCTGGAGTCGTCGGTGAGCTCTGGGTGGAACGCGCACAGCACGATCCGGCCCTGCCGCACGGCGACGGGATAGGCGTCCACGCGAGCCAGGACCTCAACGCCGTCGCCATAGCTGGCGATCCGCGGTGCGCGGATGAACACGGCCCGCAGTGGGTCCGGGCCGAGCCCGTCGACCTCTAGCTCGGTTTCGAAGCTCGCGATCTGGCGGCCGAAGGCGTTGCGTTCAGCGACCGCGTCAACGAGGCCCAGGTGGTCGCGGTCGCAGACGATCATCCCCGCGCAGGTGCCGAGGATCGGCCTCCCGGCCTCCGTATGCGCCCGAATCGCCGGCTCCAGGCGGTCGCGCTCGATCGCTTTGGTGATCGTCGTGCTCTCGCCGCCCGGAATGACGAGGCCGTCGAGACCCTCGAGCTCCTCGGGAGTTCGGATCTGAACCGGTTCCGCCCCAAGCGAACGCAGCACCTCCTCATGCGCGGCGAAATCTCCCTGGCTGGCCAGCACGCCGATTCGCAACCGACTTCCCGCTCCGGGCTGGGGCGGCAAGGCGCTGGAGCGATCCACTAGTGGTGCCTCTCCCGACGTTGTGCCGGAAATGGGGAGGCACGGACGTCGCCAGGCAAGGACGCAGGGAGCATGGCGTGCATGACCGCACGCGAGCGACCAGGCATGGATGCCGTAGGCGCCGTAGGCGCCGCGCAGCATGGCGGCGTCTGGGGCCGCCATTTGCGGTGCAACGTTGTGAGAGGTACCACTAGGCCCCGCGCTGCTGCAGAAGCTCGCCCTCTGCCGCGAGCTGCGCGATGTCGTCCCCCCGCATCGGCTCTCCGAGCTCCATCGAGGCCGCCGCCACCCTGTCGGGGTCGTCGAAGTGAGTCGTCGCCTCCACGATCGCGCGGGCACGACGCTCCGGGTCCTCGGACTTGAAGATCCCCGAGCCGACGAAATTACCCTCAGCGCCGAGCTGCATCACGAGCGCCGCATCTGCTGGCGTCGCGATGCCCCCCGCGCAGAAGAGCGGCACGGGTAGCCAGCCGGTCTCGGCAACCTCGCGGACGACCTCGACGGGCGCGCCGAGCTCCTTGGCCTCAGCGGCAAGCTGCTCGGGGCTCAGCGTGGTCAGACGCTTGATCCCGCCGACGATGCCGCGGAGGTGCCGGACTGCTTCGACGATGTTGCCGGTCCCGGCCTCGCCCTTGGAGCGAATCATGGCCGCGCCCTCGCCGATGCGCCGAAGCGCCTCGCCCAAGTTGGTCGCGCCGCATACGAAGGGCACCTCGAAGTCATGCTTGTCGATGTGGTGCGCCTCGTCCGCCGGCGTCAGGACCTCCGACTCGTCGATGTAGTCGACCTCGAGCGACTGGAGGACCTGCGCCTCGGCGAAGTGACCGATCCGGGCCTTCGCCATCACCGGGATGGTGACTGCCTCCTGGATCTCCTTGATCACCCGCGGGCTCGCCATCCGGGCCACACCGCCGGCCGCGCGGATGTCCGCCGGCACGCGCTCGAGCGCCATCACCGCGACGGCCCCCGCGTCCTCGGCGATTCGAGCCTGCTCGGCGGTGGTCACGTCCATGATCACTCCGCCCTTCAGCATCTCGGCGAGGCCCCGCTTGACACGGAATGTCGCTCTCTCCGTCATCGGGTGGAATATAGGGGAGCGGCTCGCGCCTTCGTCGGGCTCGGGCGATGAATCCGACGGCCTACGTACTACTCCGTGGCGGGTGCGCCGCCGAGGGGCTTAGTGGCGCCTCAAGTAAGTACAGCGCGGCTCTGGCGAGTGGCTGGGCGTGGCTGGCAAGCGCGGCGGGCGAAGGCGATGTTCGATACGTCGTCGAGCCCGCTGCGCGCCGCCAGGCGACTCCAGACGCCGCCAGAACGCGGCGTATTTGCGTGAGTCGCCACTTAGGCCGCCATGGCGGGCGGGTCCCGGTCGGCGGATGCCGCTTCCTTCGACGCGCAGTGCTGACCGCGTGGAGGTTGGGCCGGGGGCAACGCCCCGAGCGTCGCGAGGGATCGCGGCGGGCCGACCGCGGCCGGGCGCCGCAGGTCGCGGATGGCGACCACGAGCCCCGTCAGGAGGATCGCGGCCGCCGCTAAGACCAGCACGCCGATCGCCCACGGCGCCCATGGCAGCGCCTGGTGCCAGAAGGAATTCCCATGCGGATCGAGGCATCGCGCGGCAGGCGGCCACACCGAGATTCCCTTGTCCAGCCCGCCGCTCCGACGGCTTGAATTCGGGCACTCGCCGCCCCACGAAACCCACAGCGCAACCGCCCAGAGGACGAGGGCGAATACCGCGAGCACGGCCGCGGCGACGACGGTCGGCCCGAGCAACCGCCTGGGCCTGCCAGTCCTCACGGCCGCGAACGCTAGAGGCGTAGGAGGTCGGAACACGCGACGCGGGGAAACCGGAAGCCGCACGGTGCGGAAAAAGGGGCTACTTCAGCTTGAACGCGCGGATGCGGTCCTTGAACGCCGCCTTGTCGCGGGCGTAGACACCGTAGGCGAGCGCCTGGATGATCGCGAGCAGCGCTGAGTTCGAGCGCGTGAACGATGGGCTGTTCGAGGAGTAGTAGAGCGTCAGCTCCGCGTGCTCGCCGACCTCCGAGAGGGTCGCGTCGCTGATCGAGAGGGTGCGCGCCTGGCGGTGCCGGGCGAGCTTCATCGCGCGGACGACGAGCGGATGCGCACGGCCCGCCGAGAACGCGATGACGAGCGTGTCATCGTCCACCCGGCTGAGCCTGGTGATCGAGTCCTGCCGCGGGCTCGTGACGACCTCAGCGCGAATGTCGAGGAGCGCGAGCAGGTGACGGAGGTAGCTCGCAAAGAACGCCATCTGGTCCACGCCGACCAGCATCACCCGGTGCGCCCCCGCGAGCGCCGAGACGCATGCCTCCACCTGCTCTCGCGTCATGTTGCGGGCGGTGTCCTCGACGTCGGCGTGGTCGGTTGCCAGCGATGCCTCGAACTCGGAGTGGTCGAAGTCGAACAGCTGGCCACCCCCGGTTGCCTCCTCGGCGGCCCGATTGCGGTACTCCTCGATCGCCGCCTGCTGAAGCTCCGGATACCCCTCGAAGCCAAGCGCCTGGGAGAAGCGCACGACCGTCGACGACGAGGTGCTCGCGCGGCGAGCCAGCTCCTCCGCCGTCTGGAACGCAGCCTCGTCGAGGTGGTCGACGATGTAGCGGGCGACGTCCTTCTGCGAGCGCGAGAACTCGTCGAAGCGCTCCGTGATGTAGCCGGAGAGCGTCTTGCCGCTCTGGGCCGACGGGCGCCCGTTGCGGCGCGGCCGCGCCTGGCTCCCCCGCGAGCGTGACTGCGCTGGACGAGACTTGGTGGCCGTCTTGCTCACGGCCGGTTGTTTCGCTCCGCCGGCGGGTTTCCCTCCTAACTCGGCGAATCTGCAACCGGCGCATAGGACGCGCCGGCGGCGCCCGCGCATTCGCCGACGCTAGCCGCCCGCGTTGCCCGGCGCGGTGCCAGCCGGCCGGCTGCACTCCTTGAAGCCGACCGCTCGAGCGAGCTGGAGGCGCTCGACCTGCTCGCGGACGGCCTTTGCCTGTGCCTTCGCGTAGGCCGCGGCGTCATTCTGCTGGGCAGCCCTCAATCCCTGCTTCAGGACCGCGATGTTCTTCTCGAGAGCCTTCAGATAGCCGTCGAGGCTCGACTGGAGGGACGCCGGGGCGTTGAGGTCGCGGAGCCGGCTCAGCTCGCTCTGCTGAATGTCGATCAGCTTCTGCGTCAGCTCCGCCGCGCCTTGGGCCGTCGTCGGCGGGCTCTGCTGGAGCTCCTGGAACTGCTCGCCAGCCTGGCCGCAGATCGAGTCGCCGCTGGCGATCAGCTCCCGCTTCGTGAGCGGCTCATCGCTCGCCGCCGTCGACCTGCTGCTTTGGCTGCCGCCTCCGCCGCAGCCGGTTGCGACCAGCGCTGCGCCGATTGCGGCGAGCGTCACGCCGTTGGTCCGCCTACCCGCGAGCATCGGCGCAGCGTAGCGGCGCCGCAGGCGCGGATAGGGTCGGCGCTCAGTGAGGGCTCGGGATATCTACCTTCGCACCGTCCGGGCCTTCCTGGTGCGAGCCGGGTATCTCCTCGCTCTGGGCGCCGCCGTGTTCGTGCCGCTCGGCCTGCTCGACGCGGCAGCAAACCGGGTGAGCGGGATCCAGGTCTTGAGCCCCAGCGAGCTGACCGACCCCGGCAACGTGGCCATCATCGCCGGCCTTGTCCTCCAGGCGCTGACGAGCCTGCTCGGCGAGGTGTTTTACGCCGGCGCAGTGGGGCTGGCGTTGCGCCAGGGAGAACGATCGGCGCCGCCCCCGCTACGTGCGGTGGCGCGACGGCTCTCGTACCGGCGCCTGATCGCGGTCGACGTCCTGTTCGGGCTCGGCACGGCGATCGGGCTCCTCCTGCTCATCGTCCCCGGGATCGTCTTCTTCGCCTGGTTCGCGCTTGCCGGGCCGCTCGTCGAGCTCGAGGGGGTGACCGTGCGCCGCGCCTTCGCCCGCAGCCGGCAGCTCGTCCGAGGCTCGTTTTGGACGGTGCTCGTGGTGCTGCTGCCGATCACGCTCGCGAGCGAGCTGCTTACCGACGCCGCTCTCGATCTCGTTCACGGCGTGATCCACGAGCCCCTGCTCAGCGACTGGGCCGGCGAGGCCCTCACGAACATCCTGCTTTCGCCCTTCTACGCGGTTGCGGCGGTGCTGATGACGCTCGAGCTCTCAGGCCGCGTAAATCAACCCGGGCGCGGCGTTAGCCGTCGAGCATCCGGTCAAGCCGGCGGCGGAACCTCTGCACGTCCCGCTTGAGCCAATCGGTGTGGTCGTTCCGCCAGCCCTCGAGGTCCTTGAAGTACGGGCTGTCGTTCGCCATCGCGTGCCCGATGATGTTGCGCATCCTGATCCCGTAGCGCTGCTTCAGCCAGCCCACGAGGCGAAGCGCACGGTGAATCTGGCGGTGGCGATGCAGGATCTGGCGATCCGCCCAGTGGGAACCGGGGCCGGTCTCCTGCACCATCTCCACCCCGATCGCCGTGTAGTTCAGGCCGATCGTGTGCCGGCAGCGGATCGCGGGTCGAACGGTCCGCTGGATGCGGCCGTTCTTGCCGACGACGAAGTGCGAGCACACGCCCGGCAGCTCGCCGCGATTGGGAGCGTTCGACGCGAACGTCCTCCAGGCGGAGCCGTACGTTGCCAGGGCCGTGTAATGCAGGACGATCACCTTCGGGTCGCGGAGCCGCCACTGACGGTCACCGTAATGGCGCTTGGAGTAGCGCGCCATCTGACCCTTGCGCTTGTGCCCATACGGGATCGGGTCGGCGTGGATCGGCGGTGGCTTCAGCCGCGATCTGCCCTCGGCGGCGCGGGCTGCGTGACCACCTCCCACCGTCGACGGGGTTGTCGCGGCGTGCCCGGATCCGCTCCTCGCGACCTTGACCGCGGCGCGGGCATGTCGGCGGGCTTGACGGTCCGAGAGCTCACGGTCCCGGAGCTCGACCACGAACGCCCGGCCCTTGAGGTGGTGGTTCTGCCAGCTCGTCGCGGTTCCGTGCAGGTGCTGTCCCCTGCACCGCTTGGTCGGCCAATGCGCGAGGTGGGCATACCGCTTCTGCACCCTGGCGGGGCCGTGGCACGGAAGCAGGACCTGCCCCCACGGCTGGTGGTACCAGATCGTCACGTTCGGTTTGATGCGCTCGACGAGGCGCCGCACGGCCCTCGTCTCGGGCTCGGAAAACGGGTGCGGCCCGGGGTAGTAGCCGCTCGACTTCGGAACAGCGTCCGTCCAGCGATACGAGAAGTTGCGGTTCAGATCGACGCCGTGGGCGTTCTTGCGGGTGTTGGCGGCGACTCCGTCCGGGTTGACCGTCTTGACGACCCACAGCGTCACGTGCCCTGCATCGCGGTAGCGGTGCTCGAGGACGCGGACGGTCTCATGGCCGGCGGTCTCATCGCCGTGGATCGAGCCCACGACGAGGCCGGTGCGCTGGGCGCCGGGGTCGCCGATGCGCACGGCGACGAGCTTCGTTCCCTCGACCGAGTGGCCGAACCTCACGCGATGAACAGCGGCCTCAGCGCCCTGAACGGTCAAGCCGCCCAGGGTCGCCGCCACAACGCTGAAGACGACGGTCAGTGCGACACGGTCTGACGCCGCGAGTCGTACGCCAACCCGGTGCATCGCCGGCGATCCTAGGCCACAGTCGCACGCCTGGCGAGTTGCTGTCGGATAACGACAACGAGTCGCCAATGCCCACGGATGCCCGGGGTGCTGGTTCGTTCTAGCTTGCGCGCCATTCACCGCCTCCTCTCATGTTGAGCGGACGAGCGCAAGTAGCCTTCCCCGGGCGTCCGGGCGAGTCGCGCTTGACCGGAGCCGGGGGGCCGGGTGTTCGCGCACCGCGGCCCCATTTCTGTTGTCAGCATCCCAGTCACGACCCGGCCGGCTCCGCAACTTTTCGCGAGCCGGCTTGTTCGAGTCAGTGGCACAGACAGGCCGACCGGGATGTGGCGGGGATGCTCTCGAGGCGCAGCACAAGACGGGCGCTGTGAAAGGCGTCCCCGCCCGTCCTTCGGGTCGCGCCGCCGCGAAGCAACCGGCAGGAGGAGGTGCATTGGATGAGACGAGCTTTTGTGGTCGCGGTCGTGGCTGCGCTCGCGGGCGCAGCATTTGCGGTGCTGGCGGTGGTGGCGACAGCCCACACCGCGAGATTCGAGTCGACCGTGACGATCCACTTTCAACGGGGCCAGGGCGCCCAAAGCGACGCCTTCTCGGGCAGGGTGACCTCCGCGAAGGCGCGCTGTGAGAGGAAGCGGCAGGTCAACGTTCGAAGGAGATTGGAGGGACCTGACCTCCTCGTCGGAACGGCCATCACCGACCGGGATGGCCATTGGCAGATGCAGACAGGACAGACGCCGCCGGGGACCTACTACGCAAAGGCGACGAGGAAGTACCTGAAGCGGACTTCCAGCCACAAGCACGTCTGCAAGCCGGACATCTCCGACGATCTGACGGTTAGCCACGGCAACCCAAAGCCGTAGCGGCTGACATGGAGGGGCCCCTGCCCCAGCGGGGGCCTCTTCTTACTTATCGATCAGCGAGTGGATACGGTTGGCTGTCCCGCTGCTCCCAGAACCCGGCATGCAGCCGCTTGGCAACCTCACGGAAGCGGGGCGCGTAGCGATCCGGCAGCGTGCGCGGGATGGGAATGAGGAGCGACCGCTTAAGCAGAGCCTCCCGATCGTCTGCCTCGATCGCCTGCCGACAGTCATCGCAGGCGCTCCGCGTCCCGCCACGGATTGGGTACGACCACCGGGGACGAGGGCTGCCGCAGAAGTCGCATCGCACGAACACATGTTCCCGTAGTCGTCAAGCCCGAAGCGACGCGACATACTGAGCCCGCGATGTCGCGGAAGAACGTCGAGATGGTGCGGGACTTCATCGATGCATACAACCGGCGCGACTTCGACGCAGCCGTCAAGGACTTCGATCCCGAGGTCGAGTGGGTTCTTCCGGCGCGCCAGTCGTCGGACTCGTGCCGAGGGCCCGAGGAGGTGAGGCGCTTCTGGGAAGGGCTCGACGATACGTTCGAGGAGCTGCGGCTGAAGCCACAGGAGTGGGTCGACGTCGGGGACCGAGTGGCGACGCGGCTTCGCCATTACGGGAAAGGCAAGGGGAGCGGCCTTGAGATCGACGCGGAGCTCTACCACCAGGTGGCGACCTTCCGTAACGGCAGGATGGTGCGGATCGAGTACTTCGGCGAGTGGGCTGAGGCCCTCGAAGCCGCCGGGCTGCGGGAGTAGCTGAGAAGTACGACCCGCCCTCGCTCGGGTCGGATAGGCAGGTCCGACCCCGAGCTGAGGAAAATCGCCAGGAGCGTAAGCGCCTGATGCCAGTCCTTGCCGATGTCGGAATCGACCCAGACGAGCCCGACATTCTCGATGTTCACAACACCATCAGGCGCTAGCCGAGAATCCCCCGCACGGGCACGGCAGGGCGGGGAGGCATTGCCACACATGGAGTACGACGAAGCCCGCTACGAGTGCCCTTGCCGCCCTCGCTCGATGCCGCGTGGGCCGGGGTGATCCGGTTCTCGGAGCCGCGTGCCAGTGCGACTTGTCCATGCGACGGGCCGGGGAGGATTCGAACCTCCGACCAACGGATTATGAGTTGCGAGGGTCGGGTGCCGATCGGATCTGTTGAGCGTGCTCGGTTGCTCTCAGTTGCGCTGAGTTGCGCTCGGAATCGCCCAGTTTGGGACACGCTCGGGACACGCGGATCCTGCCGCGTCGAGCTCTACTACCTGTGCCGGACCTGTGTCGGGCTGAGCGCTGCCAAGAACATCGGGCGCCTAGGTAGTGGGGAACCGCGTGATGCCGAGCCTTGCTTGGCCGGCGAGGCGGACGGATGGCGGTAGGCGCTCATGTCACTCCTCCTTCCGGCATGTCCGTCCTTGGCCTTGGCCTGGCGCACGCGCCGCTTCGATTCGTTACCAGACGCGTGCGAGCTGCTTGACTTCTCGCTTGCTAAGTGCGTCGAAAAGGTGGGCGCGGATAGTCGCTGGATAGGCGGGGACCGCGGCGTGTAGTTGAGTGCGTCCGGCTTCCGCGATCGTCAGCTCGGTCGAGCGCGAGTCGTTCGCGCTGCGCGGGCGCTCAACCAAGCCCCTGCGCTCGAGGTCCATCGCAATCCGCGAGAAACGAGCCGATCCCGCGGCTTATCGCCGGAACACTCAGCAAGTGCTCGGAACGGCGCCGTCACTAGAACGACCACGGCGTCGAGGATGCGTCGAAGTTTCCCACGGCACCTCTCTACCCGCTGACAGAAGGTTCGGGCGGTTGTCCGTCGTGGGTCCGGGCTCTCGTCACGGCGGCATGACGTCGTCCCCGACGCTCCGCATGGGGACCTTCAAAGCACCCATTCACCGCTGCTTCAGAGTTTGCGGCGTCGGCCCGTCGTCGGGAACGGTATTTCTTAGAAGGCGATCTTCCTGCCGGCCTCGGAGGGGCGTACGTCCGCCCCTTGGTCTCGCGCCACCAGTCATGGAGGGAGTCGACGACTCGGTCCCGACGCGCCCACTCGGGGAATACGTTCTTCGCAGCGCCCATGAGATTCCGCTACCCGCTGAGCCGCCAGCCGAACGTCTCCAGAGCGGTCGCTGCCAGAGCGAAGAAGAGGATCGCCGTGACGCCTACATTCTGGTGGGCCCTGAGCGAGCGGTTCGGCGAAGCAGACCGGCGCATCAGAGCCTGATTTCACATGCCGCAACGGCCGATCGCCGGCGAGGACCTCGGCCGCGGCTCAGGGGCCCACCGCGGCGAAGGCGACGAAGCCGGCGAACAGGGCGCTCCAGGCGGCCACCGCCGGCATCCCCAGCCTGTCCTTGGGGAGCCGCCACAGCGCCAGGGCGCCCCCTACCAGGCCGGCGACCCCGGCGGCGACCGCGAACCGGTCGAGGTCCCAGTCGGTCACCGCGAGGCCGAGGGCGAGCGGCACCGTGGACTGAAACGCCATCGCCCCGGTGATGTTGCCGACCGCCAGGGTGTCCTTGTCGCGGCGAATCCAGAGCACGCTGTTGAGCTTCTCCGGGAGCTCGGTCGCAAGCGGCGCGAGCACGAGCGAGAGCACCAGGGCGGAGATGCCGAGGGCCTCGGCGACCCTCACGACCTCCTCGACGAAGAGCTCGGCGCCGCCGACGATCATCCCGAGCCCTACGACGAGCTGGGCGACGATCGTGATGTTGCGAGGCGGGTCCTGCTTGCTGGGGTCGAACGTGAGCGCCGCGAGCTCGTCCACGTCCTCGCTCTCGCCGCTGCGCCGGACCGTCCGCCGCGCATAGGCTCCGTAGGCGATCAGCAACGCGACCGCCGCGGCGATGTGGACAGACGTCGAGTCGATCAGCCCCAGGCCGACGCCGGTGGCGAAGCACGGTAGAAAGAGGCCGAGGTCGCGACGCAGCGAGCGATCGTCGGCGGTCACCTTCGAGCCGCTGCTTCGCGATCGGCGGAACGCCAGCGCGCTGGCG
>JBKPHA010000052.1:0-21917 GCA_046729615.1 Actinomycetota bacterium
GGTCGGGCTCGCCCCGCCCCCGCCGGCGAGGATGTACGACCCCAACCGGCGCGCCGCGTGCGCGCCGGCCCGCGTCAGGGTCGCGCCCCAGATCAGGTCGATGTCCTGTCGAGCCGCTCCGGCGTTGGCGAGGTCGTAGGAGAGGTCGTCGAGCTCGCCGAAGGCTCGCTCGATCTCCACCTTCGGGAGCGCCGAGTACCGCGCGCGCTTGATCCGCGGGTGCGTCGCGGGCGCCTCGCCGTCCGACGAGGCGCCGCCTGTGGCGACGACCTTGGGATTCACCTCGATGATCGTCTCGAGCGCCTCGAGCCCGATCAGCTCACCTTCGC
Source organism: Actinomycetota bacterium (assembly GCA_046729615.1). Lineage (GTDB taxonomy): Bacteria > Actinomycetota > Thermoleophilia > Solirubrobacterales > 70-9 > AC-56. The sequence continues at coordinate 330 of JBKPHA010000052.1, forward strand.
GGTCGTAGTCGGTGGCGATCACGACCTCGTCCGCGCCCTTGGCGACCTTGCGGATCGCGCGCACGACGTTCTTGTCGGTCGGCTCCTTGACGATGTCGGCGTCGATCAGCTCGTGCAGGTCGGTCTGCTGCCAGTTGGAGTAGCCCTCGGGGAAGCCCGGGGTCGTGACGTGACCCTTGAGGCCGATCGCCATGTGGTCCCCGTCGGAGTCCGACCACGTGTAGTAGGGGACCCTGTAGACCGAGTCGGCCGTGGCGGTGGCACCGCTGAGGATGTCGGCGATCTTCTTCGCCGAGTTGTTCTTCTCCGTGACTATCAGGCGCATCGGGGAGCCCCGTCCGGTTGTTGTTGCTCGAAACAGTGAGGCGGAACACCATGCCCCGCCAATCGGACGGCGAGGGTAGCAGGGGGTCTGTTCAGCCTAGGAAGCTTCGACGATCCTCATCGGCAGTCCGCCGCGCGGCGAGAGCGTCGGCATCTGGCGGATTCGCATGCGCCAGTCCGACTCTGTGTCCAGCCGGAACCGCCGCAGGATGACTGCCGCGATCGCCCGGACCTCGAGCTCGCCGAAGCGCATTCCGATGCAGATCCTCGGGCCGCCGCCGAAGGGCACGAATGCCCCCTTCGGAAGCTTTGCGCGCTCCTCGGGCGAGAACCGTTCCGGCTTGAAGGAGTGCGGGTCGGCGAAGACCTCGGGCAGCCGGTGGCTCGCCCACGAGGAGTAATTGACGGGCAGGCCGGCGGGGATCCGATAACCGCCGAACTCGAACTCGACAGCCGAGCGCCGCGGGCCGATCCACGCCGGCGGATACAGCCGGAGCGTCTCATCCACCGCCATGTCGAGCTGCGGCATCTCGCCGAAGAGCTGCGACGCATCCGGATCCCCATCGCCGGCGACCGCCTCGCACTCCGCCGCGAGGCGCTCGGCCCACTCGGGGTGGCGCGCGAGCTCGTGGAACAGGAAGGCGACCGTGGAGGTCGTGGTGTCGTGGCCGGCGAAGAGCAGCGTCAGGATCTGGTCGCGCACCTGCTCGTCGGTGAACCCCTCGCCCTGCGAGTCCTCCGCCTGGATCAGCAGACCGAGGATGTCCTCGCCCGGCTCCCCGGAGCGCCGCCGCGCGACCTCGCCGAGGATGATGCGGTCGAGCGTCTGCCGCACGCGGCGAAGCCGCGAGAAGGGGCTTCCGGGCCCGCGCAGCACCTGGAGCCAGTACTCGCGCTCATAGAAGGAGAGCCCGCGCTCGAACGTCGCCGCGACGTCGATCCCGGCACGGTCAGGATCGAAGCCGAAGAGCGCCCGCATCGCGACCCGCATCGTCAGGTGCCGGGTCCAGTCGTACAGGTCGATCCGCTGTCCGCTCCGCCACCCCTCCAGAGCGCGCTTCGCCTCCTCGGTCATGATCCCGGCGGCGGAGGCGATCCGCTCGCGGTGGAAAACAGGGAGCATGATCTCCCGGGCGCGGTCGTGGTAGGTGCCATCCGTTGTCAGAAGGCCGTCGCCGATCAGCGGGATCAGGTCGCCGAGGCTGCCGTCGCGCCAGCGGAACTTCTCGCGGTCCGTGACGAGCATGAACCGGTTCGCCTCCGGTCCGAGCATGAAGACGTGGATCGCGTGGAAGATCCGGATCGCGAACACCGGCCCGTGCTCCCCGTAGGCGGGCAAGAGCACGGACAGCGGGTCCCGGCGCATCCGCTCGGTGCGCGCGATGCTGGGGAGCTTTCCGCCCGGCGGCAGGGAGACAGCTCGCGCCGCCCGCAGCTCGCTGCTCCAGTCCTGACGGATCCGCGCGAGCGGGTTCGTCGTCGGAGCGGGCGGGACGTCGAGCGCCACGGATCGAGCATAGACCCCGCACTGGCCGGCTGGCCAAGGGCGGCCGTCCCAAGCCTTCAAGCGCGCGGGCGAGCGGCGCCGTTGAAGGGTTATCCGGAATCGAGCGAGCGTCGCCGACGGGCCCTCCCTCGTTCCCGTGGACGTGCGCGTCGACGCCACGCCGCCCGTGTACCGGCGACGCCTGCGACGCCGGGGCGCCCGGTTTCTCCTCGACTACGCTTCAAGCATGCCCGCCCAGGCCTACGCCGGCAAGGAGTGCGTGTGCCAGCTCCGCAGGGGGATCTGCGACCAGTCGTGCGTACGGGACATGCTCGCGACACCGCTCTATGTCGCGTGCCTGCGGCTCTCCGGGCGGCCGTGCCTCGTCGTCGGTGGCGGCGAGGTGGGCCTCGAGAAGGTGGAGGGGCTGCTCGCCTGCGACGGGGCCGTGACCCTGGTCGCGCCGGAGGCGGTGCCGGAGCTCGCCGAGTGCGCCCGCGAAGGCTCGATCCGCTGGGAGCGGCGCGAGTTCCGCGACTCCGACCTGGACGGGAAATTCCTCGCGATCGCCGCGACGAGCGTCACGGATACGAACATCGCCGTCTACGAGGGCGCCGAGCGGCGGGCCATGTTCTGCAACGTCGTCGACGTGCCGCCGCTCTGCAACTTCATTCTGCCCGCGATCGTCCGCACCGGGCCGCTCGCGATCGCGATCTCGACCGCGGGTGCATCCCCGGCGCTGGCCAAGCGCATGAAGCGCGAGATCGCCGAGGCCTACGGCGAGCCGTACGCCCGCCTCGCCGTGATCCTGAACGACGCTCGCGGCTGGGCGAAGTCGACGCTGCCGACCTACCAGGAGCGCAAGGAGTTCTTCGAGGGCATCGTCAATGGCGACCCCGATCCGATCGAGCTGATCCGTGCCGGCCGCGAGGAGGACGTCCGGGAGCTGATCGAGGCGGCCAAGCAGGCGCCCGCCGCCACTACGGCCCGGTAGGCGCGCGGGATGCGCTACCGCAGGTTGGGGAGCTCGGACATCGAGGTGTCGGAGATCTCGCTGGGATCGTGGCTCACCTACGGCCACGGGATCGAGCGCGACAAGACCGAGGCCTGCACGCGCGCCGCGTTCGGCGCCGGGATCAACTTCTTCGACACTGCCAACGTCTACGGCTCCGGCGCGGCGGAGGCCGTGTGGGGCGAGATCCTGAACGAGTTCGACCGCTCCTCCTACGTGCTCGCGACGAAGCTCTACTTCCCGATGTCGGAGACCGATCGGGGGTTGTCGCGCGAGCAGGTCCACAAGCAGCTCGACGCATCGCTCGAGCGCCTTCAAACCGACTACGTCGACCTCTACCAGTGCCACCGCCCCGATCCCGACACGCCGATCGAGGAGACGATGGGGGCGCTCACCGAGGTGTGCGACGCCGGGAAGGCGCGCGAGATCGGGTTCTCGGAGTGGACGATCGAGCAGGTCCAGGCGAGCCTCGACGTGCCGGACACGAGGGACTTCGTCTCGTCGCAGCCCCAGTACAACATGATCTGGCGCGCGCCGGAGACCGAGCTCATCCCGTTCTGCGAGGAGCACGGCATCTCGCAGCTCGTGTGGTCGCCCCTCGCGCAGGGCGTTCTCACCGGCAAATACCAACCGGGCTTTCCACCGCCGCCCGGCACCCGCGCCGCCCACCAGGAAATGAGCGTCTCGATCTCGCGCTACATGGTCGACCCCGTGCTCGAGGCGGTGCAGCGGGTCGCCGTCGTCGCGGACGAGGCCGGGCTGGGCTTGGTCGACCTCGCACTCGCGTGGGTACTACGGCAGGAGAACGTGGCGTCGGCGATCATCGGCGCCTCGCGCCCGGACCAGGTTCATGCGAACGCACAGGCGTCCGGGATCGAGCCGTCGCAGGACGTGCTGGATGCGGTCGAGGAGGCGCTCGCGGACGTGATGATCACGAAGCCGCAGCTCGCCGCGTTCGCCCGCGAGGGCGTCAGGCACCGCGGCTAGCCGGACGGCAGCGCGTACAGCGCGACGGCGGCGAAGTGCGCCGCGGCCGCCGCCACCACGAGGACGTGGAAGATCTCGTGGTAGCCGAAGACCGCCGGGTTCGGATCGGGCCGCTGGCGCGCGTAAACGATCGCGCCGGCCGTGTAGAGCAGCCCGCCGGCCGCTATCAGCGCGCCGGCGCCCGCGCCCGCGTTGATCACGATCCCGGGGAAGCCGAGGGCGCCGATCCACCCCACCGCGAGGTAGACGGTCGTCGACACCCACTTGGGCGCCTCGACCCAGCTCAGCTCGACGACAACCCCGGCCGCCGCCCCCGCCCACACGGCGATCAGCAGCGCGTGCGCGAGCGGGCCGTCGAGCACTAGCACGGCGAATGGGGTCGTCGTCCCGGCGATGAGCAGGAAGATCATCGAGTGATCAAGGCGCCGCATCCAGCGCCTGATCTCCGGCCGGCGCCACGTCACCCGGTGGTACAGCGCGCTCACCCCCAACAGGGCGGACAGCGAGAGCGCGTAGATGCCGACCGCCAGCGTCGCGCGCGGGTTCGGCGCCGCGATGACGAGCGCGGCCCCCGCCGCCAGCGAGGCGAAGAAGGCCCACTCGTGGAATACACCGCGCAGGCGCGGCTTGGAGCGGGCGATCAGCGCCTCCGCCGACGCCTTCGCTTCAGCAACCCGCTCGGACGCAGCCGCCCTGGCGTCCGTGATGTGCTCGGACGCGGCGGCGCGGGCGTCCGACATCCGCTCCGACGCCGCCATCCTCGCATCGGACACGCGCTCTGAGGCGGCGCTTCGCGCCTCCGTCAGCCGCTCCTGCGCTCGCTCCCGCCTGGTCACCGCGGCCACAGTACCGAACGCGAACGATGCGAGATCCGTCCACGGATACCCATGCCCTGAGCGCTACATATAGCGTTGCCAACGAGGCAGGAAAACGCTAGCCCTAGTAGAATGCGCTAGGTGGTTTGCCCATCCTGCCGCACCTCCACCCGCGTCCTGGAGAGCCGTCGCGCACCCGATGGCGACTCCGTCCGCCGCCGCCGGCAGTGCCCCTCGTGCGGGCGGCGCTTCACCACGTTCGAGCGGCGCGAGCCGGAACCGGCGTATGTGATCAAGCGAAACGGCGAGCGCCAGCGCTTCGACCGCACGAAGCTCCGCGGCGCGTTGCTCGCCGCCGCCCACAAGCGGCCGATCACCGCCGTCGACGTCGAGGCGATCGTCGACCGGATCGAGGTCGTGGCGGCGGATTCCGGCGCGCTGGAGACCGAGCGGATCGGCGAGCTCTGCCTCGGCGAGCTCGAGACGCTCGACCACGGGGCCTACCTGCAGTTCCTGGGGACCCTGCCCGCTCCGTCCGCCGCAATTTCCGGCGGTGGGCGTTCCGTCCGGGCCGCGCGCGAGGATGCTCAGTCACCCCCGAAGGCTGCCGCAAGGAGAGGATTTGATGAGTAAAGCCGCTGCAAACCGGGCAGAAATCAGCGACGCCGGGCTGACCGTCGCCCGCCGCTACACGACCCCTGGCGTCCACCCGTTCGACGAGGTCGAATGGGAGATCCGCGACGCGATCATCGGCGATCCGGCCAACCCCGCGTTCGAGCAGCGCGGCGTCGAGTTCCCGAAGAGCTGGTCCCAGAACGCGACCAACATCGTCGCCCAGAAGTACTTTCGCGGCCGCCTGGGCACGCCTGAGCGCGAGAGCTCGGTCAAGCAGATGATCTCCCGGGTGGCGGTGACCATCGCCGGCTGGGGGCGAGAGCTCGACTACTTCGCGGCGGCCGAGGACGCCGACGCCTTCGAGGCCGAGCTCACCTACATCCTGCTTCACCAGGAGGCGGCCTTCAACAGCCCGGTCTGGTTCAACGTTGGCTTCGAGGAGCGCCCGCAGTGCAGCGCGTGCTTCCTGCTCTCCGTGGAGGACACGATGGAGTCAATCCTCGACTGGAACACCAAGGAGGGCTTGATCTTCCGCGGCGGCTCCGGATCGGGCATCAACCTCTCGAAGATTCGCTCCTCGAAGGAGCAGCTGTCGAAGGGCGGCTACGCGAGTGGCCCAGTGTCATTCATGCGCGGGGCCGATGCCTGGGCGGGGACGATCAAGTCGGGCGGAAAGACCCGCCGTGCCGCCAAGATGGTCGTGCTCAACGTCGACCATCCCGACATCGACGACTTCATCTGGTGCAAGGCACGCGAGGAGGAGAAGGCCGCCGCGCTTCGCGATGCCGGTTTCGACATGCGGATCGACGGCGACGGCTTCACCTCGATCCAGTACCAGAACGCGAACAACTCGGTGCGCGTGACCGACGGGTTCATGCGAGCGGTCGGGGCCGACCAGGACTGGGAGCTCATCGCCCGCACCACTGGTGAGCCGATCGAGACGGTCAAGGCTCACGATCTCTTCCACCAGATCGCCGAGGCGGCTTGGCAGTGCGCCGATCCCGGGCTCCAATATGACGACACGATCCAGCGCTGGCACACCGATCCGAACTCGGGCCCGATAACCACGTCTAACCCGTGCAGCGAATATCTGAGTGTCGATGATTCAGCCTGCAATCTCGCATCGCTCAATCTCATGAAGTTCAGGCGCGAGGATGGGACCTTCGACTACGAGCGCTTCCAGCACGTCGTGGACATCGTGTTTCTCGCGCAGGAGATAGTCGTCACGCCGTCCAGCTATCCGACCGAGTTGATCGGTCGCAACGCGCGAGCGTTCCGCCAGATCGGCCTGGGCTACGCGAACCTCGGAGCCCTGCTAATGGCGGACGGACTTCCTTACGACTCCGACGAAGGCCGCAATGTGGCCGCGGCGATCACCGCGCTCATGACCGGTCGCGCTTACCGGCAGTCGGCGCTCATTGCGGCGAGCTCGGGGTCGTACGAGGAGTACGCGAAGAATTGCGAAGCGCACAACAACGTGATGAGGATGCACCGCGAAGCGTCCTACGAGATCGACGGAACCGGGATCAAGGGCGACCTGCTGGGCGGCGCGCGCCAGGCATGGGATGAAGCGGTCGCGCTGGGCGCGGAGCATGGCTATCGCAATGCCCAGGCCGTGGTCATCGCGCCGACGGGGACCATTTCCTTCTTGATGGACTGCGACACCACTGGGATCGAGCCCGACTTCTCGCTCGTGAAATTCAAGGAGCTCGTGGGCGGCGGGCAGATGACGATCGTCAACCGCACCGTGCCCATGGCGTTGCGGACGCTCGGCTACTCCGATCAGGAGATCGAGCAGATCGCGGCCCACATCGATGACAAGGGCACCATCGTCGGTGCACCTGGTCTCAAGGACGAGCACCTACACGCATTCGATGTGGCGGTGGGGGAGCGCTCGATCCCTCCGATGGGCCACGTCCGGATGATGGCCGCGGTACAACCGTTCGTGAGCGGGGCCATCAGCAAGACCATCAACATGCCGGCCTCGGCGACGGTCGAGGACATCGAGGAGATCTACATGCAAGGCTGGAAGCTCGGCCTGAAGGCGCTCGCCATCTACCGCGACGGCTCGAAGACCGCGCAGGCGCTTCGCACCGACGCGGGCGAGAGGAAGGCCGAGCCCGCCGCGGAGGAGGCCTCCGAGCCGCGGCCGACGCGCCGCAGGATGCCGCGCGAGCGCGAGTCGATCACCCACAAGTTCTCGATCGCCGGCCACGAGGGCTACATCACCGCCGGCAAGTACGAGGACGGCTCCGTCGGCGAGATCTTCCTCACCGATATCGGCAAGGAGGGCTCGACGCTGCGCGGGATGATGAACGCGTTCGCGACGGCGATCTCGATCGGCCTTCAGTACGGCGTGCCGCTCGAGGTGTTCGTGCGCAAGTTCAGCTACATGCGCTTCGACCCGGAGGGGATCACCAACAACCCCGAGATCCCGTTCGCGAAGTCGATGCCCGACTACATCATGCGCTGGCTCGCGAGCCGCTTCATCGACAACGTCGACGAGCTCGAGGAGCTGGGCATCCTCACCGAGGAGGTCCGGGCGCGAAAGGAGGCGCAGCAGTCGCTGTTCGACGAGTCAAACGCCGGCGGCAATGGCCGGGGCAACGGCAATGGCCACTCGGACGGCGAGCCCGCGGCGGGCGGCTCGGCTCCGGCGACCGCGGCGCTCACCGACACGCCGCCGGTGATCCCGGCCAGGATGTCGGGCACCGACCTCGGCCCGGCGTGCGAGCAGTGCGGCGGCATGATGCAGCGCACGGGCTCGTGCTACACGTGCTCGAGCTGCGGCAACAACACGGGCTGCGGGTAGGTAAGCGCGCCCCTAGCGAGAACTCAGACTCCGCGTTGCGGGGCCGCGGTTGCTGTTGCCCCGGCGGGCGCGCCCCGGCGAATTTCCAGGTCGAAGTAGTAGAGCGTCAGGGCGATCGCAGCGTACCGGACCGTGATCGCGTAGACGAGGGCTCCGGCCAGGTTGACGAAGTCCAGCGACTGGGCGGTGAGAAGCAGCAGGGCAACGCCGAGCAGCGGACCCGACAGCGCTGCGAGCACGTCGACAACGGCCGTGAAGCCGAACGTTCGCCACCAGCGGCCCTTCACGAGCTCGGCGCTTCGCTCGAGCGATCCCCCGGCCGTGCGGTCCTCGAGCGCGCACGCCTGGGCGAACAACGACCACCGTACGAAGCGTCGGATCGCGAACGGCACCCCGATGACCGTGATGGTCAGGAGGACCGCCGCGGCGAGCTGTCTCGCCGTCGCCCCCGCGAGCGCACCTAGGCGCTCGAAGGTCGCGCGAAACGCATCCACGGCGCGCACGGATCGCCCAGAATCCATCCTCCGAAGGGCGAAAGCGACGGCGGCCGTGGTGATCACCGACACAAGCGCAGCCCCGATGCCGCCCGTCAGGAACGCGAGGAAGGCCGACACCGGGCCGCCGCGTCCGTCGAGGGCGACCAGCGACTCGATCGGGGTCAGATGGAAGAGAAGCCACTGAATCCCGGCGGCCGCCAGGCTCACGGGCACGAAGATCGCGCCCGTCGCCACGAACATCCCCAGGTTGTCGCGGTATAGCCGCCGCGCCGCTCTCAAGATCTAGCCGCTTCCCCGCGCCTCGCGCAGTGGGAACGGATCGGGCGGGCGCCAGGTCGTGCGACCCACGGCCGCCGCCGCGGCCAGCGTCATCATCCCCACCAGCGCGAGGAAGGCCCATGGGTGAACGGTCGCCCAGCTCAGGACATCGATCCCTGGGTCACCGCCCCGCAGAAGAAGCCGGTGACGGTCAGTCCGAGGAACCCGGGCGTCTCGGGCACCACCACACTGTCGTCCCGTAGGCCGTTGGCCCAGTCGATGGGCTCAGACCACGATCCTTTCCTCGCCGGGCCGGTGGGCCCGTTGTTCAGGCCCTTCTCCCGCTGGCCCCAACGGCCGGCGAACGCCAACCACGCGTAGCGGTCCGACGGGTTCGAGGGCACAGCAGGCAGCGTGATGGTACGGACGGGGACGAACGTGTCCGCGTCGCGGGTGTCGTGGCAGCCGAAGCCCTCGCTCGCACCGCGCCCGAGATAGAGGGCGCTGCCGAAGTAATCGGCGTGTGAGCCCGTGGCCGCGTAGATCACCGGATGAGTGCCGCGCTTCTCGAGCTTTGGGTCAGTCCAGCCGGAACGCTCGCCGCCGGCGTGCTGGGCAGCGTCGACCTCGTAGGGGCCTTCCTTCAGAGCTCGCCGCGGCGTCGGCGCATCGAAGTCGACCTGCGCCATCCGTCAGTCGCTCTCGTGTTTGTCGGTGAAGTCGTTGAACGTGTAAAGAGCCAGTACTGAACGGCGAGCTTGCCGGGGTAGCCGGGATCCCTCGCGATGTGCGCGTAGACAGTCGGTCCCCTCCCGGCGCTCCAACGCCGGAAATCCTGCTCATAGCCACAGCCGGGATGGAGAGGGTCGCCGGGAAGGTCCAGGTAATAGTCCGGACCCAGAGCCCACAGGTCGGAGGCGGTCGGCGCCTTCGTAACCAGCGTGCCCGTCGAGTCACGAAGGGTGACCTCCGGGTTGCCCAACACGAGATCGACCGACGTCGGCCGGTAGGCCTCGCCGCTCCCGCACGGCTCCTCCTGCTGTCGAAACGCGATGACGGGCGAATATTTGGCGGCCAATCGCTCAGCCGGGGATCCCGCGGCGGCGGCCATCGACGGCACGGCGCTCAGTGCCAGCCCGAACACGATCGAGGCCAGTGCGAGGCGACCCAGGTGACCCAGGGCGCTCCCTGCCGGGCTCTGTGCCGCATTGTCGCTCAGCTGGGGCCAGCCTAAACCAGAGCTCGAGGACTTCGGAATCCTCACCGAGGGGGTCCGGGTCTTGCCTTCGCGCGGTTGATGTGGTCTGATCGGGTTCCCGAAGGAAGGAGATGAGCATGGGCTTCCTAGACAAGGTCAAGGGCACCGCTAAGCAGGCAGTCAATCCGCGCGGCCAGACGGCTGACCGCGACAAGATCACCCGCATCAACCACTCGGGCATCGATGCGCGTGCGACGGTGGAGTCGATGCGTGAGACCGGGACGCAGCTGGGCGGAGGCCACCAGATCGAGTTCGAGCTCACGGTGCACCCGAGTGACGGTGACGACTACCACGTCAGCACCGGGCAGTCGATGCACAACGTCACTCTCCAGGGCATCGCCCAGGGCGGAGAGGTCGTCGTCAAGATCGACCCCGAGGATCCGCAATCGCTCCTCGTCTGGGGCGCCGCGACCTGACTAGTCGGTGGCCGCGCGCCGCTTAGGCCGCGATGATGGACAAACCGAGGCAGCCGCGGGCGTCGGTGCTGGCATGCTCGACGGGCAAAGATGCTGAGCGCGGGGACAAGCTGCTTCCGATAACGCGCAAGCCAGGTGGCGCTCGGCAAGTAGTCGTGAGCCTGGGCGCGGGAAAAGAGCCGTACTCGAGGATGCCGGATCTGGCCCCGGGAGATCGGATCGAGATCAGCGGGGAGCTGGAGGTGACGACGGACGCACCAGACGCCAAGAGCGCGGTCGCTAAGCCGTATGGCTACAACCCGGTGATCGACCCGAAGCTGGTGCTCGCCGAGGCGGCCGACGTCGAGGGCGGCGGCGACCGCGGCGTGGCGCTGGCGTCGCTTCCCAGCGAGGTGTGCCACCAAGAGCGCCACCACACATTGGTCACGTTCGCCGGCGTCTCCTATACCGTGCCCCGTCGAGGACTTCCGTGGCGGGGCCGCTCGCACCTCAACCTCGTCCTCGACGCGCACCACCCGTCCGCACGAGAGGGGCAGATGCTTTTGATCGGCCAGAACGAGCCACCCCGGCGGCCCGGTGCGCGGGCTTATGTCAAAGGCAACATGGCGAAGCTGAACGTGGTCCGCTACCGGGGGTCTCCGGGGCCGCCTTTTCGGCGGATCACCGCCCGCGAGCCGAGTAGCACGCACGTTCCGATCCGCAAGGGACACCGCACCGTGGTCTACTCCGCCCGCCTCGACGACCTAAAGCGGGACGAACAGCTCGTGGTGCGGGGTGAACTCCGCGTCAGCAATCCTCATCACTACGCGGCCCGGGTCTCCACCGAAGTCGTAGCGTCCGAGTCTCGGTCGGGGACGGATCCCACCCGGGCCATCGCCGAGGCATGCGCGTTTCGGGGCCAGATCTGCCAGTTCAACGGGACGAACTGCCTGCCCGACTCGACCCTTGTCGTCCACAAGTACGGGACGATGCGCGTCCTGCGATCGGTGAACCAGCATCTGTTCGTCAACCTCGCGGTCACCAGCTCCGCTCTGGACCTAGGCGAAAACCCCGATCCGAGTGCTGCGATCCGCGTCTTGCGACACGGCTTTGTTGAGGTTCACCGCTTTAGACCGGGTGCCGCGGGTGGAGCCGGAGGCAGCGCGTAATCTCGGTCGCCCGCGAGGTGTCTCGGGAGCTCGGCGGCGACTAGCGCGTGGTTGCGGGGCCCACCGCCACGCAGGCCTTGATGGCCCCGGATTCCAAGCCGCTCAGGCACCGGACCCGGCTTAAGGTGAGCTTGATTCCGATCGACGAGAATCCCGTCCTCGAGTCCACGTCCGGGCCATCCTGCCGCTTGCTTGAGCAGGCAACTATTGCTATACTTTTTGAAGCGCAGTAACGCCTAGCGGCGTGCGGCGTAGATATCGCGGCGGTACGGCAGGGATTTCGCGGAGAAGGAGACGAATGCCCAGAAGCAGAGGCGCTGAAACCCAGCGCAACGAAAACCACCGACGACGCGGCGAGCACGCGGCGCGGGCGCCGGTTGCCGAGCATCCGGAGCGTCGCGGCGCCGATCACGCTGCCGCAACGGAGACGACCGACAGCTTCCAGCTCTTCCTGAATGAGGCGAGCCGCTATCCACTGCTCACTCGCGAGGAGGAGGTCGAGCTCGCGAAGCGGATCGAGAAGGGCGACCTCGCCGCCAAGGAGCGCATGATCAACTCCAATCTCCGCCTGGTCATCAAGTTCGCCCGCCGCTACCAGGGCCACGGCCTCTCCATGCAGGACCTGGTCCAGGAGGCGATGCTCGGGCTGATTCGTGCCGCGGAGAAGTTCGACTACCGGCGCGGCTACAAGTTTTCGACCTATGCGGTCCTGTGGATCAAGCAGGCGATCCAGCGCGGTCTTGACAACACCGGCCGCCCGGTGCGCATTCCGGCGCACATTGCCCAGCGCGAGCGCACGGTCAACCGTGTGGAGGCCGAGCTCTCGGCGCGCCTCAATCGCGAGCCGACCGAGGAGGAGATCGCGGAGCGCGCCAAGCTCCCGCTCGACGAGGTCAAGGCAGTCCGTGACCTCACCCGCGTCACCACCAGCCTCGACGCCCCGGTCGGCGACGACGGCGACACGACGCTCGGCGAGTTCCGGGCCGAGAGCACGGACAGCGTCGAGGACGAGGTTGACGAGCGCGAGCAGGAGCAGGCCATCAACGCGGCCCTGGCGACCCTGCCGGAGGACGAGCGCCGGGTGATCGAGATGCGGTTCGGCACGGGCGGCAACCCCGAGGCCTCGCTGCGCGAGGTCGCTCGGGCGGTCGGTGTCTCGCAGGAGCGCGCCCGCCAGCTCGAGGCTCGTGGTCTTAAGCGGCTAGCCCGCGACAACTCTCTCGCGGCCTGGCGCGCCGCCTAGATCCAGGAACTTCCACCTGACCGCGGGCGGGTGGGATCGATTATCCCGCCCGCCGCGCGCTTTCCGCTGCTTGCGGCGCCTTCGCGGCCGCATCCGATCCGAAGCCCAACCCGGCGCGAAGCTTTCGACCAACTGGCGAAATCTCGGGGCTTCAGATTGGCCCTGTGTCGATAGGCGGTGGGTCGGCGATCGGACAAGCTGATCCGTGCGATCGGTGACCAGCCGCACAGCGGCCGGCTCGATCGCGTGGCTGTTCAGTTCTGGCCGTGCGATCGATCGGAAAGGAAGGGTTTGAGCAATGCATTGGTTGAGCCCGGGCGACAACTCCTGGCAGCTCACGGCCGCCACGCTGGTCGGCCTCATGAGCGTGCCGGGCCTCGTCGTCCTCTACGGCGGCGTGATGCAGAAGCGCTGGTCCGTGAACTCGATGATGATGGCGTTCGTCGCGTTCGCGGTGGTGCTGGTGGCCTGGGTGCTGTGGGGCTTCAAGATGGGCTTCGGCTCGCCGATGCACATCTTCGGCGCCGACAGTGGGTTCTTCGCGAACATGTGGGGGAACCCGGGGCCGATCCTGGACAGCTCCTCGCTGCTGCATCAGGGGAACATCCCGCTGGTCGGCAAGGTGACGTTCCCGCAGTCGACGCTGGCGTACTTCCAGCTCGTGTTCGCGGCGATCACCCCGATCCTGATGCTCGGCTCGGTGCTGGGCCGGATCAACTTCAAGGCCTGGGTGCCGTTCGTCCTCCTGTGGTCGAGCCTCGTCTACACGGTCAACGCCTTCGGGATCTGGGGCGGCGGCTTTTTCGCGCAGCATGGCGCGCTTGACTACTCCGGTGGCTATGTGATCCATCTCGCCGCGGGCGTGTCGGGGTTCGTCGCGGCGGCGGTGGTGGGTCCGCGCCTCCAGCGCGACCGTGAGGTGGACGCACCGAACAACCTGGCGATGGTCGCGGTCGGGGCCGGCCTGCTGTGGATGGGCTGGAACGGATTCAACGGCGGCGACATGTACGCCGCGAACGACATCGCGGCCGCATCCGTCCTCAACACCAACCTCTGCACCGCCGTGGCGTTCCTGGTGTGGGTGGGCTGCGACTACCTGACCGGCCAGAAGCCCAGCATCATCTCGAGCATCAACGGGATGATCACCGGGCTCGTGGCGATCACGCCCGCCGCGGGATACGTCAACGGCTGGGGAGCGATCGTCATCGGCCTCGCGGCTGGGACGATCGTGTACTTCGCGCTCAACTACCTGAGCCGAATGGCTCCCTTCCGCAACGTGGACGACACGCTGGGCGTGGTCTACACGCACGGGTTCGCCGGCGTCACGGGCGGGCTCCTCACGGGCATCTTCGCCAACGAGGCCATGGGCGCCGCCCCGGGTCTGATCTCCGGCGACGGCGGTCATCTGCTGGGCTGGCAGGCGCTGACGGCGCTGTGGGTGATCGCGTTCTCGGCAATCGGCACGTTCATCCTCCTTCAGCTCGTGAAGCTGTTCGTCCCACTGCGGATGGACGAGAAGGACATGGAGGAGGGCGACCTCGCGGTCCACGGTCACGAGGTCTATCCCTCCGACGTCCCGTCGCTGGCCTTCCCCTCGGGCCTTCCGGCGACGCCGCAGGAGCGACCCGCCGAGGCGCCGGGCTGATCCCCCGGGCGCACGGCACCGTGCAAACGCCCCCGCCGCTTGGCGGGGGCGTTTGCTTTACGCCGGCCGGAGCTTCCGGAGAGCCTCGGCCAGCGCCGGCGCCAGCTCCCGCCCGGGACCCGCGGTCGCAAGACCTCCCAGCTCGGAGGGCGCGGGCGCCTCGGTGAGGCGCACCACGACGGCGCGGCCGCCGGCGGCGCCCACCGCCGCCCCGGCCTCATACAGCCAACCTCGCGGCGGATCGGAGCTCTCCACGGCCAGCACCAGAGCCGCCGTGCCCTCGCGCGCGGGCCAGTCGATAGCCTCGACCCCCAGCTCCGCCAGCGCCGAAGTCACGATGTCGCGCCCGGCGTCCGTCTCCGCGAGGACGGCAACCGCCCCCGCATCCCGCGCCGCGGCTACCACAAGCTCCCTCGTCACGGCCCTGCCGGATCTCCGCGCGCGGTCCCACCCGCGTCCGAAGGCGAGCTCCGGACCGCTCAGCTCTGGCCCCTCGAGGATCGTCAGGCTGCACTCCGCGGGCTCCCAATCGCGGTCGCCCAAGCGGAGCGTCCGGTCGGCCGCCCACGGATCCAGGACCTCGCGTCGCAGTCGCTCGCCGTCCAGGTTGAACTCGCGGGCCCACCGGTGGCCCTGGCGGATCTCGACGTGGAACGCCACGCGCGCGGCGGCCGCCTACAGCAGGCCGGCCTCATGGCAGCTCTCCCGGATCGCCGCCGCCCCCGGATCGCCTTCCTGCGTCCGGGTCGCGCAGATTCGCCGCGCGCGGCCACCGCACGCCTCGAGCGGCTCGGCGCCCGTGAACCCCGCGACGGTCGCGGAGATGCAACCCGGCGGTGGCGCAGGGCGGGAGTGAGGAAGCGTGGCGACGATGACGGCGACGAGCGCCACCAACGTGACCCCGACGACCGCGATCGCCACGTTTCGCTCGCGCGTCGTCAGCCGCCGAAGCGGCGTGTTGATCCGCCGCCAGTGGCCCTCCAGAGGCATGGCGGGTCAGGTTAGCGGTCCGACTTTTCCACGACCGTAGCGCCGCGAGACATCCGCGAGGATTTCGAGCATCCGATCGGCGGCGGGCGACGCGCCCGGAGCCCGGCCGGTCGCTGCGAGGACAGTGCGAACGGGGGCGCGCGGGTGAAGGGCGCGGATCGTGATGTCGTCGCGCAGGCTGGAAAGCGCGAGCTGGGGGATCAGCGCGACGCCGACACCCGCCGCGACCAGGCCCTGGACCGTCTGGTAGTCGTCGGTCTCGAACGAGACGGTGGGCTCGAAGCCCGCCGCGTGGCAGGACCGGACGACGTGGCGCGCGCACGGGCTCGTCGCCGAGGTTTGCACCCACGACTCCGCGGTCAGGTCCTGAAGGCGGATCCGCGGCGCGTCGGCGAGGGGATGGTGGTCGGGGAGCGCGAGGTACATCGGGTCTGCGAGAAGATCGATGCGGCGGAGTCCCCTGTCGATACCCTCGCCGGCGCCGTCGAACTCGAACAGGAGCGCCAGGTCGAACTCACCCGCGCGAAGGCGCGGGGCGATCTCCTCCGGCTCTCCTTCGGTCAGGCTGAGCGCGACATCGGGATGGCCCTTGCGGAACGTCGCCACCGCCAGCGGGACGATCGTGGCGCCCGCGGTCGGAAACGAGGCCATCGCGAGCTGGCCGCCCCGAACGCCGGCGATCGCGGCGACCTCCGCCTCGGCCGCATCCAGGCGCCCGAGGATCCCGTCGGCGTGCGCGACGAGGGCGGCCCCGGCGCTGGTCGCGCGGGCGCCACGGCGGTTGCGCTCGAGCAAGGTCGTGCCCAGCTCCGCCTCGAGCGCCGCGACCGACTGCGAGACTGCCGACTGCGTGTAGGAGAGCGCGTCCGCGGCAGCCGAGAACGACCCGCGGTCAACGACCTCCCGCAAGACCCTCAGCCGCTGCGGGTTGATCATAAGCGCAGCTTATTCGAACGATCAGAATGATCATTTGCACTGCTTGCAGGAGTCGAGGACGATTGCGCCGAACGGATCAGCGCAAGCGAACGGAAGGTGCGAACCATGGCTCCGCGGATCATCGTCTCCTACGACGACACCGACAACGATCGCGATGCGCTCGCCCTCGGGCAGCTCCTCGCACAGGGCGGAGCTGAGCTCTCGCTCGCGTATGTCCGCCACGCTCAGCAGTCCGACGCCGAGCGCGAGGCGCTCGAGGAGCGCGAGGCGCTGGCGCTGCTCGAACACGGGGCAAATCTCCTCGGCAACCCCGACGTCCGCCGTCAGGTCATCGTCCACGCGTCCACGGGCGACGGGCTCCGCGAGCTGGCGCTGCGCGAGCAGGCAGACATCGTCGTGTTCGGATCCGACTACCGCACTGCTCCGGGAGCGGTCACGCCCGGCGTCTCGTCGCAGCGCCTGCTGAACGGCGGCCCGGCGGCGGTGGCGCTCGCGCCGGCGGACTTCCGCTCGCGTCTTCCCCACCGCACAGAACGCGTGAGTGTTCTCGACGACGGCGATGCCGCCGCGATGGAGACCGCGCGCTCGCTCGCCGCGAGCTTCGACGCCGAGTCTGCGACCGCCGATGACGACCACGGTGATCTGCTCGTCCTAGGCTCGACGGCGGGCGGTCAGCCCGGTCGCGTGACGCTGAGCGCGTCGGCCGGCTATGAGCTCGAGACTGCCACCGTGCCCGTGCTGGCGGTCGCACGCGGCAAGCCGGTGCGCTTCGTCGCCCGCCAATACGCGGAGGCTTGATCGCGGCCCAAGTGCCTCACTGAGCCGTTGCCAGCGCCCGGCGGAGGCTCGCCACCGTCTGCGGCCCCTGAAGCACCGTGACGATGTTCGCGTGGGAATCAAGGACGAAGGTCGTGGGCAGCCCGTTGAGGCCGTACCGGGTGCCCACCTTCTGCGTCGGGTCGCGGAGGATCGGGTACTGCCAGCCGGACTTCGCGATGAACTCCCGAGCGTTGTCCGCCGAGTCACCCCAGTCCACGCCCACCATCGTGGCGCGGTCGCCGAGGCCATCCGAGAAGCGCCTGAGCTCCGGGGCCTCCTCCTTGCAGGGCGCGCACCAGCTCGCCCAGAAGTTCACGAGCGCCGGCTTTCCGCGAAGTGAGGCGAGATCGACTCCGTGGCCGGAGAGCACCTGGCTCGGGAGCTCGGGCGCCCGCCGCGCCGCGGAAGATCCGTCGCCGGCCGTCAGCAGCTCGGCTGCGACCAGTCCGCCGGCGACCAGCGCCACCGCGGCCACCGGGATCATGCGCCTGCGGGTCATCGCGCCTACGACGACGCGAGCAGCGGCACGTCGTGGACGATCTGCTGGGGCTTGAAGTTTGACGGGTAGAGCGTCGTGATCTTCCCGCTACCCGAGATGCCGTAGACGAGCGCGGAATGCTCCACCGCGTCCGGGTCTTTGCGGCTCGGATCGGACTTGGAAACGATGTTCCAGGCGCTCCAGACATTCTCGAGTTCCGGTCGCGACCCGATGAGGTACTGCATCCGTCCGGTCATCTGGTGATCGGCGAGGAACCGCTTGACGCTCTGTGGCGTGTCGCCCTTCGGATCGACCGACACGGCGATCACCTGCATGTCCTTGGCCTGGTCTCCGAGCTCGTTCTGCGCCGCGCGGAGGTTGGAGACGATGATCGGGCAGACATCCGGGCAGTTGACGTAGATGAACGTGACCAGGATCGCCTTGCCGCGGTAGTCATCGATGTTTGCGGTCTTGCCCAGCGAATCCTTCAGCTCTAGCGGCGGCGCCGGCTTCGGTGGGTTCGCAGTGGCGCCGGCATAATCGGAGGCGGAAGCGATGTCGTTCGAGCCCGAATCCGAGCTCGAGCCACCGCCGCAGGCCACGAGCCCCACGGTACCGGCCACGAGGACCAGCGTGAGCGCGGTTCGTCTCATGACGGCTAAGAATGGCAACTGACCCTTCGTACTAATTAAGGCTTATCTAAGTTCAGGCGCATCTCCTCGGCTCCGGCCCGCTCTATTGTTGCCTGGCTGACCGTATGACCGTGCCGCAAGCTCACTTCGAGCCCGAGCTCGCGCCGCTCGAGCTCCTGCCGATCGTCATCGCCGCCCTCCTCTACTGGTGGCGGGCGCTCCATCTCTCGGATCGGGGACGTCCGGTGCCGGCCTGGCGGCAGACGTCGTTTGCCGCCGGGCTGGCGCTGGTCGGTGCGTCGTTGATTGGACTCGGTGGGCTCGCGGACGAGGTGCTGTGGGCCCACATGCTCGAGCACCTGCTGATCGGCGATCTCGCCGCAATCCTGCTAGTGCTCGGGCTCACAGGTCCGCTGCTGCAGCCGATCCTCGCAATCAAGCCGTTCGACAGGCTGCGGGTGCTCGCACATCCGGCGGTGGCGCTTCCGCTCTGGGCGATCGACCTCTACGTCTGGCACGTCCCGGCGCTTTATGAGGCGACGCTCTCCAGTCCGCCACTCCACGCCCTGGAGCACGGGATGTTCATCGTCTTCGGCTGCCTGATGTGGATGCCTGTCCTGGGTCCGCTGCCAAAGCCCGCCTGGTTCAGCGCGGGCTGGATGGTGATCTACGTCATCGGCGTCAGGTTCACGTCCACCATCCTCGGCAATGTGTTCATCTGGTCGGGCAGCGCCTTCTATCCCGCGTACGGGCCCGGCGAAGCCGACCATGGCATCGCGCCGCTCACGGACCAGGGCGTCGCCGGCGCGATCATGATGGGCGAGGGCATGCTCGTCACCCTCGCAGTGCTCATCTGGGCGTTTCTGAAGTGGGCCGCGGATACGACCGAGCGCCAGCGGCTGCTCGACCTGGCCGAGTCCAGGGGGATCGAGCTCGACGAGGCGCGCGCGGCGCGCGCGGTCGCGGCCGGCCAGGCGAAGCATTTGGAGGAGCGGCTTCGGCAAGACAAGGCGCCGGGCGCGACCGGCTCGGTATGACCCTTGCTCCGATGCGTCCGAGCCTGCGGCGAAGCTCCTCGTGATGCCTGGCTCGATCCGCCTGCGGCGCACCGCGATCGCGATCATCGTCCTCGCGGGCGTAATCGCGTTCTTCGCCGTGGTCGCGGTCTGGGCCAAGCGCCAGCTTCTCGAGACCGACACATGGACCGAGACCAGCACGAAGGTCCTCGCGGACGAGCGCGTGCAGACGGCGCTCGACAGCTTCCTGGTCGACGAGCTGTTCAAGAACGTCAACGTCGAGGCGCAGCTGAGAAGGGGCCTGCCCCCCGACGTCAAGGGATTGGCGGGACCGGCGGCGGGCGGCGTTCACGAGCTGGCGCTCCAGGCGGCCGCGCGCGCGTTGAGCAGCCCGCGCGTCCAGGTTCTGTGGGCCCGGGCGAACCGGGCGGCCCATCAGACCTTCCTGGTGATCGTCGAGGGCGGTAACGAGACCGTCTCCACCGAGGGCGGCGCCGTCAACCTGGATCTCGGCCGCCTGATCACCCAGGTCGCCGATGGGGCCGGAATCAACCTCCACGGCAAGATCCCGCCCGACGAAGCCAAGATCGTGATCCTGCGCTCGAACCAGCTGAGCTTCATCCAGGACATGGTCAACGTCCTGCGCCAGCTGGCGGTGGCCCTCCCCGCCGCTGCCCTGGCTCTCTTCGCACTCGCGATCTATCTCGCGCGCGGATGGCGCCGGGAGGCCGTCCGTGCGTGCGGCGTCGCCTTCATCTGCGTCGGAATCGCGGTGCTCGTGGCGCGCAGCATCGCCGGCGGCATCATCGTCAACGAGCTCGCGAAGACCGATGCGGTGCGGCCCGCCGCCGACGCGGTGTGGGGGATCTTCACGACGCTCCTGCGGGATCAGGGGGTGGCGATGATCGCGTACGGAGCCCTAATCGTCGTCGGCGCGTGGCTGGCCGGCAAGACCGCGCTGGCGCGCGAGATTCGCCGCGCGATCACGCCCGTGCTCTCGCGCCGCACCTGGGGGTATCCCGCGCTCGCCGCGATCGCGCTTCTCGTCTTCTGGTGGAACCCGACGGCGGGCACCAGCCGGCTGATCCCATCCCTCGTGTTGATCGTCCTGTTCGTCGTGGGGTTCGAGGCGCTTCGACGGCAAGCGATGCGCGACTTCCCGGACGAGACGCCCGAGCGTGCGGCGGCGCGGTGGAGGGCCCGGTACGAGGGATTCCGCCAGCGGATGCGTGGGCGACGGGAGGCGCCCAAGAGCGCCCAGGAGGCGAATCCGACCGACGCGCGCCTCGAGGCGCTCGAGCGGCTCGCCCGACTCCGGGACTCGGGCGTCCTCGACGGCGAGGAGTTCCGCAGGGAAAAGGAGCGGATTCTCGCGAGCTGAACCGTCGCGGCGTCGCCGCGGTATTCCGGACAGCGTTCACGCCGTCATCCCAGTCGAGCAGTATCGGCGGTCGAATCCCACATCGAGGGTCGAGTGTTGATTTGGGGCCGTTATAGGTCCCCAATCCTCCACTCGATGGTGAGTCTTCGTGGAGAATGAAGCCGTGCGTGTCTCGGCCAAAGCCGACTATGCGGTGCGCGCGGCGGTCGAGCTGGCCGCCGGCTATGACTCGGGGGCGACCAAGGGCGAGCAGATCGCGGACGCCCAGGAGATACCGCTGCGCTTCCTCGAGAACATCCTCGGCGACTTGCGGCATCACGGGCTCGTGGAGAGCCGCCGCGGCGCCGAGGGCGGCTACTGGCTCAGCCGCCCTCCCGACGACATCACAATCGGGGAGGTGATGAGGGCCGCGGAGGGCCCCCTGGCACACGTGCGCGGGGAGCGCCCCGACCAGCTGGAATACGTCGGTGCTGCCGAGCCGCTACGCGAGGTCTGGGTGGCGCTGAGGAACAACGTCCGCGGGATCCTGGACAACGTCACGCTCGCGGACGTGATCGCAGATCGCATCCCGACCGGCGTGAAGGAACTAGGCAAAAAGCCGGACCTGCGCGCCTACTGACCCGCGCTATGGCTACGCCGCCTGGAGCTCCTCGGTCGGCGGGCTGTCGCCGTTCTGCGCCACCCCTTCCGGAGCTTCGAACACCCGCGCTCGGCTCGGTCGCACGTAGACGATCTGGCCCTTCTCGAGCTCGAGCTCCTCGGCCTCGGCCTGCGTGATCTGGGCCCATAGACCATCGCCGCCGGGGAGCAGGAACTCGAC
>JBKPHA010000053.1:0-18732 GCA_046729615.1 Actinomycetota bacterium
CAGCCGTTCTGTGCGGCCGCCTTGAGCATCGCGTACTCGCCGGACACGTGGAAGGCGGCGACGGGCGCGCCGGTCGTGTCCTTGACGCGCCGGATCACGTCGAGGTACGGCGTCGCGGGCTTGACCATCAGCACGTCGGCGCCCTCGCCCAGGTCGAGCTCGGCCTCTCGAACGCCTTCGCGGACGTTGGACGGATCCATCTGGTAGCCGCGGCGATCGCCGAACTCGGGCGCCGAGGAAGCCGCCTCGCGGAACGGGCCGTAGAAGGCCGATGCGTACTTAGCGCTATAGGCGACGATCGGAACGTTCGAATGCCCCTCATCATCGAGCTGCGAGCGGATCGCGCCCACCCGGCCGTCCATCATGTCGCTGGGGGCGACGACGTCTGCGCCGGCGGCGGCATGGGAGATCGCCGTCTTGGCGAGGAGCTCGAGCGTCAGGTCGTTGTCGACCTCGCCATCGCGCACGACTCCGCAGTGCCCGTGGGACGTGTACTCGCAGAGGCAGACGTCGGTGATAACGACGAGATCGGGATGCGCCTCCTTGAGTGCCCGGACGGCGAGCTGCACGACTCCCTCCGGGTCGTAGGCGCCGGAACCGACCTCATCCTTCTCGCTCGGGACCCCGAACAGGACCACGGCGCCAACCCCGGTCGCCTGAAGCTCCGTGGCCTCGGCGACGACCTCGGAGATCGACAGCCGCTCGATGCCGGGCATCGACGGGACCTCCTCGCGCACGCCCTCGCCCGCGACGACGAACAGTGGCTGGACCAGCTGCTGCGCCGAAAGCTCCGTCTCGCGCACCAGCTCCCGAAGCGCCTTCGTGCGCCGCATGCGCCGCATGCGGGTGGCGGGAAAGCTCACGCGAGTGATTCTAGGAGCCGCCCAATTCGAGCGCAGCCGCCCCGGTGCGGATTGACGGGGTTAACGGTGCTGGTGCTATAGCCCCAGCCCCGCTGAGGCCGTCAATATGAATCCGCGGGTGGGTCAGGCGAACCGCCGCAGCGCGATTCTCGCCAGCACTCCGTAGGCAGCGGCCAGGATCGCGAGGTGCAGGATCGGCAGGCCTAGACCCGGTCCGGCGGCGTCGAGGCCGCCGGACATCGCGTCGAGCGCTGCGGCGAACGGGAAGAGCGCACGAACGATCTGGATCACGTCGTAGAGCGTCGGGCTCACGGTGCCGGATTCGACGAGCGACATGAACGCAATCGGCAGGGAGATCATGAACGCCAGGAGCGAGCTTGCCCGCACCTCCTTCGCCGCGGCCCCGATCGCCGCTCCGAAGGCCGCGAATCCGGCGCCGCCGGCGACGATCGCAACGAGGATGAGCGGGAATCGGGCCCAGTCGATGTCAACGAACAAAGAGAGGCCGGCCAGCATCACCAGCGTGACGACGATCGAAAGCACCACGCCCAGCGCGATCTTCTCAGCAAGCAGCGCCCCCTTCGCCACCAGGCCCCGGGTGAGCCGGGTGAATGCGTTCTCCTCGCGCTCGAGTGCGAGCGATCCGGCCACCAGCAGCACCGTCGCGAACATCAACGTGACCGTCGCCGCCACCGCGATCGCGAATGCGTCGAGGCTCGGCGGCGAGCCAGAGACGACCTCCTTGTCGACTTGGATCGGCTCCGCAATCGACGAGAGCAGCGGGCTCGCGAGGTCCAGGTTCTGGCGTGCGAGCTTCGCAAACGTGACCACGCGCTGCAGGGCCGCCGCGAAGGGACTGCTGGGCGGCAGCTCCGGCTGGATCGCCTGGAGGATGCGCTGCGTGTTCTCCAGCCCTAGGATGTTCAGCGTCTGCCCGAGCAGGCTCAGATGACCGCCCCGCAGCAGCAGCGTCAGGTAGTTCGCGGCGAGGCGCGTCACCTTCTTCGACAGCCTCAGGTTCGCCTGCGTGATCAGCGCGCTGATGCGGTCGTCGACGAGGCTCGCCTTGACCGGGTCCTCCTCGTTCACGAGCACGCGCACCGTGGGCTGCGACGGGTTGAGCGAGGCGAGCGACTCGATGCGGTCGATGAAGTCCCTGGGCAGGATCAGCGCCGCCAGCGCGTCCCCCGATTGGACCATCTGGCGAGCCTGCTCCTCGGTCGATACGTCGATGCAGTCGATCCGGGAACACAGCTCTCCCCGGGCTCCGGTGATGTCTAGCTGTTGGCCGCCGATCACAAGCGGCGTCCCCTCCGGAATCTCGTTCAGGAACGCCACCCGCGGCTTCGCCGGTCCACGCGATAGCGCAAAGCCGATCAGGACCGCGATCGCGATCGGGTAGATCACCAGGATCGCCGTCAGCAGGGGCGATCGCCGCATGATCTGGAGGTCCTTGATGAAGAGCCACCGCATCAGTGCCCCCGCTCGCGGAGGAAGGCCACGAACGCCTGCTCGAAGTCCCGGGCGCCGGATTCGGGAACCGCAGCGTGAAGCTCCGCCGGGGTGCCGTCGAACAGGTTCTCGCCATCCGCCAGGACGAGCAGCCGCCGGCCGTAGCGCTCGGCCTCCGCGAGGTCGTGGGTGGAGAAGATCACGGTCGTCCCGCCGCCCGCCAGCGCCAGCACGAAGTCCCACAGGCGCTCGCGCTGCCGGGGATCGAGTCCAGCGCTCGGCTCGTCCAGCAGGAGCACCGCCGGGCGCGCGAGCAGGCCGATCGCGATGTTGATGCGCTGCTGATTGCCGCCCGACAGGGTTCCGGCCTGGTCGTCGCGTCGGTCCGCCAAGGCGGTTTGGGCAAGCATCTCCTCGACTGCGGCGTCCGGATCGGGAACTGCCTCCAGCCGCGCGAAGAGGCGCAGGTTCTCCGCCACTGTAAGCCGCCGGTAGAGGGCCGCCTGCTGGGGGACCCAGCCGATCTCGCCGGGCGGACGGCTGACCGAGCCCTCGTCCGGCTTTCGGATCCCCGCCAGAATCGAAAGGAGCGTGGTTTTGCCGGCGCCGTTCGGCCCGATCACCGCGAGCAACTCGCCCCGGCTGGCGCCGAAGCTCACGCCGCGCAGGGCCTCGCGGTCGCCAAAGGCCTTGGTCAATCCGCGCGTCTCGATGACGCCATCGGTGCCTGCGTCCACCCCAGTCACGCCGGAAAAGCTAGTGAACGCGTTCATGCTGCCCGCCCGGCGCCGGCTTATCCTGGCCGACGGCCGTAGGACGCTCTGGACAGCTGGTTGCCGAAATTTCGGCGAACCGGCTAGCGCTACTGGCGCGATCACGCGGGTTTAATGCTCATGAGGGGTAAGGGGGACATCGGTGAGCTCGACAGGAACTCGTGGCGGGCGCGGGACGCGCTCAATCCCGCGCTCCGAATCCCGGCTCGTGCGGCGTGCGAGCGTCTGGGCGCCCGGCACCGATCCGATCTCGATGCCCCTCGCGGAGCTGGAGGAGGCCGCCGGCGTCCGCTGGGTCGACATCCGTCACCGTCAGCTTCGGAGCGCCCGCGCCATCGGGACGCTGAATCGTGTATGCGACGGACTGCTTACCCAGCGCATGGCGCGCGACCTCGCCACTCCGCATCGCTTTCCCGCGACCGGCGCCTACGGCCCGACTCAGATCCGTATGACCGCCGCCTTTCTAGTGCGCCACCTTCAGGCCGCGGGCGATGAAGGCGGCGCCGGACCCGTGGCCTCGGTGCTGAAGCCGATTCAGATCCTGATCGGCGAGGACTGGCTGCTCAGCGCCTGGCTGCCGTCCCGGCTCTTCCGCGGTCACCCCGCCGCGCTCGCCGTGGACTGCGAGGAGGGTGACGCCGACCGGCTGCACCGCGCGGTCGCGGCCAGCTGGCGAACGAGCAGTGGCGAGACGGCCCACGATCTCGCCGCACTGATCCGGCGCGAGCTCGCGGTTGCGTCGGGCCACCGCAGCCGCGCGGTCTGACGGTAGAGACCGTTCCGGCGCGACGGCGACCCGGCGCGAATAGGCTGCGTCCAGGTGCGCGTCCTCTTCATCGGCGACATCGTCGGGCGGCCGGGCCGGGCGGGGCTCGCGAGCGTCATGCCCGAGCTGCGGGAGCGGCACGCACCGGATCTGGTGATCGCGAACGGCGAGAACATCGCCGGCGGATTGGGCATCACCGAGAAAACGGCCAACGCGCTGTTCGACGTCGGCGTCGACGTGATCACGACGGGCAATCACGTCTACCGGCACAGGGAGGCTTACGAGTTCCTCGATCGCACCGACAGCGTGATCCGCCCCGCGAACTACATGACCGGCAACCCCGGCCGGGGACACACGATCGTGTCCGCCGCGGATCGTCGGGTGGCGGTGGTCAACCTGAGCGGAACAGTTGAGCTGCGCGCAGCGAGATCGCCGTTCCCCGAGGCCGACGCGATCGTGGAGCGGCTCGGCTCGCAGGCTGATGCGATCGTCGTCGACTTCCACGCTGAAGTGACGAGCGAGAAGGTGGCGATGGGTTGGCACCTCGACGGGCGCGTCGCCGCTGTGCTCGGCACGCACACGCACGTGCCGACGGCAGACGCCCGCGTGCTTCCCGGCGGCACCGCGTTCATCGGCGACGTCGGCATGACGGGATCACGGGCGAGCGTCATCGGCGTGCGGCGCGAGCAGGCCCTCGAGGCGTTTCGGACCCAGATGCCGGTGAAGTTCGACACGGCCGACGAGGACGTCTGGGTCAACGCGGTCGTCGTCGCCATCCGTGACGACGGCCTGGCCGACTCGATCGAGCAGGTGCTGGTCCCCGCCCGCTGACTGGCCGGTCGACCAAGGCAAGCTGACATCCATGCCCTGCTGCGCTCGGTTCCGCCGCGGGTGCCTCGGGTAGCGGCGTATCGGACGGAACGCGATTGAAACCGAGGAGGAGAGAGAAGTGAGCACGATCGCCATCATCGCCATCATCGCCGGCGCGGTGATCCTGGCGCTGATCGTCGCGGCAATCGTCATGAGGCCGCGCAGACAGGAGAAGCGTCGCACGCAGGCACGCGAGCTCCGCGAGCGAGCGCACATGCGCGAGGCGCAGGCGAAGAAGGAGCAGGCCGCGGCGGCCGAGCAGCGGGCCCGCGCGGAGCGCGAGCGCGCCGCGGCCGAGGAGCGAGCTCGCAACGCCGAGCGCGAGCTGGCCGGCGCGGGCAAGGACCATCACCGCGCCAGCCGCGTCGACCCGGATCGCTAGCGCAGCGAGCAGCGCAGCGACGTGACGGCCGCCCCCGGGCGGCCGTCAGTCGTCGGGCGCCCCGACCGGAATGCGAGGGCGCACCGGGCGCCCGTACATCGGCAGCTCGATTCCGGGACCTTCTCGCAGCAGCTGTTCCCACATCCGGGATACCCCCGCGGTGCCGAAGCGCCGGACTCGCTCGACCGCGTCCAGATCGATGACGTCCGTCAGCAATTCCACGCCGCTTCCCGCGGAGACCCTGACCAGGCCCTCGGGGTCGACGACCAGACTGCGCCCGACGCCCGCCGGCTCCGAGGCATTCAGGGACACCACGTAGAGCTGGTTGAAGATCGCGTTCGCCCGCGCCATCACCACCTCCTGCTGGCGATCGCTGGTGGCGGTGAGGTTGACCTGCAGGACGACTTCGGCCCCCATCCACGCGAGCTGCCTGAAGGTCTCCGGGAAGCTGCCGTCGTAACAGATCGCGAGACCGAGCCGGCCGACCCGCGGGATGTCGAAGGTGACGAACTCGCTACCGGGCGAGGAAGCCTCGTGCGGCTGCCAGGGAAAGACCTTGCGATACGTCGCGACCAGATCGCCGCCGGGGGAGAACGCCAGCGCGGTGTTGTGGATGCGGCCGCCATCAGCCCGCTCGTACACCGACCCAGGGACGAGCCACACAGCCGATTCGCGGGCGACCTGTGCCAGCGCGTCCGTCGTCGCTCCGGGCACCGGCACCGCCACCTGCGCCGCGTATCCCGAGTGCTCCTCGAGGATGCTCGGCGGGGCGGCGAGGTGGAGCTCGGGCAGCAGCACCAGCTGGACGTGCGGCACCGCCCTCCGGACGGCTCGGATCCGCTGCGCGGCGAGTTCGAGCGTGGCGTCGGGGTCGCGCTCTGCGGGCGCCGTCTGCAGCGCGGCGATCGAGAGTGGACGCAAGTCGATCAGCCGCTGACGACGGCGTTGAAGGCCTTCGTCACCTCTCGTCCCTGCTGACCGTCGAGCACGGGCTCGAAGGTGCAGTTCTTCGTGTAGGACTCGGTCGGGAAGATGAGCTTGCTCTTCGCGAGCGCGGGATCGCGCTTCGCCAGGATCGGCTTCACGCCCTTCACCGGAGTGACGTAGTTCACGTACTCCGCGATGTCCGCCTGCACCTTTGGGTCATAGACGAAGTTCATCCACGCCTCCGCGGCCGCGGGGTTCGGCGCGCCGACCGGGATCTCCATGCTCGTCGACCAGAGCATGCATCCCTCCTTGGGCATGACGAACGTGATCGCCGGGTTGTCCTTCTGGAGCTGGATCGCATCGCCGGACCAGCCGAGCACGAAGGCGACGTCGCCCGAGCTCAGATCGCGGATGTAGTCATTGCCGGTGAACCGCCGGATCTGGCCGGACGCGGCGGCCTCCTTGATCTTGTCCACCGCCTCAAGCCACTGAGCCGTGGTGGCGGTATCGGGGTCGATGCCCATGCACTTCAGGGTCATCGGGACCGAGTCCCGGAGCTCCGTGAGCATGTCGACCTTACCCTTGTACCGGGGATCGAAGAGGTCGCAGATCGAGTCCACCTCCGGCGCCAGGTCCGTGTTGACGATCAGTCCCGTCATCCCGCTCTGCCACGGCACCGTGAACTCACGGTTCGGATCGGCAGCCGGGTGGCGCAGTGGCGGGATCAGGTTTCTCTTGACGTTGGGCAGCCTCGAGTAGTCCAGCTTCTGGATGTAGCCGGCGTCGTACATCTGCTTGGCGAGCCAGTCGCTCACAGTGATCAGGTCGCGCCCGCCGGATTCCCCGCTTGCCAGCTGCGGCTGGAGCTTGCCGAAGAACTCGTTGTTGTCGTTGATGTCCTCGATGTAGTCGATCCGGACGTCGGTGTTGTCCTCGAACTCCCTGATCGTCCCGTTCTTGCCGGGATCGATGTACAGGGGCCACTGCGAGATCGTGAGCTTGCCCTGGACCGGTCCGGCCGCGTCCACCTGCGGGGCGGGCTGGTCGTTGCCCGACTCGAGGCCGTTCGATCCCCCGCAACCCGCAACGAGGACGGTGAGCACGGCACCGGCCGCCAGCGTGGCGCTCCGGCGCCACCGGATCGATCGCTGTCCTCTCCCTCGTGTCGTTCGGCAAACCATTCTTCGAACGTTATTTGAAGAATACATGGAATGCAAGGCGCCTGCATAATGGGCGGAGTCGCTACTCGAACCGAATAAGATTCGATCAAATGAGGCGCAAGAACCAGGCCGAGCGACGCCAGCAGCTCGGGCGGGCGGCCCGGGAGGTGCTGCTGGAGCGCGGCGCTGTTGGCCTGCGGGTCAAGGACGTCGCCAAGCGCGCGGGCCTGGCGCCGAGCTCGGTCCTCTACTACTACCCGAGCCTCGACGAGCTCTTGATCGAGGTCTCGCGAGGGGCGATCGAGCGGTTCACGGAGCGGCGAGCCGCAGCGGTGCGGCGGGCCGGCGGCCCCCGGGAGCAGCTTCGCCTGGCGATCCACCTTGGCGTCCCGTCGGGGCCCGATGACACCGATAGCCGGATGCTCTACGAACTGGATGCGTTCACCGGCGCGAGCCCCGCGTTCGGGATCCTGACCGCGTCGTACTTCGACCGGCAGGCGGTCCTGTACGAGTCGGTCCTCGACGCCGGCGCGAGGAGCGGCGATTTCGAGCTCGCCGGGGACGCCCTTGAGATCGCCCGCGGCCTCGTCGCGCTGGAGGACGGCCTCGGGCTCCAGGTCGTCATCGACCACCCGGCCATCGACAGCGGCGTCGCCGAGCGGATCCTGATCGGGTACGCGGAGACGGCGACGGGGGCGAGCCTGCCCGACGTGCCGCGTGCCACAGCATCCGCGGATTAGCATCGCGCGGTTCAACGCCGAGCGCGACAAGTTGCTGGGCTGCTACCGGGCGCTCGCGGGCACCTTCTCGCGCCGGATGCGACGGGCGCTCGCCGCCGAGCTCTCGACGACCGTCACCGAGCTCGGCGCCCTCGTCGCCGCGGTCAGCCCGGCGAGCGCGAGGCCGAAGAACCAGGGGATGTAGAGGTAGAACCAGTGCTCGGCGGTGAGCTCCACCGCGATCATGACCGCGGCCGCGAGGGCCGCAACCTGCGCGAGCGAGCGGCGCCGGGGCAGGAATGCCACCAGCAGCGCCAGCCCGACGGCGAACGCCTTGACCGCGGTTTGAACCCACGCCAGCGAGTTGTCCTGTCCCCAGATGCTGAAGGGGGAGGTGCGGTCGATCTGACTCTTGATCGTGCGGTCGTAGAACGTGCTCACGCCGGGGTCGACAGCAGGCAGGATCAGCATCAGCGCCAGGACGATGGCGAACGCCCCTACGAACAGCGCCGCGGGGTGCGGGCGCCCGCGCAGGCTCGGCGCTCCCGGCTGGCGGGCGAGCAGCCCGTTCTCGCCGGCCGCGAACAGCGGCGCGAGCGGCAGGGACGCAAACTTCGCGGCGACTGAGAGCCCGAGCATCGCCGCGCGCCAAACCGGCGAGGCGAACAGCACCAGCGCCCAAACCAGCAGGGCCGCGAAGAGGAGGTCGTTGGAGTTCGATTGGAGGGCGTAGTCGGTGAACGGATACGCAGCCCAGGCGAAGCCCAGGATCACGCCGAGGCGGGTGCCGTTAGCCCCCCGGCGCAGGCGCCGGCCGAGCATGAACAGGCCGGCGACCGTCGCCAGGTCGAAGAAGATCGCGGCCGCGTGCGCGGCGGGCAGGGCGTCCCACTGCCCGCTCCACGGGAAGGCGAGCTCGAACGGCACGTAGGCGTAGTAGTTGAACGGCCCGTACGTATCGCCGAACGAGTTGTCGTCGGGGAAGTTGTTCCAGATCGTCTGCCCGTGGGTCAGGTGGTCGGCCCCGATCACGCCCGCGTAGCCGACGTCGATCACGCCGGAGTCGACGACGTTCAGGGCGATGCGGAATCCCAGGAGAAACGCGCCGCCGATGGCGAGCCAGGCGGTGGGTGCCGACGGCCGCAGGCCCTCTCCCGCGCCGCGGAAGCCCACCCAGATCATCCGCGCCAGCAGGTAGACGAGCGGCGGGTATACCAACGGCACGCTGACCCCGATGTTCGCGTCGTTGAAGTAGATCTCCGAGATCCCGAACGAGAGCAGCACGAGCAGGTCCACGTGGACCATGCGCGATTTGCGCCGGAAGTCCACCAGCCCAAGCAGGAAGATCGCTGCCAGTGGGATCCAGACGTAGGGCGCGTTCAGCTTGTGCCCGAACTGGGCCGGGTAACCGCGCGCCATCTGCCACGCGATTTGGTAGCCGGTCCAGGTCTCGCGGATCTGCCCGGTGGCGTCGTCGACGATGACCTGGACCCGATCAACGCCGTCGGCGTAGAAGTCCACCTGCCAGATCCCGGGCTTGGACTCGGCGCTGGGCTCGAGCGGCCCATAGTGGCGGCGCTCCGCAGCGACCTGCGGATCCGTCCGGGCGATGCGGATCGCCGCAGAGTCGGTCAGGTTGGTGGCCGATTCGCCTGCGGCGGCGCCCGGCCGAGTCGAGACTCCGGCGCCGGGCTTCGATCCGGGAGTCGATCCGGCCGCCGGAGTGGTCTGCGCGTGGGCCGTGCCGCCATGCGCGATGAGGAGGACGGCGGTCGCGAGCGCCACCGCGGTCGCCGCTCGGCGCGCGGGTTGCGTCAGCGGCGATCGAGCCCGAACGTCCACAGCTTGTTGCCCAGGAAGTTGAAGGGCATGGCGCCTGCGACGGCAAGCGCCTGCGACGGCAGCTCCGCCACCGATGCGACGTCGACCAGGAGGTACAGGAAGAGGAGGTTGACGCCGAGTCCCAGGACACTCACGGTGAAGAAACGGATCGCCTGGAATCCCGCGTGGCCCTCCGTGGCACGAAAGGTCCAGTGGCGATTCCACAGGAAGTTGTTCGTGACAGCGACGCAGAATGAGAGCACCGCCGCGAGCAGGTGGTAGATCCCCAGCCCCTGGGTCAGCAAGGCGAAGACGACGAGGTTGACGATGTAGCCGGTGCCGCCGACGACCCCGAACTTGAAGAGCTGGACCCAGTTCTCGGGCTTTCTCGTGCCGAGGTGGATGCGGCGGGCGAGGGCCCAGGTCCAGTCGGCTGCGCGGGCCGTAGCGTCGCGCGCCCGCGAGCTGGGCGTTGCAGTCGCAGCGCGCTCGACGGCCTGGCCGGTCTGTCCGTCGGGAGTCACCGGATCGCGTCAACCGTCCTCGCTACCCGCAGCTCGGAACCCTCATCGAGGCCGAAGTGACCGGTTATCAGGCCGGCGACGTCGCGAAGCATCCACTGATCGCGGAGCTCGGCTGTCCCCGGCTCGAGCCCGCAGAACAGGAGCGGCCCGAGCGAGTCGCCGGCCGACAGCGCACCGTGGCTTCCCCCGCCCGCGTGGCTAGTGCCGCCCCAGTCGACGCACTCATACCCCGGCGCGAGCGAGACGACGACATCGCCCGCGTGCGGCGCGTTGAGCGCCGACCAAAGGCGCCCTAGCCCGTCCGGATAATCGGGGCTAGTCAGGCGGCCGTCCCGGCGCTCGAGGCCGAGAACGGACCGATCGCCGTCGAGGCTCCACCGAGCGCCACGGTCGTCGGTCTCGTGCGACCCCGGCTCAAACCGAAGCTCAGCACGGTCGCGCTCGACCACCGCCTCGGGGATTGCTCCATCCCGCGCCTGCAGCTGCGCGATCAGGTCGATCCCTTCCATATCGCGCAGCCGCTCGAGGACACCGCCCAGAATACGCTCGCGCCGCCTTCCGGAGGCGAGCACGTAGATCCCCGCCGCCCTTGCCGTGGGGCTTACCGCGAGCTGGGCGAGCTCCGGCCGCTCGCTGTTGGGCCCTAGCACGTGCCAGTCGGCGGCAAGCGCCTCCGCCACCGGGACCTCGTGCTCCACGTCCGTCTGCGCGTGGTCGGCCATGAGGATCACGGCGTGTGTGTCGCAGAACGCGTCGATGCCCCCGGCGGCGTCGACCAGCTGGCCGAAGCTG
This sequence comes from Actinomycetota bacterium, assembly GCA_046729615.1. GTDB lineage: Bacteria > Actinomycetota > Thermoleophilia > Solirubrobacterales > 70-9 > AC-56. Next base: position 11,050 of record JBKPHA010000053.1, read on the forward strand.
TGATCGGCATGGGAGATCGAGTCCCGCATCGCCGCCACGCCATAGGTGTGGGTGTGGTGGTCGTTATCCGGCAGGGAGAAGAGCAGGAAGTCGTAGCCGTCGTCGGCGATCAGCTCGCGGGCAACGCACGCCGAGTAGGCGTCGCGGGTGCCGGGCCTCGCGAGCGTCGGCTTGCACGGGACCCTCCGCGACGCGTAGAGCTCGCCGTAGAAGAGCTCATCCGGGCCCCAGACCGCGTGGCGGAAGTTGGCCGCGACCGCGACCCGCCTCATCAGCCCCTCGAGGCCCAGCTCGTGTCGGCGGCGGCCGCGGTAGATCAGGAAGGGCGTGCAGGCGGTCCGCACGCCGGCGTCGCCCAGCCGCTCGAAGATGGTGACCACCTCGTGCGAGAGGTGAGCCATGTTCATGTTGTAGACGGTGTCGTAGAGGGTGCGGAAGAGGCCGAATGTGCGGGTCGCTTCCCACGACGAGCCGTACTCCACGTAGCGGCGCTCCGCCCGCTGGTACCAGTTCATGCCGCTTATGTGGTGGCGATCCGCACCAGCGCCCGTGGCGATATCCGAGCAGGCCACCGGCGTCACCGAGGGGAACGAGGAGACGCAGTCGCCGATCAGCGTCCCCCGTTCAAGCAGCGCGCCGAAGTTCGGGGCGAGGTCGTCGGCCACGGCGCGAAGCAACATGTCGGTGCGCAGCGAGTCGAGGACGATCAGGCAGAGCTTTCGCGAGGGCGACATGGTTGGAGTGTGACGGTCTAGTGGTACGTCTCCGGGCGCCACTCACCGGAGCGAGCGCAGCCCCTCGTACTTTCGCTGCGCGCGCCGCTGCCGCGCCGATGCCAGCCACAGCAGTCCGAGCAGGAGCAACAGGCCGAACGGTTCCCACACGAAGGCCGTGATCACCGCCAGCACGATCGCGACGATGGCAACGATCAGCCCGACCTGCGACGCGCCGCGGACCCGAGCCTGCGCCCCCGCCACGACCGAGCTCACGACGCCGTAGGCGATCACGGCGAGGATGATCCCCAGCGGAACGCCGACGATCGCGGGATGGTCCCGGTTCGACATCGACACGGCGAACAGGATCGCGCCCGCGGCGGCCGCGGCGATCGCGAGCAGCACGCCCAGCACGTCGCGGCGCCCGGAGGCACCACCGAACGTTCCCGCGGCTATCGCGAGCCCGACCCCCTGGCAGATGGCGAGGAAGAGGCTCATGAGCCGAGAGAGGGTAGTGGTCCGCTGCCTCAGCCGAAGCCCTCGGCGCGATGGCAGCCCGCGAGGCGGACTCGGATGGGCCCGTCCGTCTCGACGCGCAGCGCCGCATCGCAGTCGAGCTTCGCCCGCTTTGGGTGCACGACGACGCGCGAGATGTACTGCGCCTCGATGCGGGGGACGTTGCGGCGCGGCCGGGTCGGAGCGGTGCCCCAATCCTTGGACTGCTCCCGTACGGCATCGCGCCGAGATTGCCGCCTTCGAGCGTCCCAGCGTCGTGCGCCGTTGACCTCACGCGGGATCGCCGGTGCCGAATCCCTCCGAGCGGGCATCGATGCCTCCGGTCGGCGCCTCGCCGCTGGAATCCCGCAGCTCGAGCGCGGAGAGCCAGTAGGCATGATCGGCAACAGTGCCGGCCTCCCGGAAGTCCATCGCGGGATTCACGACGCAGGAGACGGGCGACGGGGTTCGGTTGACGTGGTAGGTGGCGAGGAACTTCGCCGCGGGCGCGTACTGGTCGTTGGCGGCGAGAGCGAAGTGGTCGGCGGTCGTGAACAGGGCGAAGACGTACGCGCGGATCATCGAGCTGGCGCTCGAGCATCACGGCGCGCAGCAGCGGGCCGGGGTGTAGCGACGATCCCTAGGAGTCCTCGCCCTTGGCGAAATCCTCGGGCGTGACCTGGTCGAGGAAGTCCTTGAACTTCTCGACGACCTCCTCGGTGTCCTCGACCTCGTGCTCGAACTCGATCGACGACTCGTCGATCACGTCGTCCGCCGCGAAGATAGGCGCTGAGGTGCGGACGGCCAGCGCGATCGCGTCCGACGGCCGGGAATCGATCTCCAGCTCGGAGCCGTTTACCGAGATCGTGATCGAGGCGTAGAAGGTGTTGTCGCGGAGCTCTGTGACCGATACCCGCTCGCACTTGGCGTCGAGCTGCTCGAGCAGGTCCGACAGCAGGTCGTGGGTCATCGGCCGCGGCGTGGAGGCGCCCTGGAGCTTCATCAGGATCGCCGCCGCCTCGGGATGCCCGATCCAGATCGGGAGGAAACGGTTTCCGTCCACGGTCTTGAGGAGCACGATCGGCTGTTTGCCGACCATGTCGAAGCTCACGCCGTAGATCTGCATTTGCTGCAAGGTTCGTCTCCACAGCCGTCGCTGGCCTGGGGAATTATAGGAGCGGGGTGAGCACCGGCCCACGCGCTGGCCAGGCAGCGTGGTGACACGATGGCGGCGTGTCGGAGTTCAGGGAGCAGGCTTTCATCGACGCGCCGGTGGGCGTGGTCTGGGATCTGCTCGCGGACGTGAACCGCCATCCGGAGTGGTGACCGAGGGTGGTGTCGGTCGAGTGCGAGGGGTTGGAGCCGGGCTGCACCTATCGGGAGGTGATCGACACTCCCCTTGGCGAGGATGACATGACCGTCCGGGCGGACCGCCTCGAGGACTGCAAGGAGCTTCTGATCAGATGCGTGAACACCGGGACCTTCGTCCACATGCTCCTCGCGGAGGCCCAAGGTGGCACCTTTGTCGACAGCCGATTCGGCATGGACCCCCAGACCTTCAGGCACCGAGTCTTCGACGCGACCGCCGGGCGCCGGTTCTTCCGGAACTAGCTCGAGGAGTCCTTGGACGCGATGCGCCGCGTGGCGGCGGAGCGCGCACTGCGGGGACAGCCCCGCTGACTTGCTCTGGCACGCTTCCGTGATGCCTCGCCCGCTCGAGATCGAGCGCAAGTTCCGGCTTCCGAAGCCTCCTCCCGAAAGCCAGTCGATCAGGCCCACATCGAACAGGGTTACCTCGCAACGCTTCCGGACGAGGAGCTACGCATCCGCGGCAGGACCGGGCCTGCACGCTCACGGTCAAGCCCGGACACGGCGAGGTCAGACGTGAAGACGAGATCGAGATCGGCGAGGAGCTGTTCGGGCCCTTTGGCCATTGACCGAGGGACGAAGAGTCGCGAAGACGCGGAGCGACTTCGAGGTAGGCGGCCACGTCGTCGAGGTGGACGTCTACGAGCCGCCCCTCGCCGGGCTCGTCACCGCCGAGATCGAGTTCGAATCGCAAGCGGAGGCGCGAAGATTCGATCCCCCTCCCTGGATGGGTGTGGAGGTAACCAGCGATCCCGCGTACAGCAACCGCGTCCTCGCACAGCGCGGCATGCCGCACCTGAACTCTACGTCCAGGCCGCGAAAACCGAGCCTGGCCAGGACGCAGGGAAGCCGCCGACGGGAGCGCCCTTAAATCGTGCATGACCGAGGCGGGCGACCGAGGACGCCGCCAGGGCTCGCCCAGCCAGGGATGGATGGGCGATCCTGGACTCCAGTGAGCCCGGAGGGCGAGCAGTGTGAGAGGCCAGGACTCGCCCAGCCAGGGATGGATGGGCGATCCTGGACTCGAACCAGGGACCTCCTCCTTATCAGAGAGGCGCTCTGACCGACTGAGCTAATCGCCCCGAGGCGTCCATTCTAGAAGCAGCGTGGAACCGGGAGGCAGCCGCGACCGTCGGAAGATTCACCGGATTATTCCGGTGAACTCTTCACTCGATTGCGCTCCGTGCGGGCCGCGTCATTAGCCTGGGCAGCCCCGATGCCGCGCCGTCCCGACATGCCCCCGCTCAATCGGTCGGCGCTCGCCGACGATCCGATCGAGCAGTTTCGTGAGTGGTACGAGCGGGCCACCGACGACGTTCCGCTAGCCGACGCTATGGTCCTCGCGACGGTGGACGCCGACGGATCGCCCGACGCGCGTATGGTCCTGCTGAAGGGCTTCGGGCCCGACGGCTTTCGTTTCTTCACGAATCTGGGCTCGGCAAAGGCCCAGCACATCCGGGCGCGGCCGCTCGCGGCCCTGATCCTGTATTGGCGGGAGCTCGACCGGCAGGTGCGGATACGCGGGCGGGTCGACAAGCTGTCGCCCGCTGACGATGACGCGTACTTCGCCACGCGGCCGGCGGCGGCCCGGATCGGCGCCTGGGCGTCACCGCAGAGCGAGCCGCTTCCCGATCGCGAGGCTTTGGACGAGCGGGTTCGCCAGGTGACGGAGCGGTTCGACGGTGGCGACATCCCGCGGCCCGATTTCTGGGGCGGGTACATCGTGCGGCCCACGCGGATCGAGTTCTGGCAGGGCCAGGCGGCTCGGCTTCACGACCGGTTCGTCTACCAAAGCAAGGACGACGGCTGGTTCATCCGGCGGCTCGCTCCGTGAGTCGGATCAGGCCCGGCGCACGGAGCGGCCGAATGCGTGGAGCTCGTCGAGGTCCTCGAACCGAAGCTCCGCTCGGATGCCGCGGCGAGCGGGTCGGACCCGGACGCCGGTGCCGAGCGCCCGCTCCAGGCTCTCCTCGGCCCGGGTGAGGGCCGCCTCCTGGTCGGGGTGCGGCACGACCTTCGCCCGGCGGCCGGCCGCGCCCTCCTTCGCGCGCCGCTCGGTCTCGCGGACCGACCAACCCTGCTCCGCCGCGTCGCGGGCGAGGCGCCGCCGCGAATCATTCCCCCGCGCCACGAGCAGGGCCCGGCCGTGACCCTCGCTGAGTTCGCCCGACACGATCAGCTCGAGCGCCTCGTCCGGCAGGTCGAGCAGGCGGATGAGGTTTGAGATCGCCGAGCGGCTGCGGCCGAGGCGTCGCGCGAGCTCCTCCTTGGAGAGCCCGAGATCCTCGACCAGCGCTGCGCAGGCGCGCGCCTCGTCGACGGGATTCAAGTCCTCGCGGGCCATGTTCTCGATCAGGGCCGTTTGTAGGCCCTCCGCCTCGGCCTCGTCGCGCACGATCGCCGGCACGGTTTGGATAGCCGCCTCCCGCGCCGCCCGCCAGCGGCGCTCGCCGGCGATCAGCTCGTAGCGCCCGTCCCTCAGCGGTCGGACGATCAGCGGCTGCACCATGCCCGCGTCGGCGATCGACGCGGCGAGGCTCGAGATCGAGGCCGGATCGAACCGCGTGCGCGGCTGATGCGGGCTCGGCCCGATCACCTCGAGCGGCAGCTCGCGAAGCTCGGGCGCGTCCGCAGACGTCTCCGGGATGATTGCGGCGAGGCCGCGCCCCATCCCCCGGCGCGTCACTTCTCTACCTCAACCTGAAGGTTAGGTTCGGCCTCTGGACCGCGCCGCTCCACCGCTATCCGCTCCGCCCGCTCGCGCTCCGCGAGTTCGGCGGCCAGCTCGCGGTAGGCGGCCGAGCCCTGCGAGGCCGGTGCGTGCTGTAGCACCGGAACCCCGAAGCTCGGGGCCTCGGCCACTCGGATGTTGCGGGGGATCACGGTGCGGAGAACGAGGTCGGAGAAGTGCTCGCGAAGCTCGCGCTCGACATCCTGCGCGAGCCGGGTGCGCTCGTCGTGCATGGTGATGACCATCCCGGTCAGAACCAGCGCCGGGTTCATCTCGCGCCGGATGAGCTCGAGCGTCTCGAGGAACTGGACGAGGCCCTCGAGCGCCAGGTACTCCGCCTGCACCGGCACGATCACGCGGTCGGCGGCCACGAGCGCGTTGACCGTGACCGGTCCGACCGAGGGCGGGCAGTCGAGCAGCGTCACCGCGAAGCGCTCGCGGACCGGGCCGAGCGAACGGCGAAGGGTCCGTTCGGATGCCTCGATTCGTGGCAGCTCCACCGCGGCGCCGGCCAGGTCACGGCTCGCCGGGACGATCCAGAGGTTGTCCGGCCCCGCCGGCCTGGCCGCCTCGGCCACCGAGCGCTCGCCGAGCAGGCAGTGGTACGAGGAGGGCACAAGCTCGCGGACGAGGCCGAGCGCGACCGTTGCGTTGCACTGAGGATCGAGATCGCAGAGCAGGACCTGATTGCCCGCCTCGGCCGCACACGCGGCGATGTTGACTGCCGTCGTGGTCTTGCCCACGCCACCCTTCTGGTTCGCGATCGCATAGACGGAGCCCATCGGCGCACGACCTTACCGAGCGATCCAGCGTGCAAACCTCGCGCGAGCCGTACCTAGCTTCCGAACGGGCGCTTCTTCGCCATCCCTGGACGGCGCGGAAGCCCCACGGGCGTGGGCCCGCGCTTTCGCAGGAGATGTAGATGCCGGTTCCGCGATCCCGCGTAGGGCCCAACCCACCGCACCTCCTCTTGGCGCATCGCGAGGCGTGTCATCGCTTGCGCGAGCTCCGCCTCCTCGCCCGGATCGCGGCGGCCCTTCCAGGCCATGAGGACGCCGCCCTCGACGAGCAGTGGCGACGCGAGCTCCGCGAGGGTGGAGAGCCGCCCCACCGCGCGGGCGGCCACGGCGTCGTAGGCCTCCCGGCCACCACCGGGTGGGCCCGATGCGGCCCATTCCTCCGAGCGCTTGCAGATCACGCGAGCGTTGGCGATTCCCGCCGCATCGATCACCCGCCGCATGAACTCGCACTTGCGGATCGTCGCCTCGATGAGGTCCACGCGCGCGTCGCGGAGGGCCACTGCGAGCGGCAGGCCCGGAAACCCCGCGCCGGCGCCGAGGTCTGCAATCGCCGCCGCCTCCCGGAGGTCGCGAAACTCAAGTCCGGCCAGCGAGTCGGCGATGTGGACGCGCCAGGCTTCGCCCGGATCGCGCACGCTGCTCGGCGCGCGGGGATCGCTTGCGACCGCGTCCACGATGGCTTTGAGCGCCGCGTGGGCATCCGGCCGAAGCGCCCGGACCTTCGGTGGCGTGTCCGTCAATCCTGAAGGAGCGGCGCGACGACGACGCAGCGCTCGGGCTCATCGCCCTCGCTGAACGTCTCGATCCCGGCGCGGTCCTTGAGGTGTTGATGGACTACCCGCCGCTCGGTCGCGGTCATGGGCTCGAGCTCGATCTCGTGGCCGGTCTTCAGCGCGCGCTCGGCGGCCCGGTCCGCTTGGCGCTCCAGCGCCTCCCGGCGCCGCTGGCGATAGCCCGCAGCGTCGACCGTTACGCGCTTGCGGTCCTGGCGTCCGCGAAATGCTGCGCGGTAGCAGATGAGCTGGACCGCGTCGATGGTCTGCCCGCGGCGCCCGATGAGGAGCCCGAGGTCGTCGCCGTTCACGCGCCCGACGATCTCATCGGCGGTTTCCGAGACCACCACGGTGGCGTCGAGGTCGAGCTCGTCGACGATCCGCTCGAGGATCGCTCGCACCCGATCGGCGGGCTCCGCCGCGAGGACCGCTTCTCCTTCCGGCATGGCGCGAGTCTATTCAGGCGCTGTGTGCCACGCCGGGGAAGGAGGACGGGCCTTCGGAGGCGAAGAAATCCGGTTACACCGGAACTGTGCTCGCCGCGAAACGCGAAGAGCCGGGCGACTTGGCCGGGCCCTCGCTAGCTACTTGGTGGCGCGGGTCGCGGTCGACTCGGCGCGCTGAAACAACCCCTCGGCCGTGCTCTGCGCATCGCCGAAGCGCCGCTCGACATCCTTGCGGGCCGACGACACCGTGCGCTCGGCCTCCCGGCGGTTGCGGCGCAGCGCCCGAAGCGCCTGGTCGCGCTGGCGCTTGGTCACCCGCACGGCCTGCTTGCGGGCGCTCGCGCCGCGGCGCTCGGC
>JBKPHA010000054.1:0-66506 GCA_046729615.1 Actinomycetota bacterium
CCTTGCCGTTCAGGCGAGCGACTGGGCCTTCCTGGACCAGCGCGAACAGGCGGGGGAGTATCCGTTCCAGCGGCAGGCGGGACACGCGCGAGCGCTGCTGGAGGCCATACACTCCGGCGCCCATCGGTCCGCCTCGGGCGCAGCGCCGACCGACGACCTCGATCCCCGCATGCGAAACCTGGCACCAGACCTGAGTCTCGCGCCGCTGCTGGAGCCATAGTGGTGCCTCTCACAACGTTGCACCGTAAATGGCGGCCCCAGACGCCGCCATGCAGCGCGGCGCCTGCGGCGCCGACGGCATCCATGCCTGGTCGCTCGCGTGCAGTCATGCACGCCACGCTCCCTGCGCACGCACCGGCAACGGCACCAGCCAGTTTCGGGGGCTGGCGCCCCCTCACGAACATATCTGGCGACGCCTGTGCCTCCCCATTTCCGGCACAACGTCATGAGAGGCACCACTAGCAAGCGCCGCCCGCCGTGATCTCGATCTTGATCCTCTCCTGGGAGTACCCGCCGCTGATCGAGGGCGGCCTCGCGCGTCACGTCGGCAAGCTCTCGGAGGCGCTGGTGGAGCTTGGCGTCGACGTCCACGTGCTCACGCGCGGGGGCGAGGAGTCGCCGGAAGAGGAGGTCGTCGCGGGGGTCGCCATTCACCGGGTGCGTGAGCCGGGACGGCCCACGGACCTCGGGGAGTTCGTCGCCTGGGTGGAGCGGATGAACGCCGACATGCTCGCGGCGGGCGTGGAGCTCGGCGACCGGTACGACTTCGACCTCGTGCACGGCCACGAATGGCTGGTGGCGATGGCCTGCGACCACCTGGCGCGGCGCTTTTCGTCGCCGCTCGTGACGACCATCCACGCGACCGAGCACGGGCGCCATCAGGGCTGGGTCGACAAGCACCCGCAGTCATACATCCACGGCGTCGAGCACTGGATCGCGAACCGCTCCGACCGGGTGATCGCCTGCTCGTACTACATGCGCGAGCAGATCGCCGACATCTTCGGCACAGAAGATGCCAAGGTCGCGGTGATCCCCAACGGCATCGACCCCGACGACCTTCAACCGCAGGCCGAGGCGGAGCTCCAGCGGTTGCGGCTGGAGTTCGCGCAGCCGGATGAGAAGCTCGTGCTCCTGATCGGCAGGCTGGTCTACGAGAAGGGCTTCCAGCTCGCCTTGGAGGCGATGCCGGCGCTTATCGAGCGCCTGGCGCGTACCCGGTTCCTCGTCGCCGGCTCGGGGACGCACGAACAGGAGCTTCGCCGGCAGGCGGACGAACTCGGCCTGATGAACCACGGAACCTTCCTGGGCTGGATCGGCGACGACGTCCTCCACTCGCTCTACCCGATCGCCGACGTCTGCGTCGTGCCGTCGATCTACGAGCCGTTTGGCCTAGTCGCGCTCGAGGCGATGGCGTCGGGCTGCCCGTGCCTAGTCGCCGATACCGGTGGGCTGCGCGAGGTGGTGCCTCACGAGGAGGCGGGCCTTCGCTTCCGCGCGCGCGACCCGGAGGCGCTGGTCGATGTCGCCGCGCGCGTGCTTTCGGACGACGAGTTGGGCCGCCGCCTCGTCGCGGAGGCATACGAGCACGTGCGGCGGTTCGACTGGCTTGACGTCGCGGAGCGAACGGCGGCGCTCTACGACGAGCTCACGCGCGAGCTGGTGTAAGCGTCGCTCCGCGCCAGCGATGCGACTCGCTCTCCGAGAGCCGCGCTCTCCTTCGATCAGGTGAAGGCTGGACCGGGAGGGACGTCATCGGCCGGCGACGGCGCGCCCTCGGGCGCGGGGTCGACGGGGTGGGGCCACCGGAGCGTCTTCGGCGCCTCGCGCATGCGGATGATCCGGGCCGGAACCCCGCCCACCACGGCGTTTGCGGGCACGTCGCGCGTCACGACCGAATTGGTGCCGATGACGGCGTTGTCGCCGACCTGCACACCGCGCAGGATGCAGGCCCCGTAGCCGATCCATACATTCGAGCCGATGTCCACATCCCGCTTGTAGATGCCCTGCACCCGGATCGGCAGCTCGACCTCCACCGCGCCATGGTCGAAGTCGATGAACATCGCCCGGTCCGCGATCACGCACTGCTCCCCGATCCGCACGTGCTGGTAGGCGGAGATGGTGCACTCTTGGCCGAGCACGGTCTTCGGCCCGATCACGACCTCGCCCTCGTGGCAGCGGATCTTGGTCCCGTCTCCGAGCCACACAAGCCGGCCGAAGCGCACGGTCCCCTTGCGCCCGATCTGGATCTGGAGCCGCGTGCCGAAGAACACGAGCCCGTCCGTCTCCCAGCGCCAGCCGGCGGACGTCAGGAACCGCCGCCACGCATAGCGCCAGGCGAGTCGCGCGTACTTCGGCGAGAGCATCCGGTTGCGCGCGAGGAACGTGACCAGTCGCAGCACGGCGCCCGGACTCTAGTGGCGCCAACCGCGAGCGCAATTGCGGGAGTTACTCACGGATACGACCGGTAAAGCGCCAAGCGGCGCCTCGCCGGGGACCACCAGCGCCGAGACTAGACTCCGCCTCCCATGCCAGAAGCTGCGCAATCCGCAGAGGCTTCGCTCGCCGAGCGCCTTGTTGCCGGCGACAAGCGGGCGCTCGCGAGGGCCATCAGCCTCGTCGAGAACCGGGATCCCGAGGGTGACCAGCTCGTCGCCGAGCTCTTTCCCCGCACGGGCATCGCCCGAGTCGTGGGTGTGACGGGCCCACCGGGGGTAGGCAAGAGCACGCTGATCGGCTCCCTCACCAAGGAGCTGAGGGAGGCCGGACGCGCAGTCGGCGTGCTCTCGATGGATCCGTCCAGCCCGTTCACGCAGGGCGCGATGCTCGGTGACCGGATCCGGCTCGCCGACCACTTCCTCGACCCCGAGGTGTTCATCCGCTCGATGGCGACTCGGGGAACGCTAGGCGGACTTGCGGAGGCCGCGCTTCAGGCCGCGCTCCTGATGGACGCCTCCGGGAAGGACGACGTCCTGCTGGAGACGGTGGGAGTGGGGCAGGGGGAGATCGACATCGTCGACCATGCCGACACGATCGTGCTCGCGCTGATGCCCGGGTCCGGTGACTCCATCCAGGCGCTCAAGGCCGGGGTGATGGAGATCCCGGACGTCATCGTCGTGAACAAGGCCGATCACCCGCTCGCAGACACCATGGTGCGCGAGGTGCGGTCGGTCCTCGGGCTGGGGCCCCAGGGGCCGTGGAAGGTTCCGGTGGTCAAGACCGAGGCCGCCAAGGGCCAGGGGGTCGGCGAACTTCTGCGCCAGATCGATGCCCACCGGACCCACATCGTGGAGACCGGCACGCTCGCCCAGCGACGCGCGCGCAACCTGCGGGCGGAGGTGCTGGGTATCGCGGCGGCGCGCCTTCGCCGCCGGCTCGAGGAGCGTGCCTCGAGCGATCCGGGCTGGGAGGATCTCCTGGAGCGCGTCACCCGGCGAGAGATCGATCCCGCGACGGCCGCCCGCAAGCTGCTGGAAACGATGGAGGAGGGCTGAGGAGGCCGTCTCCATGAACGGCCTCCTGAATGCCTACGACGCCGACGAGGTTCGGCGAAGGTTGTTCGGCAGCTACAGCGTTCCTGCCGCCCAGTCGAATGGCGCCGGCGCTCCAACGGCCGTGCCAGCGCCATCCGCAGCGACGATCACTCGGGTCCGCCGGCCGCCCGCCTCCCGCTGCACGCGGACCTGCGACCACTCCGCGCACGGCGCGAAGGCCTCGGCCAGCTGCAGGGCGAGCCGCGACGGCTCGCGCTTGCGTCTCGGCTTTCTCTCCACGGGTCCCCCAGCTCGAAGGTTCCGACGACGTCGTGACTTTACGGCGCCGTTCGGCCGGAATCGTGCCGTCGGTGACAAATGGCTCGATCCAAAGCCCCAAAATCCGGCAAATCTCGAGCGGCGATCGTCACAAGCCCAGCAGGCGCGCGATCACCATCTCCTGCACCTCGTCGGTTCCCTCGCCGATCGTGAGGATCTTCGCGTCGCGATAGAAGCGACAGACCGGGTACTCCTCGATGTAGCCGTAGCCGCCGTGGATCTGAACCGCCTCCTCGGTCGCATGCACGGCGAGTCGCCCGGTCTTCAGCTTCGCCTGAGCCGCGGCGAGCGTAAACGGGTCCGCGCGGTCCTTCAGGATCGCCGCCTTGTAGGTGAGGAGGCGAGCCGCCTCGATCTCCGCTGAGAGGTCCGCGAGCTTGATCTGGATCGCCTGGAACTTCGAGATCGGCTGTCCGAACGCGCGGCGCTCCCTCGCGTAGGCCGTCGCCTCGTCGAGCGCGCCCTGGGCCAGTCCGACCCCCATCGCCGCGACGCCGATCCGCCCCCCGTCGAGGATGTGCAGGAACTGCTTGAACCCCTCCCCGCGGCGCCCCAGGAGATTCGACTCCGGCACCCGGCAGCCGTCGAACGAGAGCGGGCGGGTGTCGGACGCATTCCAGCCCATCTTCCGGTATGGCTCGCCCGGCTCATAACCCGGGGTCCCGTTCGGGATGATGATGTTCGAGATCTCGCCGTCGCCGCCCGTTTGCGCGGTGATCGTCACGCACCCGGAGATATCGGTGCCCGCGTTGGTGATGAACTGCTTCGCGCCATCGATCACCCACTCGCCATCCTCCAGGCGGGCGCGGGTGCGGGTGGCACCCGCGTCCGAGCCGGCCTCCGGCTCCGTGAGCCCGAACGCGGCCAGCTTGCGTCCGCCGGCGAGATCAGGCAGCCACTCGGCCTTCTGCTCGCCAGTGCCCCACAGGTGGATGGGCATCGTCCCGAGCGAGGTGTGCGCCGCCATCGTGATGCAGACCGAGGAGTCGACCCGCGCCAGCTCCTCCACCGCGAGCACGTAGGTCAAGGTGTCCGCGCCGCCTCCGCCGTACTCCTCCGGGAACGGAATGCCCATCAGCCCGAGCTCCCCCATCTTGCGGACGATGTCGTAGGGAAAGGACTTCGTGCGGTCGAGCTCCTCCGCCACCGGCGCCACCTCCTGGCGGGCGAACTCGCGGACGGTGTCTCGGAGCAGGCGCTGCTCTTGCGTCAGCTCGAAGTCCATGAGTGGGTCACTAGGCGTCGCTCGCCCGGATCAGCTCGACGAGGAGCCGCACGCCGAATCCGGTCGGCCCGTTGCCGACGTAGGGGCGGCCGACATCCCAGGCCGTGCCCGCGATGTCCAGATGCGCCCACGGCACGTCGTCGGTGAACTCCTTCAGGAACTCGGCCGCGTAGATCGTGGATGCCTTGCGCTTGGAGGAGCTGTTGACGAGGTCCGCATCCTTGCCGCGGACGAGGTCGCGGTACTCCGGATGAAGTGGCAGTCGCCACACGAGCTCGCCGGTCCGCTGGCCGGCAGCGGCGACCCGCTCGGCCCACTCGTCGTCGTTGGACATGAGCCCCGCGTACGTCGAGCCCAGGGCGACGATCACGGCGCCAGTGAGCGTCGCGAGGTCGACGAGGCGAGTGGCACCAAGCTCCCTGACGCAGTAGGTCAGCGCGTCGCCCAGGATCAGCCGTCCCTCGGCATCGGTGTTCGTGACCTCGACCGTCTTGCCGTTGAGCTGGGTGATGATGTCGCCGGGCCGCGTCGCTGTCCCGCTGGGCATGTTCTCCGCTGATGGGACGCACGCGACCACGCTCACCGGCAGCCCCAGCTCGGCGATCGCTTCCACCGCCTCGAGCACCCCGGCGCCGCCCGACATGTCCATCTTCATCTTCTCCATCCGCGCCGCCGGCTTGATCGAGATGCCGCCGGTGTCGAAGGTGACCGCCTTGCCGACGAGGCCCAGCCTCTCGGCGCCGGAATCCCCGCCCGTATACCGCAGCGAGATCAGCTTGGGCTCCTCGGCGCTTCCCCTGCCGACGGCCGCGAGGCCACCCGCGCCCAGCTCCGTGATCTCCTCTCGCCCAAGCACCTCGACCTCGATGCCGCCGTGGCCGTCGGCAATCTCGCGCGCCCGGTCCGCCAGGTAGCTGGGAGTGACGATGTTCGCCGGCAGGGCCTGCAGCTCGCGCGCGCGGTTCGCTGCCTCGGCGGCTACCCGCGCGGCCGCCACGCGATCCGCGAGCGAGGCCTGGTCCCCTGCGCAGATGACCAGCCTCTCCGCGAGCGGAGGCGGGGGATCGTCCGGGTCGCGCGACTTGAAGCGCTCGAAGCGAAACGAGGCCAGGACGGTCCCGTCGACGATGCCGCTGGCGAGCTCCTCCGGGGTGCCGGCGCTGCCGCCCGGATCCGGAAGCTGCCAGGCGACCTGGGTCGCCTCATAATGGCCGGCCTGCTGGACCGCGATGGCCGCCGCGACCCGCAGGCGCTCAGCGTCCAGCTCCTCGCGCTTGCCGAGCCCGACCACCAGGAGCCGGCGGCGCCGGTCGGGGCGAAGGAGGGCGTGCTTGCGGAACGCCGCCCGGACGTCCGCGGCGCCGGGCAGGTCTCGGTAGGAGGCGTCGAGCTCATCCCCCTGCGCGAGCCCGATGACGTGGAGGTCCGCGTCGACGGTGTCGAGCGGCTGCTCCGTGAGGTCTACGTTCACGGGCGGCGAGTCTAATGACGGATGGTCACTAGCATCTCGGGAAAAGGCAAGCTCGCGGCCACCGGTCGGCCGCCCGTCCAGGAGGCTCAGATGTCGAAGACCGTGATCCTTGGCACCGCCCGGACCCCGTTCGGAAAGATGGGTGGCGGGCTCTCCTCCCTAGACGCGACTGATCTCGGCGGCAAAGCGATCGATTGCGCGCTCGAGCGCTCAGAGGTCCAAACCGGCCAGGTCGAGGCGGTCATCTACGGCCAGGTCCTCCAGGCCGGGCAGGGGCAGATTCCCTCGCGCCAGGCGCAGATGAAGGCAGGAATCCCGCGGGAGGTCCCCTCTGAGACCGTCAATAAGGTCTGCGCGTCCGGGATGCGGTCGATCGGCATCGCCGACCAAGCGATCCGGGCCGGCGACGTGGGCATTGCCGTGACCGGCGGGATGGAGTCGATGAGCCAGGCGCCGTACCTCCTGCCGGGTGCGAGGTTCGGGTTCCGGATGGGGGACGTGCAGGCCGTCGACGCGATGGCCCATGACGGTCTCACTAATCCGTTCACCGGCAAGCAGATGATCAACGAGGCCTCCGAGGTCTCCAACGAGCTGGAGATCACGCGCGCCGATATGGACCGCTTCGCCGCCCGCTCTCATCAGCGCGCGGCCAAGGCGACCGACGATGGCCTGCTCGCGGAGGAGATCGTGACCGTGGCCGTGAAGCGAAAGAAGGAGGAGGTCGAGGTCGCGGCGGATGAGGGGATCAGGCCGGACACCACCGTGGAGGTGCTGGCGAAGCTGCCCGCGGTGGGCGGGGACGACGCCACGCACACCGCCGGGAACTCACCGGGGGTCAACGACGGCGCCGGCGCCGTCATCGTCGCCTCCGAGGAGTGGGCCAAGCGCGAGGGGCGGACGCCGATCGCGCGGGTGCTGGCCTACGGCACGGTGGCGGACGACTTCCCGTACCTCGCCCGCACGCCGGCCAGGGCGGCCAGGCAGGCGCTTGACAAGATCGGCAAGAGCCCCGAGGACGTCGACCTGTGGGAGATCAACGAGGCCTTCGCGTCCGTCGCCATCAACTCGATCCGGATGCTCGCCATCGACGACGACAAGGTCAACGTCAACGGCGGCGCGATCGCGCTCGGCCACCCGATCGGCGCCTCGGGCGCGCGCATCGTGGGCGCGCTGGTCCACGAGCTCCGGCGGCGCGGCGGCGGACTGGGCTGCGCCGCCATCTGCTCGGGCGGCGGCCAGGGCGACGCGATCGTCCTCGAGGTGAACGGGGCATAGGGGGGACGCCGGGCCGAGGCGCTGGCGCTGTCGTTTTCGGGCGGGTAGGGCGGCGCCCGCCACGGCTGCTAGCGATCGACTGAATGAACGACCACCGATATGGGTTCAATCAGTCACTCGCCGGCCCACAGCGCCGGTGTCGTTGCCCTGCGTGCCTGCCGTTGGGAGAATCCTCCGCTCCTTGAGCGAGGGTTCGGGACTCACGAGAGCTTTCGCCGCCTGGTGGGGGTCGCGACGCGCCCGATCTCCAGTGCGGAGGCGCGCGAGACGTCGACCTACTGGAACGGCTACATGGACGGCGCAGTCCGCTCCGGCCAGCGCGCCGCCAAGGAGATCCTGGACGAGCTGTGAGGTTCGCCGTCCCGCGACGACCGCGCCGCTAGGCCGATAGATAGCCTCCAAGCGCATGCAGCGAGGCGCGGCCTTCTTCGACCTCGATCGCACGCTCATGGCTGGATCCAGCGGCATGCACTTCGCGCGCGCCGCCTACGGGAGCGGCATGGTGGGCCGGCGGCAGCTCATGCGCTGGGGAGTTGAGCACGTGCACTTCCGCTTGCGGGGCTCCACCGACGAGCGAACGGCTCAGCTCCTGTCACAGGTGAGGGAGCTCCTGGCCGGGATCCCCGCGCGTGACATCCAGCGCCTCGCGCCTGGGCTCCTTGCCGGCGTGCTGCCGCGCATCTACCCCCAGATGCTCGACGAGGTGCGACGACATCAGGACGCTGACCGGCCGACCTTCATCGTCAGCGCGGCAGGGAACGACCTCGTGGAGATGCTGGCGCGCGTGCTCGGCATGGAGGGTGGCATCGGAACGCAGTACGAGGTGGGCGACAACGGGCTCCTGACCGGTCGCATCGTCGAGCCGTTCGTCTATGGCGAGGGCAAGGTGGTGGCGATGCAGGGCTTCGCGGACGAGCACGACATCGATCTCGCGGCGTCCTGGGCCTACTCGGACTCGGCGTCCGACCTGCCGATGCTGCGGACCGTCGGCAATCCCGTCGCCGTCAACCCGGATGCGGACCTCGCGCGGATCGCCGCCGAGGAGGGCTGGCGGGTGATGCGCTTCGAGCGGCTGGGCCGCCAGCTCGCGATCGCGGGAGCGACGCTGGTGGCGGCCGCTGTGGGTGGGACCGGCACCGTCCTGGCGCGTCGACGGCCCGAGAGTCGCGGCTATCGTCCATCGCTGCGGCGCTAGGGTGAGGGCGCCCGCCGCGGGCCTAGACTGCAGGGGAGGAGCATGGCCATAGAGCCCGAAGCCAAGCGGGGCGCGCACCAGTGGCGCCAGGAGGTCTACTCGCGCCAGCAGGAGCGCGACGCGCTCTTCGAGACCATCTCGGGGCTGCCGATGAAGCCGCTCTACACGGACGAGGATCTGGCGGACTGGGATCCCGACCGGCAGCTGGGGTTCCCCGGCGAGTATCCATACACGCGGGGGGTCTATCCGTCGATGTACCGGGGGCGGCTGTGGACCATGCGCCAGTTCGCGGGCTTCGGCACCGCGGAGGAGACGAACGAGCGCTTCCGCTATCTGCTCGACCACGGGCAGACCGGCCTCTCGACCGCCTTCGACATGCCGACCCTGATGGGACTCGACTCGACCGACGCGCGCAGCCTCGGCGAGGTCGGAGTGGAGGGTGTCGCCATCGACACCCTCGATGACATGATCGACCTGTTCCGCGGGATCCCGCTCGATCGTGTGACGACGTCGATGACGATCAACGCCCCCGCGGCCATCCTGCTCGCCTTCTACGCTTGCGCCGCCGAGGGGCAGGGCATCCCGCCCGAGGTGCTCGGCGGGACGATTCAGACCGACATCCTCAAGGAGTACATCGCCCAGAAGGAGTGGTGCTTTCCGATCGAGCCGGCGATGCGCCTGGTCACCGACATGATCGAGTGGTGCACCGACCGGATGCCGCGCTGGCATCCGATCTCGATCTCCGGCTATCACATCCGCGAGGCGGGGTCGACTGCGCAGCAGGAGCTCGCGTTCACGCTGAAGGACGGCTTCACCTACGTCGAGGACGCGATCGCGCGAGGTCTCGACGTCGACGACTTCGCGCCGCGCCTGTCGTTCTTCTTCAACGCCCACATCGACTTCTTCGAGGAGATCGCGAAGTACCGGGCGGCGCGCCGAATCTGGGCGCGCGAGCTGAGCGAGACCTACGGCGCGCGCAAGCCGGAGTCGCTGCGGATGCGCTTCCACACCCAGACCGCGGGCGTCTCGCTGACGGCGCAGCAGCCGCTGGTGAACGTCGTGCGGACCGCTATCGAGGCGCTCGCGGGAGTGCTGGGCGGCACGCAGTCGCTTCACACGAACTCCTACGACGAGGCGCTCGCGCTACCCACCGAGGAGGCCGTGCGGATCGCGCTTCGCACGCAGCAGGTAATCGCCCACGAGACGGGTGTCACCAACACCATCGATCCCCTCGGTGGCTCGTACTTCGTCGAGGCGCTCACCGATGAGATGGAGCGGGCGGCCTACGAGTACTTCGCCCGCATCGACGAGCTTGGCGGCATGGTCGAGGCGATCAAGCGCGGCTTCCCGCAGCGCGAGATCGCCGACGCCTCGTTCCGCTACCAGCAGGAGGTTGATTCCCGGCGGCGGATCGTGGTCGGAGTGAACGAGCACCGCCTCGAGCGGGAGGAGCCGATCGAGCTCCATCGCCCGGATCCCGCGACCGAGCGAAAGCAGTCCGGTCGCCTCGAGCGCACCCGCGCGTCCCGCGACTCGACCGCCCTGGAGCGGGCGCTGGCCGACCTGAGGTCGGCCGCGGCGACCGAGGGCCAGAACCTGATGCCGCACTTGCTTCAGGCCGCGCGGGCGCGCGCCTCCGAGGGCGAGATGGTCGCTGCGCTCCAAGAGGTCTTCGGCCGCTATACGGAACAGCCAGTTTTCTGACAATGGGCCGGGGTACTCACGAGACATGTCCAACCTGATCGTTCTGCGAGACGAGATCGACGGCTGGGACGTCATCCGGGAGGACGACCCACAGGCGCTCACGAACACCGCTACGAAGGAGAGCGCCATCGAGGCCGCGAAGAAGTTCCTCGCCGACGACGGCGGCGAGGGCGAGGTCGTGGTCCGGGAGGACCAGATCCACCGCCTCGACGACACGGGCCGTGGCGTAAAGCTTTACGTGATCGCGCTCCTGGGCCTGCTGGCGGTGATCACCGCGATCATCGTGATCACCTCGCTTCTAGCCCACTGGACGCTCCCGGGCGGCTAGCGCGGTCGCACCTGGCCTACGGGACCGAGTAGACACTAAGCTCCCGGCCGTGGAAGCGTCCGAGCGGAGCCAGGGGCAACCCGGCCGCAAGATCCGGGTGGTCGTCGCCAAGCCCGGGCTCGACGGTCACGACCGCGGCGCGAAGATCATCGCCCGCGCGCTTCGGGATGCCGGGATGGAGGTCATCTACACCGGTCTTCACCAGACGCCCGAGCAGATCGTGGCAACGGGGATCCAGGAGGACGCCGATGCGATCGGGCTGTCGATCCTCTCCGGAGCTCACATGACCCTGGTCCCGAGGGTCGTCGAGCTCTTTCGCGAGCAGGGCGTGGACGACGTCGTGGTGACGGTCGGCGGGACGATCCCCGCCGACGACGCTCCCGAGCTGAAGAAGCTGGGCGTCGCCGAGGTCTTCACTCCCGGAGCGTCCACGGACGAGATCGTGGACTTCATCCACCGCGCGGTCACCCAACGTCGCACGCTGGCCGCGCACCCCTCCTGAGCCGCCGCCGGGCGAGCCGGGTTTTGCGCGTTGCGCCCCGGGGAAGCACCTGATTGACTGGTCAGTCAGAACGGTCCCAGTCGCTAATATGCCGCGCGCCATTCCCCTTGAAGGAGGGACGACTTGAAGATCTGCTGCTTGGTCAAAGAGGTCCCGGATGCGGCCGTGCAGAAGCTCATCGACCCGGAGACGAAGCGCCTGGACCGCTCCGGGGAGAAGAACCTCAACCCGTTTGACACCCACGGCATCGAGGCCGCGATGCAGATCCGCGAGGGCGAGAAGGTCGAGGTCGACGAGATCGTCGCGGTCACGATGGGTCCCGAGTCGGCCGTCCGCGCGCTGCACAAGGCGGTCGCGCTTGGGGCCGACCGCTCGGTCCATCTGACCGATGAGGCCCTCGCCGGATCCGATGTCTGCGCCACCGGCTACGCGCTCGCCGGGGTGCTCGAACGCGAGCAGCCCGACCTCGTGCTGCTTGGCCAGCAGTCCGACGACGGCGAGTGCTACACGATCGGTGCGGTCGTCGCGGACCACTTGAAGATGCCGTCGCTGACCCAGGTGATCAAGATCGACGTCGCCGACGGCAAGCTCACCTGCGAGCGGCAGGCCGAGTACGGCTACGACACCGTGGAGGTCGACCTCCCGGCCGTGATCTCGGTGGGCGACGCGATCAACGAGCCGCGTTATCCGAGCCTCAAGGCGATCATGGGGGCGAAGAAGAAGCCGCTCGACACGCACTCGACGAGCGACGTCGGCATCGAGACCGAGCGCGCCGGCGAGGCCGGCTCGAGGACCGAGGTCCTCGCGATCAACCCGCCGCCCACCAAGGAGCCCGGGGAGATCATCGAGGACGAGGACACCAACGAGACCGTCGAGAAGGTCATCGCCTGGCTCGAGGCAAGGAAGCTCCTCTGATGGCTGGAATCATCGTCTACGCCCTCCACGACGACGAGGGCAGCTTCAACAAGAACTCGCTCGGTGCGATCTCCGAGGCGTCGAAGCTCGCGTCGGAGCTCGGCTCCGAGGCGGTGGCCGTCGTCGTTGGCGACATGAGCGATGACGCCTGCGCCGGTCTCGGCGCCTACGGCGCCAGGCGCGTCTTTCGCGCGAAGAGCGCGCCCGAGGGGCTCGCGCAGCCGATCGTCGATGTAATGGCCAAGGTCATCTCCGACGAGGGCTTCTCGTACGCGCTCTTCGGCGGTGGCCTGCTCGGGTTCGAGATCGGCGCCGGGCTCACGGCCCGCCTCGATGCCGGCGTGACGATGGAGGTCACCGAGGTGAAGGTTCAGGACGGCAAGCTCGTGGCCGTGCGCCCGGTGCTCCAGGACTCCGCGGTCGTCGACGTCGGCTACGTCGGCGAGCCCGGGATCATCATCGGCCGCCTGAACGCATTTGACGCGACCGAGGTCGATGGCGCCTCCGCTGAGGTCGTGGATGCCGACGTCGAGCTCTCGGAGTGGTCCGCCAAGGCTCGGATGATCACACGCGGCGAGCAGCGCGGCGCGGAGGTCAACATCGAGGACGCCGAGATCCTCGTCGGCGGCGGCCGCGGCCTGGGCGAGAAGGAGAACTTCAAGCTCGCCGAGGACCTGGCCGATGCCCTGGGCGGCGCGGTCGCGGCGACGCGCGCCGTGGTCGACGCGGGCTGGTACCCGTACTCCGCGCAGATCGGCCAGACCGGCAAGACGGTCTCGCCGAAGCTCTACCTCGCGGCGGGCATCTCTGGCGCGATCCAGCACAAGGTGGGGATGCAGAACTCGGAGAACATCCTCGCCATTAACAAGGACCCGAACGCGCCGATCTTCGAGTTCTCGGACCTCGGCGTCGTCGGCGATCTCCACAAGATCCTGCCGAAGCTCACCGAAGCCGTAAAGGCCAAGAAGGGAGCCTGAGCAGGTAGCAGGGAGCATGTAGAGGAGCCCGCGGCCGCAGCCTCTACCTGCCACGTGCTACCTCCTGATTGAGATGCCAGTAGCCCCAGCGAGATATCCACCCCCCGTCATCCCCGCCGCCGAATACGTAACGGAGCCCACCGATCCGGAGGACGAGCGGATCGAGGTCGGCCTCGCGATCGTGGGCGGAGGGCCGGCGGGCCTCGCCTGTGCGATCAAGACCATGCAGCTTCTCGAGGGTGAGCCCGAGGTCACGGAGAAGCTGGGCGAGGTGCCGGTGGCCGTGATCGAGAAGGGCAAGGTCTGCGGCGCGCACCTCCTCTCCGGAGCGAACATGCGGCCCTCGGCGATGCGGGAGCTCTTCCCGGATCTGGACCCGTCGGCGTGGCCGGTCTACCAGGAGGTCACCAAGGATGCGGTGTACCTCCTGACGAAGAAGCGGGCGTTCCCGCTGGTCCCGATGCCGCCCAACTTCCGCAACCACGGCAACTACGTCACTTCGGTCGCGAAGCTCGGCCGCTTCCTGGCCGAGAAGGCGGAGGAGGCCGGTGCCTACCTGCTGACCGAGACCGCGGCCGACAAGCTCCTCGTGCAGGATCGCATCGTTCGCGGCGTGCGCTCCGGGGACAAAGGGCGGGGGCGCAACGGGGAGGAGCTCGCGAATTTCGAGCCCGGCTCCGACGTCATCGCGAAGGCGACGGTGCTGGCGGAGGGAACCCAGGGACATCTGACCGGGGCAGCGATCGACTTCTTCGAGCTCCAGGGGCTTCTGCCACAGCGGTGGGAGCTGGGCGTGAAGGAGGTCTGGGAGGTCCCCAAGCCCCTCGACCGCGTCATCCACACGATGGGCTGGCCGCTTCGCAAGGCTCCGAAGTGGAACGAGTTCGGAGGCAGCTTCATTTACCCGATGGGCGAGGACAAGGTCTGCATCGGGCTCGTGGTCGGGCTCGACTACACCGACGCCACGTTCTCCGTGCACGACGCTCTCCAGGAGCTGAAGACCCACCCGTTCGTGCGCAACATCCTCGAGGGCGGCAGGCGGGTCGGCTGGGGCGCGAAGACGATCCCCTCCGGCGGCTTCTGGGCCCTGCCGCGGACGCTCACGGTGCCCGGAATGGTCATCGCCGGCGACGCCGCCGGCATGGTCAACGTGCCCGAGCTCAAGGGCATCCACTATGCGATGCACGCCGGCATGTACGCGGCCGAGGCGATCGCCGACGCCCTTAAGCGGGACTCGGTGAACTTCGACGCCTATGACGAGCGCGTTCGCAACAGCCTGATCGGTGAGGACCTCTACCGCTCGCGCAACATGCGCCAGCCGTTCTCGCGGGGCTTCTTCGCCGGCGGCGCGATCGCGAGCATGATGACGATCACAAAGGGGGCCTTCCCCGGCGGCCGCTGGCACCAGCACGCCGACGCCGAGGAGAACATGGAGATCGACGGCGCGGCAGAGCGCTACCCCAAGCCGGACAACAAGTACATCTTCGACAAGCTCTCGTCGGTGTTCGCGTCGGGCAACGCGACGCGCGACGACGCGCCCAACCACATCAAGGTCCAGCGCCACGTCCCGCGGGAGGTCGCACAGACCTGGGTCTCGATGTGCCCGGCGCTGGTCTACGAGGTCCCCGAGGACCAGCTGGAGAGCGACGCCGCCGAGGTCGACCTCAACATCACGCCGTCCAACTGCGTGCAGTGCGGGGCGATCACGGCGAAGGGCGGTCGCCTGACCCTGCCCGAGGGCGGTGACGGGCCCCTGTACCAGGAGACGTAGCGAGGGGCGGCGCAGCCCCTGGCGCCCCAGGTGGCGCTTCCGCCGCCTACCGAAGGTTTTGGCACCTGAAGGATGCCATGGCGTACCTGGGGTGCCAAAAGCTGTCGGGTAGTAGCTTCGAGCCGTGGAAGCCTCGGTCACGCCGCTGCGATGGGAGCACGGCGAGCTCCTGGTGCTCGACCAGCGCCGACTCCCCGACGAGGAGGCCTGGGTCCGTTGCCGGACGGCCTCCGACGTCGCCGAGTGCATCCGCTCGATGACGGTGCGCGGCGCTCCCGCGATCGGGCTTGCAGGCGCATATGGGGTGGTCCTCGCTGCCCGGGCCGGCGAGGACGTCGTGGCCGCGGCGGACCTGCTGCGAGAGACCAGGCCCACGGCCGTGAACCTCGCGTGGGCGGTTGACCAGGCGGTGGCTGCGGAGGACCCGCTCGCGCTCGCCGAGCGCCTGCACACCGAGCAGCGAGAGGCGGACCGGCGGATGTCGGAGCTGGGCGCCGAGCGCTTCGCGGAAGGCGACCGGGTGCTTACCCACTGCAACACCGGGCCGCTCGCGACGGGTGGCTTCGGCACGGCCGGCGGCGTCCTGTGCGCCGCCTGGGAGCGCGGACGCCTGTCGCAGGTGTGGGTGGACGAGACGCGACCGCGGCTACAGGGCGCGCGGCTCACGGCCTGGGAGCTTCGCAAGGCAGGCGTTCCGTACCAGGTGATTGCGGACTCCGCCGCCGGTGGTCTGATGGCTCGCGGCCTCGTCGATCGCGTCGTGGTCGGAGCTGATCGGATCGCGGCGAATGGCGACGTCGCGAACAAGGTGGGCACGTACCCGCTCGCGGTGCTCGCGGCGCGCCACGGTCTCCCGTTCTACGTCGCTGCTCCGCTGTCGACGATCGATCCCGACACGCCGAGCGGCGCGGAGATTCCGATCGAGGAGCGCGACCCGGCCGAGGTGACCGGCGACGGCGAGGGGTTCAATCCCGCCTTCGATGTCACGCCTGCCGAGCTGGTGACTGCTGTCATCACGGAGGCCGGAATCCTCGAACCGCCATACGAAGACGCGATCGCGCGCGCGCGACGCTAGAGCTCGCGCTTGTACACGTACATCACCGGTCCATCCGGTCCGCGCTCACGGTTGATGAAGCCGAACCGTTCATAGAGCGCCCGCGCGGCGACGTCGTCCTCGCTGGTCGCAACCTCGATGTAGTCGGTGCCTCGGGTGCGAGCTGCCTCCAACGTCGCCGTCATCAACGCCCGGCCGAGCCCGCGTCCTCGGTGCGCGGGCTGCACGTAGAGCTCTGCCAGGTAACACTCGAGTCCCTCGGTCCAGATCGCGGGGCGAAAACGAAGCACCGCGAGCCCGAGCGGTTCGCTTCCCGCAAGCAGGACAACGAAGTCTTCGCCGGCGAGCAGCTCGCGCGCGCGATCGGCTAGCGCCTTCGGCCCTGGTGTCGGCTCGTCGAACTCAGTGTTGAAGTCGTGGAGGAGCCTGCCGATGACCTCGGCATCGCCGGCAGTGGCCGATCGGACCACCAGATCCGAGCTGTTTGGTGATTTCTTGTCGGCATGCGAGAACAAGGCGCCAATGTTGACCGTCAGGACGTCGCTCGGCCCGACGCCGTCTCGGCGACGAATGACGCGATCTCCTCCGCCAGTCGGTCCGGCTGGTCCTCCGGGACAAACGTGCGCGAGTTCTCGATTCGCACCAGGCGCGCGTTCGGTATCTCGGCTGCGAGCCGCTCCGCGTAGTGGAACTTGAAGAAGCGGTCATCGGGCGCCCAGGCGATGAGAGCCGGGCGATCCAGGTGGCGCAGCTTCTCGGCCGCCTCGATCGTGTAGCGGTTTGAGATCGAGCGCAGGAACTTGATCGTGTCGCGCCGCACTCCCGGGTCGTTCAGGTACGGGCGCACCCACGAGTTCAGGATGTCGGGGTCGATCGACTCCGGGTTCATCAGCAGGCCGAACGCCAGCGGCCCGCGCTGCATCGCCCGAAGGCGCATCGGCTGCATCAGGGCGGTCAGCAGGCCAGGGACCTTCGCCGCGTACTGAAGCGGGCGGAAGAACGGCGGCAGGAAGTTCTCGTATGCGTCGCACGGGGTCAGGACCAGCCGGGCGAGCCGCTCGTGGTGCTTGGCGGCGACGAGCTGCGAGATCGCGCCGCCGGTGTCGTTGCCGACCAGCGTCGCCTCCTCCAGGTCGAGCGCCGCCATGAAGTCGGCGAGGATCCGCGCGACGCCGGGCGGGGTGAGGTCGGCATCGGACTTCATCGGCTCCGGGTGTGATCCGAGTGGGAGATCCGGGACGACGCACCGGAAGCGGTCCTCGAGCCGCGGCGTCACCTTGCGCCAGAGCGTTCCGTTCACGAGTAGGCCGTGCGCGAAGACGATCACGGGCCCGGACCCGGCGTCGCGGTAGTGAATCGGTCCCGCTTCGAGGGTGATCTCGTGGTGGCCGTTGGAGTTGGTCATCTGCCCTCCTCTAGAATCGATTGCGATGAAGGCTGGGATCCATCCCGAATACGTGCTCGCGCACGTCCGATGCTCGTGCGGCAACGAGTTCTACACGCGCTCCACCAAGCCAGAGCTCCACGTCGAGATCTGCTCGGCCTGCCATCCGTTCTACACCGGTAAGCAGAAGCTGGTCGACACCGGCGGCCGGGTCGAGCGGTTCAAGCGCCGCGCAGCCCGCAGCCGCCGCTAGGCACCCCGCTCGTGGCCCGGGAGGGGATGCCGCAGCAAGACGTCGCCGCCGGCGCTCCGGAGCTGAACGGACGCCCACAACTCGCCGACGCGCACATGCCGGACGGCATGCCGGTCGCAAGCCGCGACGCGCCGGTGGGAGGCCAGGCAGTGCTGGAGGGGGTGATGATGCGCGGCGTCTCGACCTGGGCGGTCGCAGTCCGCAAGCCCGAGGGTGAGATCGCGATCAGCTCCGAGCCGATCGTCTCGTGGGCGAAGCGCCACCGCGTTCTGCGGTGGCCGGTGATCCGCGGTGTCGTGGCCCTGGCGGAGTCGCTCAAGATCGGTTTCCGCGCTCTGGCGATCTCCGCCAACGCGCAGATCGAGCCAACAGACGGGGACGAGGAGCCGCAGCCGATCGGCGGCTTCACCTGGGGCGCGACGATCGTGCTCTCGCTTGTACTCGCGATCGGCCTCTTCTTCGTCGTCCCGGTCGGCGCCACGAGCCTGATCAAGGACCAGCTCGGCTCCTCCGTCCTGTTCTGGCTCGTCGAGGGCATCCTGCGAACGGCGATCTTCATCGGCTACCTGCTCCTGATCAGCCGTCTCGCGGACCTTCGCCGGGTTTTCGAGTACCACGGCGCCGAGCACAAGACGATCTCGGCCTACGAGGCCGGCGACCGCCTCACGCCGGCCCGCGCCGAGCGGTACTCGCGCCTGCATCCTCGCTGCGGCACGAGCTTCCTGCTCGTCGTGATGGTGGTGGCGATCTTCGTCTTCGCCCCTCTCGGGTTGCCGGCCTGGTACTGGCTGCTGACATCCAGGATCCTCGGGATCCCGCTGATCGCGGGGATCTCCTACGAGGTGATCAAATGGGCGGGTCGAAACCGGCGCAGGCGCTGGGTGCGGGCCATCATGTACCCGGGCCTGATGCTTCAGAACCTCACAACGCGGGAGCCCGATCGCGGGCAGCTCGCGGTGGCGATCGCCGCGCTCGAGGCAGTCCTCGCGGTCGAGAACCCCGAGCAGGCGGCCCGCGAGGCCGACATCGAGATCGTCGCCTAGTGGCGCCTCGCGTAAGTACGGCGCGGCTCTGGCGAGTGGCCGGACGTGGCTGGCAAGCGCGGCGCGCGAAGGCGGTGTTGGATACATCGTCAAGCCCGCTGCGCGCCGCCAGGTGCGTCCAGACGCCGTCAGAACGCGGCGTATTTGCGGGAGGCGCCACTTAACGCCCGCGATCTCGCGACCGCGCCCGTCAAACTTGAAGTCATGATCGACCAGCTCGTCGAGCAGATCGAGGACCGCTTCGCGGAGCTCCAGCGTCAGATGTCCGATCCTGAGGTCATCGGCGACCGCCAGCGCTACGCGGAGGTGGGCCGCGAGTACCGCGAGCTCGAGCCCGCGCACCGGCTCGCGACCGAATACGTGCGGCTGCGCGACGACCTCGAGGGCGCGCGCGAGCTGCTCGCGGAGGACGGTGACGACCCCGAGCTGCGCAAGCTCGTCTCCGAGGCGCCGCAGCGCCTGGAGCGGCTCGCGGAGGAGATCCGCCTCGCGATGGTGAAGCGCGATCCCAACGACGAAAAGAACGTGCTGATCGAGATCAGGGCGGGCGCCGGCGGCGACGAGGCCGCGCTCTTCGCCGGCGATCTCTTCAAGATGCTCACGCGCTACGCGGAGCTGCGGGGCTTCTCCACCGAGGTCATCTCGGCCTCACCCGCGGAGGTGGGCGGGTTCAAGGAGGTGACGTTTGCGGTGAAGGGCGAAGGGGCGTACTCGATCTTCAAGTACGAGGCCGGCACCCATCGTGTTCAGCGCGTGCCGAAGACGGAGTCGCAGGGCCGGATCCACACATCGACCGCGACCGTGGCGGTCCTGCCGGAGGCCGAGGACGTCGAGGTGGATATCGACCCGAATGACCTTCAGATCGATGTCTACCGGTCCTCGGGTCCAGGCGGGCAGTCGGTCAACACGACCGATTCAGCGGTGCGAATCACCCACAGCCCGACGGGAATCGCGGTGTCGATGCAGGACGAGAAATCGCAGCTCCAGAACCGCGAGAAGGCGATGCGGGTGCTGCGGGCGCGCCTGTACGAGCAGAAGCTCGCCGCTCAGCAGGCGGAGATCGCATCCGAGCGCCGTTCCCAGGTCGGAACCGGAGAGCGCTCGGAGAAGATCCGCACCTATAACTTCCCGCAGGGCCGGGTAACCGACCACAGGGTGAAGCTGACCACGCACAACCTGGAGGAGTTCCTGGCGGGCAACCTGCGCGAGTTCACGGACGCCCTCGCGGCGGAGGAGAAGCGCCGCCGCCTGGAAGCGCAGACGGCCAAAGCGGCCTCCTGATGTCGGCGCTGGCCACGGCCGGCCGGGTCCGCGAGGCCCTGGCGGCGGCGAGCGACGCTCTGCATGCGGCGGCGGTCGATACCCCCCGCCTGGACGCAGAGGTGCTCCTCGCCGAGGCGGCGGGTTGGGATCGCGCCGGGCTCGCCGCCGAGCCCGAGGCGGCAGTGGATCCTGGAGCGGCCCGCCGGTTCGGGGAGATGGTCAGGCGGCGGATCCGGCGCGAGCCGGTCGCCTACATCCTCGGCCGCAAGGCGTTTCGGCACGTCGAGCTCGCCGTGGACCCCCGCGTTCTCATCCCGAGGCCCGAGACGGAGCTGCTGGTGGAGATCGCTTTGGAGCTCAGGCCGCAAAGCGTGCTAGACGTCGGCACCGGCTCCGGCGCGATCGCGCTGGCGGTGGCCGACGAGCTGCCCGAGTGCGAGTTGGTTGCGACCGACACCTCCGAGGACGCCCTCGACCTGGCGCGCGGCAACGCCGAGCGCCTGGGGCTTGCGGACCGCATCGACTTTGAGCGCGGAACGCTGCCCGCGGGGCGCCGGTTCGACCTCGTGCTGGCGAACCTTCCCTACGTCAGCGAGGATGAGTTCGGGGCTCTGCAGCCCGAGATCGCCCACTACGAGCCGCGGCAAGCGCTGGTGGCGGGCCCCGATGGCCTGGAGGCGATCACCGTGGTCGCGGCCTCGGCGCCGATGGCGCTGACACAGCGTGGCGCCCTCGCCCTCGAGGTGGGAGCCGGTCAGGCCGGCGCGGTGGCGGAGCTTTTCGTCGACTTGGGGTTCGGGCAGGTCGAGGGGCGTCAGGACCTCGCGGGAATCCCGCGCGTGGTGCTGGGCAGCATGAGCGCCTGATGGCGGTCTCAATCTCGCGCGACGGGTCCGATCGGGCACGCGAGGAGGTCGAGCGGTGCGCCGCCGACGGCGGCGTGGTCGTATTCCCGACGGACACCGTCTACGGGCTGGGATGCGACCCTCAGAGCCGCCCGGCCGTCGAGCGGATCCACGCCCTGAAGGGCCGGGATGAGGGTAGGCCCTCCGCGGTCATGTTCTTCGCGCCGCTCGCGATGAGGGGGATCCTCTCGACGCTCGGACCGCGGACGCGAGAAGCGCTCGGGGCGCTCCTACCCGGTCCCGTCACCGCGGTCGTCCCGAACCCGCAGCGCCGCTATCCGCTCGCGTGCCGCTCAGACCCCGAGCGGCTGGGCGTGCGCCTGGTCGAGGGCCCGCTCGCGGGCGCCGGGTGCGCGCTCTTCCAGACCAGCGCCAACCGGAGCGGCGAGCCGGCGCCGAGCCGGTTTGCCGACATCGACCCGGGGATCATCGCCGGCGTCGACCTGGCGATCGACGGCGGCGAGCTTGGCGGCGCGGCCTCGACTGTGGTTGACCTGACTTCGCTCGAGGAGGAGGGCACGTGGAGCGTGCTGCGCGAGGGCGCCCTTCGGAGCCGCGAGCTCGAAGGCCGCCTGCGAGAAGCACTGGGGGATTTTGCCACGCCATAGCGTGGCCGAGTCCCCCAACGCCGCCGGAATCGCGCTCTCAGGGCGTGAGGCCTGGCGTCGGGAAGGCGCTCACAAACTCGCGGACCTGGGAGGCGATCGCGTCGAGCGCTGAGGTGTCCTGGCGCTTGGCGGCCTCCACGCCCGCGTCGATCCAGGACGCGATCCGCGGCATGTCCTCGGTCGTCATGCCGCGCGTCGTCACGGCCGGAGTTCCAAGCCGGATTCCCGAGGGATCGAACGGCTTGCGGGGATCGTAAGGGACGGTGTTGTAGTTGAGCTCGACGCCGGCGCGGTCCAGAGCCTGCGCCGCCGGCTTGCCCCCGATCCCCTTGTTGGTCAGGTCGAGGAGGATGAGGTGGTTGTCGGTGCCACCCGAGACGAGGTCGAATCCGCGCTCGAGCAGACCCTCGGCAAGCGCCTTCGCGTTCTCCACGATCCGGCGCGCATAGAGACGGAACTCCTCCGTCGCCGCCTCCTCGAGCGTGACGGCGATCGCGGCCGTGGTGTGGTTGTGCGGACCGCCCTGCAGGCCCGGGAACACCGCGCGGTCGAGGGCGGCGGCGTGCTCGGCCCGCGACATCAGCATCGCGCCGCGCGGTCCGCGAAGCGTCTTGTGGGTCGTGGTCGAGATCACGTCGGCGTGCGGCGCCGGTGACGGATGCGCCCCGCCCGCGACGAGACCGGCGATGTGCGCGATGTCGGCGCAGAGGATCGCGTCCACCTCGCGGGCGATTGCGGCGAATCCCTCGAAGTCGATCAGGCGGGGAATCGCGGTTCCGCCGCAGAAGATCAGCTTCGGCCGCTCGGCGAGCGCCAGCTCCCGGACCTGGTCGAGTTCGACGCGCCCGGTGTCGCGGCGAACGTCGTACTGGACCGCCCGGAACCACTTGCCCGTGACCGAGACGCTCCAGCCGTGGGTCAGGTGCCCTCCCATCGGGAGCGCCATGCCCATCACGGTGTCCCCCGGCTCGCAGAAGCCGAGATACACCGCCAGGTTGGCCGGAGAGCCTGAATACGGCTGAACGTTTGCGTGCTCGACCTGGAACAGCGACTTGGCGCGCTCGATGGCCAGGGTCTCGACCTGGTCGATGATCTGCTGCCCCTCGTAGTAGCGCCTGCCGGGATAGCCCTCGGAGTACTTGTTCGTAAGCAGCGTCCCGGTGGCCTGGAGGACGGCCCGGGAAGCGTAATTCTCGCTCGGGATCAGACGGATCTTCTCGCTCTGGCGCCGAGCCTCAGCCGCGACGAGCCCTGCGAGCTCGGGATCGACCTCGGCGAGTGGAGCGTTGAGGCGAGCGATCGGGTCGGCTGCAGACACGGTTTCAGCCATCCCCGGCAGCGTACCTCGCGAGCGCGACGGTGGAGAATGTGCTCATGGCCGCGGGCATCGGGGAGACGCTGCGACAGGCGCGACAGGACGCCGGGATCGGGCTCGACGAGGTCGAGCGAACGATCCGCATCCGCGGCCGCTACCTGGCCGCGCTCGAGAACGAGGACTGGGACGTCCTCCCCGGCGAGGCCTACCTGCGGGGCTTCCTCCACACCTACGGCGACTACCTGGGCCTCGACGGGGCCGCGCTGGTCGAGCAGTACGACTGGCTTGGTCGCGGCGCCGAGCGGGAGCATCCAGTCGAGACGCCGTTCGAGCCGCCGCACCGGGCTGGCGCCGATACCTTCTGGCGGCGCGCCGTGCCGATCGCGGTGGGCCTCGTCGGCGCTCTCGTCGTCCTCTTCGTGGTGCTCGGCATCACCGGCGGTTCAGAGAAGGGGGGCGGGGGCCACCGCCACCACCACCATGGCGGTAAACACGGCGGTGAGCAGGCGATATCCACGACCACGACGACGACATCGGCGCCCACCGAGGCCTCGGTCGCGCTCCAGCCGACTGGGACGGTCTGGGTGTGTCTCGTCGACCACGCCGGGGCGCCGCTCGTGAATGGGGAGACGCTGAGCGTGGGCGACAACCGGGGGCCGTTCAAGGATCGCGACATGAAGCTCACCCTCGGCAACGGCCAGATCCGCATCATCTTGAACGGAAAGGACGTCCCGATCCCGTCGGCCGCCGAGCCGGTCGGGTTCGACCTCACGCCACAGGGAGCGAAGCCACTCTCCAGCTCGGCACGGCCCACCTGCTCCTGACACCTGGCGCGGCGGCTGGAAGTGGCGCGGGGGTGTGAAGTAGCCTGGCTCGCGAGCGGGTGAAGATCTGGGTGGACATGAGCGCGCCTGCGCACGTCCTCGTGCTTCAACCGATCATCGACCGGTTGCGCCACGGGGGGCACGACGTCGAGGTGACGGCGCGCCAGTACACGCAGACACTCGAGCTCCTCGAGTTGCACGGCGTCGAGTACACGCTCATCGGCCGTCACGGCGGAGCGTCGCGCAGCCAGAAGCTCATCAGGTTGATTCAGCGCTCGATCGGGATGCGGCGCTTCGGGCAGGGCCGGGGCTTTCACCTCGCGCTCGCGCACGGCTCGTACGACCTTGCGATCGCGGCGCGCCGCCTCGGGATCCCCGAGGCGAACATGCATGACTACGAGTTCGCGGTGCTGCAGCATCGGATCGGCTGTCGCCTCGCGACCCGGGTCATCTTCCCGGAGGCCGTGCCCCCGGAGCGCCTGCGCCGCTTCGGAGTTGGGCCGGAGAAGCTGCGCCAGTATCCGGGGCTGAAGGAGGAGTATTACCTCCGCGACTTCGAGCCCGACGATGGGATCCTGGATCGCCTGGGCGTGGATGCGGAGCGCGTGGTCGTGGTCGTGCGGCCGCCGCCGGACGTATCGCTCTACCACCGCAAGTCGAATCCGCTGTTTCCGCAGGTGCTCGCGCACGTAGGGACGCACGACGGGGTGAGCGCGGTCGTCCTGCCTCGCACCAAGGCGCAGCGAACGTACGTGCAGGGCCTCGCCCTGCCCACCATCATCGTCCCGGAGCATGCCGTCGAGGCTCAGAGCCTGGTCGCGCTGGCGGACCTGGTCGTGTCGGCCGGCGGCACGATGAACCGCGAGGCCGTGGCGCTGGGCACTCCGGTCTACACGACCTACGGAGGTCGCCTCGGTGGCGTGGATGAGTGGCTCATCCGCTCTGGGCGGCTGCGTCCCCTGACGGATCCCCGGGCGCTGGAGTTCACGAAGAAGAGCAGCGAGCGCCACAGGACGCGCCGGGATCCGCAGCTCCTGGTGGACCTCGTCCTAGGGACGGTTGCGTGAATGCGACACCGGATCTCAGCTCTCCGGGTGGCGCAACGCCGCAGCCGGGCGCATTTCAGGGTCAGGCGCTGGCGGATCAGTACGCGCGCATGGCGCACGCGTACGAGGGGCGACCGGTGGACATCGTCCTGCGGGCGCTCGACATCCTGATCTCGGCGACGACATTGCTGCTCCTGTTCCCGGTCCTCGTGCTCGTGACGCTCCTGATCCGCATCCTGTCAGGGCGGCCGATCCTGTACCGCGGCGAGCGGGTTGGGCGGGCCGGCGAGGTGTTCTGCATGTACAAGTTCAGGACGCTTACGGCCGATGCCGAACGCCGTCTCGGTCCCTACCTCGGCCCGGAGCTGACGGTTCGGACGCAGGCGGAGACCACGTCCATCGGGCGAGCGCTCAGGGCAACGCATCTGGACGAGGTCCCGCAGCTCTGGAACGTGGTTCGCGGCGACATGAGCATCGTGGGCCCCCGGCCGATCCGCCCCCCGTTCTTCGTCGAGCTCTGTGAGCGCATCCCCCAGTACTGGCAGCGCCTGGTCATCCGGCCCGGCGTGACCGGATTCGCCCAGACCCGGATGTCACGCGAGGAGACGTGGGCGGACAAGCTGGCCCACGACATGGAGTACATCGCGGACCGATCGGTCCGCCTCTACCTCCGCGTGATCCTGGCGACCATCTGGCGTGTGCTCAGCCGGATCGCGCGGCGCGACTGAGAGGCTGGCTAGAGGCTGTCTCAAAGCCCCCGCCCGCACGTCTGGCGGCCCCGGGACTCGCCAGGCGGCCTCCTCGCCAGCTCGCGTACTTTTCAGAGTACGCCACACCGGCTGCGTCGGTGGCCTGTCGAGCCCCGGCACTCGCCAGCCGCACATTCGGGGGTTCTGGGACAGCCTCAACGCGGATTCCGCCGGAGCGTGGGGCCGCAACCCTAGACTCCGCGCACATGTGCGGAATTTGCGGGGTGATCCTGCGTGACGGGTCGTCTCCGGATCCGGATGTCCTGCGGAAGATGAACGGGACGATGACGCATCGCGGCCCCGACAGCGACGGCTTGATCATCGACGGGCCGGTCGGGCTGGCGGCCCGGCGCCTGGCGATCATCGACCTGGAGCACGGCGATCAGCCGATCGGCAACGAGGACGGCCGCGTGCAGGTGGTGCAGAACGGGGAGATCTACAACTACCGCGAGCTGCGCGCCGAGCTCGAACGCGCCGGGCACAGGTTCTCGACGCGCAGTGACACCGAGGTCCTCGTGCACCTCTACGAGGAGCGGGGCCCCGACTTCGTCGCGGCGCTGCGCGGGATGTTCGCGATCGCGCTCTGGGACGCCTCCGAGCGGCGTTTGATGCTCGCCCGGGACCGGTTCGGGATCAAGCCGCTCTACTACCGCGCCCGCTCCGACGCGCTCTCCTTCGGCTCCGAGCTGAAGGCGCTGCTCGCCGAGCCAGGCTGCCCCCGCGAGCTCGACTTCGACGCGCTCGAGTCGTTCTTCGCGTTCAATTCGATCCCCGCGCCGCTCACGATCTTCTCGGGCATCCGGAAGTTGCCCGCGGGCCACATGCTCGTGCGCGACGGCAGCGGGACACAGGTCGTCCGCTATTCCCGCCCCCGCCCCGCAGTCGCGGCGGCGGTGCGCTCGGAGTCCGAGGACCAACTCGCCGTCGAGCTCCGAGACCGGCTGCGCGATTCGATCCGCGCTCACCTCGTGGCGGACGTCCCGGTTGGGGTCCTGCTGTCCGGAGGCATCGATTCGTCGGCACTGACGGCGCTCGCGGCGGAGGAGAGCTCGCACCCAGTCAGCACCTTCTCGATCGGATTCGAGGAGGAATCGTTCGACGAGCTCGACGCCGCGCGCCTGGTGACGGAGCGTTACGAGACCGACCATCACGAGCTGGTCGTGCGTCCGGACGCCGCGAAGCTCCTCCCGCGACTCGTGGAGGCATTCGACGAGCCGTTCGCCGACGCCTCCGCCGTGCCGACCTACCTCGTCTCGCAGCTGGCCGCCGGCTCGGTCAAGGTCGCGCTGTCGGGAGAGGGCGGGGACGAGCTCTTCGGCGGCTATTACACCTACGTCGCCGACCAGCTCGCCTCGCGCCTGGCGCCCGTGGTCCGCGCCGCAAGGCCGCTCGTGGAGCGATTGCCCAGCTCGTCCGCGAAGGTCAGCTTCGACTACAAGGCGAAGCGCTTCGCCCGCGGCGCGCACCTTCCACCCCTCGAGCGGCACCATGCGTGGAAGGAGATCTTCTCGCCCGATGTCCGCGCCGAGCTCACAGAGCCACGCCCGGACCGCCCCGTCGATCCGCTGGACCTGTACCGCGCCCGGTTCGCCGAGACGGAGGGGGTGGAGCCGCTGTCGCGCCTTCAGGACCTGGACTTCGGGATCTACCTCGTCGACGACCTGCTGGTCAAGACCGATCGGGCGAGCATGGCGCACTCCCTGGAGGCGCGGGTCCCCTTCTGCGATTCGACCGTGGCGGAGTTCGCCCTCGCGCTGCCCACCAGGCTCAAGGTCCGGGGGTTCGCCAAGAAGCGACTTCTGCGCCGGGCGGTGGCACCGCTGCTCCCCCGCTCGATCGTTCGCGCCCGCAAGCAGGGCTTCTCGATTCCGCTGGCCGCCTGGTTGCGCGGCGAGCTCGGCCCGTTCGCGCGCGACGTCCTGGACCCGGACACGCTACGGCGCCAGGGTATCCTGCGGCCGGAGCCGGTCCTGGGCCTTCTCGACGATCACGTGGCGCGCCGCGACGACCTTTCTCGCCAGATCTGGTCCCTGATGAACCTGACCCTGTGGGCGGAAACCTACGCCCGCGTCCCGGCGGGTTCGGCCGGATGCTGATCGAGGGAAGACCGAGCGCGCTCGACGCGCTGTTGGCGTTCGGCGTGGCGCTCGCACTCTCGTGGCTGCTCGTTCCTCTGACGGAGCGGCTCGCGCGACGGGTGGGAGCGATCGATTTTCCACGTGAGCGAAGCCTCCATCAGGTTCCGACTCCCAAGCTCGGGGGACTCGCGATCCTCGCCGGCGCGGTCGTCGCCTTGGCGCTCTTCCTGCCGTGGGTTTCCTCCACGAGGGCTTTGATCGCCGGGGCGGGGCTGATCGCGGCCGTGGGGGTCGCCGATGACCTCTTCGAGCTGGGAGCGCTGCCGAAGCTGGTGGGTCAGATCGTCGCGGCGATGCTGCCGGTGTTCGCCGGCGTAGCGGTGTTCAGCTTCACGCTCCCATTCCTCGGACGGGTCAGCCTCGATCACGTCCTTTTCCACGATGTCGTGCTGCTGGGAAACGTGAAGGTGGGTCACGTCCTGACGGTGCTGGGATTCGTGGCCGTGATGAACGTGATCAACTTCATCGATGGCGTCGACGGCCTCGCTGCCGGCGTGTGCGTGATCGCCTCGACCACCTTCGCAATCATCGCCCTCTCGCTCAACCGGACCGGCGCCGGCGTACTGGCGGCGCTGACTGCCGGCGCGTCATTGGGCTTCCTGCGGCGCGGATTCCCGCCGGCGGCGAGCTTCATGGGCGATACCGGCTCCAACCTCCTCGGCTATCTGCTCGCTGCGGTCGCGGTGCTCGGTTCGCTGAAGACGAACGCGGTCGTCGCGCTGCTCTTCCCCCTCTGCGTGCTCGCAGTGCCGATCCTGGACTCCGGCTTCGTGATCGCGAAGCGGATCAAGCATCGCAGGCCGATCTACGTCGCCGACCGATCGCACTTCCACCACCGGATGGCGAACATCGGCTTCTCGCAACGGCGGACGCTGGCCTACCTCTACAGCTGGGCGCTGGTTCTTGCGGCCCTCGCACTCGCGCTCCGCTTCGTGCCCTACAGCGACAACCACGGGCATTTCGACCCGGTCTGGACAGCCGTCATGATCGCCTGCGGCGTCGCCGCGATCGCCGCGAGCATCTACCTGCTCCTGGCGCTCGAGATCCTCAAGCTCCGCCTGTCGAGGTTCCGCGAGCTCGTTGGGCTGGGCGTGCCGGTGTCGGACCCGGGGGAGATCGATGCCGGGGTCGCCACCGAGCTCGAGACCGGAAGCTTTCCCGCGGTGGACCCGGAAACGGGGGAGTTCACTGCGGTCGAGGGAGCTCCGGACGGCGACCGACCGCGCCGGGGCGAGCGAGACGCGAAACCGCTCTAGATTGCGCCGAACGGCACGAGTTTCCCGGGTCGGGCCACTACCGTTTCGGATATATTCGCCCGGCCGCCTGGAACCGGGCTCGCCGGGACAGCGCGGCTATCTCTTCCTCTGGACCAGTTCGATTGTTTCGTCCCGACTTCGAGACCCCTGATGACCAAAGCCCCCCGCGGGAGGGCGGATGCGGCCGCGGCTGGGGCGCTGCTGATCGCCGCGATCCTGGGCTGCGCCGGGGCCGGGTACGGGCTCGGCTCGCTGGCCGGGTTGGCGGTGCCGGTTGGCCTCGTGGGTCTCTTCGTGGGGCTCGTCGTGGGGGTCGCCCTTGTCTACGCTCGCTTTAAGCAGCTCTAAGCGCCTGGGCGACGGAGGGGCGGTCGGAATGGCGTTCCGCTTCGCTGACCTCGTCCTGCTCGCGCTCGCGCTGCCGGTCTTCCTCGTCGCCGGGTGGCCGATGCTCGGCTACGCGGTGGCCGCGGCCGCCTGGCTCGCCCAGCGCGGGATCCAGCTCGTCGCGACTCGGCGCGTGCGGAGCTCGATCGCCGGCGGCGATCGGCGCGCCGCGCTCGGAATCATGGGCGCAACGACGCTCGGGCGCGTGTGGCTCATCGCCCTGGCGGTGCTGATCGTCGGGCTGGTCGAGCGCGACGCCGGCCTCGCCGCGGCCCTGCTCAGCGCGGCCCTCTTCACGCTGTACCTCGGGAGCCAGGTCCTCGACCGGCTCCTTCACTCGGAATCGAACTCATGAAGACCCGCACCAAGATCCTCATCATCGCCGGGATCTACGTGCTGCTCCTCGTGCTTCTGGGGGCCGTCTTCGGGAGCTCGGGCAAGAACAACGAGTTCAAGCCCCAGAACGAGTTCATGCTCGACGCGTGGATCCCGATCCACCTCGGGAGCATCGATCTCTCCATCAACAAGGCGGTGCTCTACCTGGCGCTGGCGAGCGCGGCGACGATCGGCACGATGACCTGGATCTCCAACCGAATGCATGCGAAGCCCAACAAGGTCCAGATGGCCCTCGAGACCGCCTACGACCTGACGCGCAACCAGATCTCCGGGCAGAACCTGGAGGGCAGGTTCGCGGTCAAGTGGTTCCCGTTCTGCGCGACGCTCTTCTTCTTCATCTGGTTCTCGAACATGCTTGGCTACGTCCCGCTGCCGACGAACACCGAGGAGACGATCGACATCTTCGGGCTCGCCGTGCCGACCCTCGCCATCTATGCGGCGACGGCCAACATCTCGGTCCCGCTGATGCTCACGCTCATCGTGTGGATCTCCTACAACGTCGAGGGGATCCGCACCCACGGGTTCTTCGGCTATCTCCGAACCTGGCTGCCGCCCGGGCTGGAGGACATGAATCCCTTCGGCAAGGCCGCGATCTTCTGCATCGAGGTGATCTCCCATTTCGTCCGGCTGATCTCGCTGTCGGTGCGACTGTTCGCGAACATCCTGGCCGGCCACCTGCTGATCCTGTTCATGGCCGGCGGGCTCGCCGTGCTGTTGGGTCTCGCGGCCCTCGGCGTGCTGACGTTTCCGATCGCCTTCCTCTTCTACATCTTCGAGGTCGTGCTGATCGCGACCCTGCAGGCATTCATCTTCTCGATCCTCACGGCCATCTACCTCGGAGGCGCGACCTCCGCCAGTCACTGAGACACGTAAGAAACGAAGGAGTAACCAATGGTTGACCTCATTGCCCAAGGGGGCGGCGGCATCACGGACACCGGGATCACCGACGCCGGCAAGGCGATCGCGCTCGGCGTCGGAGCCGGGCTCGGCTCGATCGGGGCCGGCGTGGGCATCGGCATCATCTTCGGCAAGGAGATCGAATCCGTCGCCCGCCAGCCTGAGATGCGGGACGAGCTCCAGGCGATCCGCTGGCTCGGCTTCGCGCTGACCGAGGCCGTCGCGTTCTACACGTTCATCTTCGGCCTGATCGCCTTCTTCCTCTAGGCGGGTGGCGCCGATCAGTCAGATGGCCACGACGCTTCCAGTCGCCTCCGGCGGGAGCTTCCTCGTCTCGCCCGCGTTGGGGCTGATGATCTGGACGCTGATCGCATTCGGCGCGACCCTCTTCGTCTTGTCCAGGTTCGCGCTGCCGCGCATCGGTGAGGCGCTCGAGAAACGCGCGAACGCCATCCGCGAGAGCATCGACGCTGCCGAGAAGCAGCGGCAGGAGGCGGACAGGCTGCTTCAGGAGTACCGCGAGCGGCTCAAGGAGGCGCGCGAGCAGGCCGAGGACATCGTCGCCCGCGCGAGGAAGGCCGCCGAGGCCGCGGAGGCCGAGGCCCTCGCGGAGGGCCGCTCCAAGCGCGAGGAGCTCGTGGCCGCGGCGCGGCGCGACATCGAGATGGAGACCCGCCGCTCCCTGGAGCGCATCCGCAAGGAGGTCGCCGACCTCACCGTCCTCGCCACCGAGAAGGTCACGCGAAAGACGCTCGACGCGGACGACCACCGCCGCCTGATCGACGAGGCGCTGAAGGAGGTGGACTTCAGCGCGCTATCGCCAACCGGTGGTGGAGACGGCGACCGCGAACATGAATGAGCATCCGAGCATGGAGCAGGTAGCAGGGAGAGACCGCGCTCCAAGCTCTACCTGTTCCCTGCTCCCTGCTATTTGCTGATGGAAGAGATCGCCCGCGTATATGCCGAAGCCCTGTTCGACGTCGCCAAGGACCAGGGCAAGCTGGACGTGATCCACGACCAGCTGGGCGAGTTCGCGGACGCCGTCGCGAAGAGCCGCGACCTGCAGGTGTTCCTGTTCAGCCCCTACTTCTCCTCGACCGAGAAGCGGGACGGAATCGCCCGCGCCATCTCCGGCGCCGAGCCCGAGCTCACCAACTTCCTCGAGCTCCTGGCCGAGAAGCATCGGGTGCCCGTGATCTTCCGCATCCGCCGGCGATTCGACGAGATGTGGGCTAAGGAGAAGCGGCGCCTTGAGGTCAGGCTGACCAGCGCGGTGGAGCTGCCACAGGACATCGTCGAGCGCGTCCGGAGGGAGATCGAGGGACGGACCGGCCAGACGATCGAGCTCGAAAGCGACGTCGACGAGGAACTCCTCGGCGGAATCGTGCTGCGGGTTGGCAACATGGTTCTCGACGCAAGCGTGCGCAACAAGCTTGAGAGATTGAGAAAGGAAGTCGCCAAGGCGACTTGAGAGACAAGGAGCTGACCGAGTTGGAGATCAAGCCGGACGAGATTGCGAGCATCCTGCGCGAGCGGATCGAGGGCCTGGAGACCGAGGGCGCCGATCTCGCGGAGGTCGGGACGGTGCTGTCGGTGGCCGACGGCATCGCGCGAGTTCACGGCCTGGACAACTGCATGTCGCTCGAGATGCTCGAGCTGCCGCACGACGTGACCGGCCTCGCGCTGAATCTGGAGGAGGACAACGTCGGCGCCGTGCTGTTCGGCGAGTGGGACAAGGTCGTCGAGGGGGACACGGTCAAGCGCACCGGCAACCTGCTGCAGATCCCCGTGGGCGAAGAGCTCCTCGGCCGCATGGTGGACCCGCTCGGCCGCCCCATGGATGACAAGGGCGACATCAACACCTCCGAGACCCGCCCGGCGGAGTTCAAGGCCCCGGGCGTCGTGCTGCGCCAGCCGGTGAACACGCCGGTCCAGACCGGGCTCAAGTCGATCGACGGGATGATCCCCATCGGCCGCGGCCAGCGCGAGCTCATCATCGGCGACCGCCAGACGGGCAAGAGCTCGGTCGCGATCGACACGATCATCAACAACCGGGACAAGGATCTCGTCTGCGTCTACGTCGCGATCGGGCAGCGGATGTCGACGGTCGTGCAGGTGATGGAGATCCTCGAGGAGCATGGCGCGATGGAGAACACGATCATCGTCGCGGCCGCGGCCGACGAGGCTGCGCCGATCAAGTACATGGCGCCGTACGCCGGCTGCGCCATGGGCGAGTACTTCCTCTATGCGGGCCGCGACGCGCTCTGCGTCTACGACGACCTGAGCAAACACGCGGCGGCTTACCGGCAGATGTCGCTGCTTCTGCGCCGTCCGCCAGGCCGCGAGGCGTACCCCGGCGACGTCTTCTACCTGCACTCGCGCCTGCTCGAGCGCGCCGTGCGGCTGAACGACGAGCACGGAAGCGGTTCGCTGACCGCGCTCCCCATCATCGAGACCCAGGCGAACGACGTCTCGGCCTACATCCCGACGAACGTCATCTCGATCACCGATGGGCAGATCTTCCTCGAGTCCGACCTCTTCTACTCCGGCGTGCGGCCGGCGATCAACGTGGGGATCTCGGTCTCCCGCGTCGGCGGCAATGCCCAGACCAAGGCGATGAAGAAGGTCGCCGGAAAGCTCCGCCTCGACCTCTCGCAGTACCGCGATCTCGAGGCGTTCGCCCAGTTCGGGTCCGAGCTCGACCCCGAGACGCAGCGTGCGCTGGCGCGCGGCGAGCGGCTGGTGGAGATGCTGAACCAAAAAGAGCGGAGCCCGCTGACGGTCGCCGACCAGGTGGCATCGATCTACGCCGGCACGGGCGGCTACCTCGACCGGATCAAGACGGACAGGGTGCAGGAGTTCCTCGACCGCATGCGGTCGGGCCTCCACGCCGAGCGCGGCGACCTGATGAGCCGGATCAACGAGTCGGGTGAGCTCTCCGACGAGGACGAGAGCGCGCTGGGGGAGGCGGTCGCTGAGGCGATCGACGACTTCGGCCCCGACTTCGACGAGGAGGGCAATCCGCTCGAGGAGGGCGAGTCGGACCGCGTCCGCGAGCGGCGTCCGGAGCCGGAAGCCGAGGAGGCTGAGGAAGCCGCGGAGGAGCAAGCGGAGGAAGAGCGCGAGCGCGAGGAGGTCCCCGCATAGCCACCCAGAAGGAAGTCAGGAACCGCATCGGGTCGGTCAAGAACATCCACAAGATCACCCGGGCGATGGAGATGGTGGCCGCGGCGCGGCTGCGGCGCGCCGAGCAGCGCATCGAGGCGATGCGCCCGTACGCGCAGGCGATCCGCAAGATGGCCCGCCAGGTATCTGCGGCGGCCGCCGGGGCCATCCCGCGCATCCCGCTGCTCGAGAAGCGCGAGGCCACCGACACCATCGGCATCCTGCTCGTCACGGGCGACCGCGGCCTCGCGGGGTCGTTCAACACGCAGATCATCCGCGAGGGCACCCGACTCAAACGAGAGTTCGGCGAGGACGGGTCGCGAGTCGTGTTCTCGGTGGTCGGGCGGCGCGGAAACTCGACGATGCAGTTCCGCAGCGAGGACGTATCGAAGTCCTATGTCGGCTTCACCGACCGGCCCGGATTCGCGAACGCCCGCGAGATCTCGCACGACCTCATCCAGGCGTACGTCGACCGCGAGCTCGACCGGGTCGACCTGGTCTACAACCGGTACGTCTCGCCGCTCACGCAGTACGTGCGGCGCCAGACGCTCCTCCCCCTCGAGGAGGCGGAGGTGTACGGCGAGGGCGTGCCGGAGCCGGAGCGGCCGGCCGATGAGAAGCTGGCCGAGGCGCAGGGCCGCAGCTCCTGGTTCTACGAGCCCGAGCCCGAGGAGCTGCTCCCTATGCTCTTCGAGGAGTACGCGTCCCTCTCGGTCTACAGAGCGCTGCTCGAGTCGGCGGCATCGGAGCACGGCGCGCGGATGACAGCGATGCGAAACGCCGCGGAGAACGCGCAGGACATGATCGAGAGCCTGACGCTCGAGATGAATCGGGTGCGCCAGGCGGAGATCACGCAGGAGATCTTGGAAGTCGTAGCGGGCGCGGAAGCCCTTGGATGAGGAGATAAATGGCTGAGAACAACGGAAACGGGCAGCGCGTCGGACGCGTCGAAGAGGTGACAGGCGTCGTCGTCGACGTCGCCTTCCCGGACGAGGACCTGCCCGAGATCTACCACGCATTGCGGATCGAGGTGCCGGAGGGCGACGGTCGCCAGCCGATCGATCTCGTGCTCGAGGTCGAGCAGCACCTGGGGGATGACCGGGTGAAGGCGGTCGCCATGGACTCCACCGACGGCCTTCGCCGCGGCGATGTGGTCGTCGACACCGGCGGACCGATCACGGTGCCGGTGGGCGGCGCGACGCTGGGCCGGATCTTCAACCTGCTCGGCGAGCCGATCGACGAAGGGGAGCCGGTCGAGGGCGACGACCGGTGGCCGATCCACCGGTCGGCCCCGGAGGTCGAGGACCTGACGCCGACCCAGGAGATCCTCGAGACCGGCACCAAGGTCATCGATCTGCTCGCCCCGTACGCGAAGGGTGGCAAAGTCGGCCTGTTCGGAGGTGCCGGCGTCGGCAAGACGGTGCTGATCCAGGAGCTGATCCGTAACATCGCGGAGGAGCACGAGGGGCTGTCCGCCTTCTGCGGCGTCGGCGAGCGCACGCGCGAGGGGAACGACCT
Source organism: Actinomycetota bacterium (assembly GCA_046729615.1). Lineage (GTDB taxonomy): Bacteria > Actinomycetota > Thermoleophilia > Solirubrobacterales > 70-9 > AC-56. The sequence goes on from JBKPHA010000054.1 coordinate 35,374, forward strand.
GTGGCTCGAGATGAAGGAGTCGGGTGTCCTCGAGAAGACGATGCTCGTCTTCGGCCAGATGAACGAGCCGCCGGGCGCTCGCCTGCGCGTCGGCCTGTCGGGCCTAACGATGGCGGAGTACTTCCGCGAGTCGGGCGGCCAGGACGTGCTGCTCTTCATCGACAACCTCTTCCGGTTCGTGCAGGCGGGCTCTGAGGTGTCGGCGCTGCTCGGCCGAATGCCGTCGGCGGTCGGCTACCAGCCGACGCTCGAGACCGAGATGGGCGAGCTGCAGGAGCGGATCACCTCGACACAGCGGGGCTCCGTCACGTCGGTGCAGGCGATCTACGTGCCGGCTGACGACCTGACGGACCCGGCGCCGGCCTCCGTGTTCGCGCACCTGAACGCGACGACGGTGCTCTCCCGGCAGATCTCGGAGAAGGGGATCTACCCGGCGGTGGACCCGCTCGACTCGACGTCCACGATCCTCAAGCCCGAGATCCTGGGCGAGGACCACTACCAGACCGCGACCGAGGTCCAGGAGGTCCTGCAGCGCTACAAGGAGCTCCAGGACATCATCGCGATCCTCGGGATCGAGGAGCTCTCGGACGAGGACCGCCTCACGGTGAACCGGGCGCGCAAGATCGAGCGCTTCCTCTCGCAGCCGTTCTTCGTCGCCGAGGCGTTCACCGGACGCGAGGGGGTCTACGTCCCGGTCGAGGAGACCGTCCGCGGCTTCCGCGAGATCCTGGACGGAAAGCACGACGATCTGCCGGAGCAGGCCTTCTACATGAAGGGAACGATCGACCAGGTGGTCGAGGAGTCCCGCGCTGATCGCCGCGGTGGCCGTCCGGGCGCCGAACAGGAGGAGGGTGAAGAGCGGGAGGAAGAAGGCACCGAATCGCGAGAGGGCTCCGAGGGCGAGGCATCCAACGACTCCGAGCGCGGCGATCGCGACATCGAGGAAATCGCTGGCGCCGGCGAACCTGAACGTGAGGGGCAGGCGGCGTCAGAAGCCGGACAGTAGGTGGCGGACGACCGCAATACGCTCCAGGCTCAGGTCCTCACCCCGGAGGGCGAGGTCTTCAGCGGCGAGCTCACCCAGCTCTCCACCCGCACGACGGTCGGCGAGATCGGCATCCTCGCCCGGCACGCCCCGATGGTCGCGCGCCTCGTCCCTGCGGAGCTGCGGCTGCATCCACCCGGCGGCGAGGTCCAGCGCTACGCTCAGGGCGAGGGCTGGCTCGAGGTGTTCGCGAACCGCGCGCGCGTCCTGATCGCCGAGGCGATCCCGCCCGACCAGCTCGACTCCAGCGACCTGCGCGAGCGCCTGGAGGACGCCGAACAGCGCCTGAGCGAGGCCGAGGAGGGCTCCGCCGCGCACGAGATGGCCGACCGGCAGAAGCGCCGGTTTGAGGCGTTCCTGGAGATCGCGGAGAGATAAGCACGCAGGAGGCAGCACGCAGCTCGCGGAGCCGGGAGGCCGGTTCGGTCCAGCCACAATCAGCATGCTGCATGCTGCAAGCTGCAAGCTGAAGATGGAGGCTTGCGCTCTGGCCGAGGAGCTGATCGCCTACGACACCTCGACCGGCGAGGGCATCAAGCTATGCGCGGGGTTCGTCAAGGGCTGGCTCGACGCGCGGGACATCGTCGCCGAACAGCTCGGCGTGCGAGGGCTTCCGGTTACGATGGCCGAGGTGGGGCCTAGCGACGGCCGGCCCGTGGTCCTGCTGCATGGGCACGTCGACGTGGTCCCCGGGCGCCAGGAGCAGTTCATGCCGCGGATCGAGGGCGATCGCCTCTATGGTCGCGGCGCCTACGACATGAAGGGAGCTCTCGCCGGGCTGCTGCTCGCGCTCGCCGACCTGCGGGGACAGGACGAGGTGCGGGTGAGGCTCGGCATCGTGCCGGATGAGGAATCCGAGGAGGAGACCGATCGCGGTGGGGATCGGCTGGTGGAGGCCGGCTTCGTCGGCGACTTCGCGATCACCGGCGAGCCCACCGACCTGCACGTGGGCGTCGCGGCCAAGGGCGTGCTCGCGATGCGGCTCCTCGTCAGCGGTCGTGCCGCGCACGGGGCCACGCCGTGGCTTGGGGAGAACGCGGTTCTCCGCGCCTATGAGGTGTTTCGGGAGCTCGAGTCGCTACCGTTTGCGAGCCAAAGCTCGGAGCTCTTCGATCGGCCGTCGATAAACCTCGGTCGCATCCTGGGCGGCGACGCTCTCAACAAGGTTCCCGATTCCTGTGTCATCGATGTGGATGTGCGCTACCTGCCAGAGCAGGATCCCGGCGAGATACTCGCGCAGGTCCGCAAGCTTCCGGGGACGCGCGTGATCTCGACCTTCGCACGCCCGCCGGCGGTCGTCGATCCCGAGCTGCCGTACGTCGTGGCGCTGCGGGAGGCGGCCGGGTCACAGGGCGACGGCACGGCGCGGGGAGTCGTGGGGCGCGACGGGGCGTCCGACGCCGTCTCGTTCCTGCGGGCGGGCATTCCGGCGGTGGAGTTCGGACCGGTCGGGGGCGGGCACCACGGCCCGGATGAATGGGTCTCGGTGCCGTCGCTCGAGAGGTACCGGCGCGCGATCGTGGAATTCGTGAATCAGCTGCCCCGGGCCGTTCCGCAGGTAACCGCAGAGGAAGAGCGTTGAGCGAGCGAGACGACAACGAGCGACGCGATCATCCCGACGAGCTCACGGGCGCGTCCGCAAGCGAGCCCACCGGGGCGGAGGCGGAGAAGGCACCGCCCGCTGGGCCGGCGCCCGCGACCTGGGCGGGTCGCCAGCGAACCTCGGCCGAGGAGGAGGGGGATGAGCGTGAGGAGAGTGGCGACGCCGAGCGAGGCGAGACGCCGCCGGGGGACGAGGAGGGCGCAGGCGGGAGCGACGCCGCAACGTCGAAGGACGGGGGTTCCGACGCCCACCAGGATGACGCCGGACCCGACACCGCCGAGCGCGTCGCGCAGGACACCGTGGAGGCCGACACGCTGGCGCTGGGCGATCGGGAAGCGGCGCGCGAGGCGGCGCTTGCGGGGCTGCGCGCACGGGCTGCACAGCACGGGACCAAGCACCCGACCGAGGCCGTCACCGCGCCTCCGCCGAAGGCGTCGCCGGCCGCCGACGCGAAGGCTGACGGCCACCCCCAGCCCGCGCAAGCGCCCCCGGCGCAGCCCCCATCGGCAGCCGCCGCCGAGGTGGCCGAGGATCAGCCGCGGCGGCGCGGGATGTGGGCGCGGTTCATCGCGGGATCGCTTCTCATCATCGTCGCGATGGCGACGGCCACGTCGGTCAGCCTGTTCTTCTTCCTCAACGGTGTCCTGGCCGACTTCCGTGGCGTGCCCGGCGTCCAGAACGAGCTGACCGTGGCGCACCCCGGGGATCCCCAGACCATCCTCATCCTGGGATCGGACAAGCGACCAGATAGCGGGGAGATCGCCCACTCGGACACGACGATCCTGGTCCGGATCGCATCGGACCAGATCACCGTGATGTCGATCCCGCGCGACCTGAGGGTGAACATCCCGGGCCACGGGATCGACAAGTTCAACACCGCTTACACGTACGGTGGCCCCAAGGGTGGCCCAAAGCTGACGCTCAAGGTCGTCAAGCAGCTCACCGGCATCACCGACATCAACCACGTCGTGAACGTTGACTTCACCGGGTTCGCCGACGCCGTCAATGCGATCGGGTGCGTCTACGTGGACGTCGACCATCACTACTACCACTCGAACTACGGGCTGCCGTACAGCGAGCAGTACGCCGAGATCGACATCCCGGCCGGCTACCAGCGGATGTGCGGCTACAACGCCCTCCAATACGTCCGCTACCGGCATGACGACAACGACCTCGTGCGTGCCGCGCGCCAGCAGGAGTTCCTGCGCGAGCTGCGACAGGAGCTTCCCGCGAGTCGCATCGCCTCGGAGTACAACCAGCTGAAGGACATCCTGAGGAAGTACGTCACCCTGGACATCCGCAGCCCGAGCGATCTGATCGCGCTCACCCAGCTGATTCTCTCCGCCAGCAGCGCTCCCGTCGTCCAGGTCCACTTCCCCGCCAATCTGGGCCCCACCTACGTGACCGCGTCGCAGTCGGCGATCAAGGAGGCGGTCGCTAAGTTCGAGGGCGAGACGCCCACACCGGTGCCCGGCGAGACTTCGGGAGCGTCGAACTCGGGCGGCGGCAAGCGTGGCGGCTCCGGGTCGGGCGGCGGCTCGGGAGGATCGTCCGGCGCGCCCTCTTCACCCGCCGTCATCGACGCCACCGCATCGGGGCAAGATTACGCCGCGCGGCTCCAGGCGACCAAGACCAAGAGCGGCAAGCCGATGCTCGACTTCCCTGTCTACTACCCCACGAAGCTGGCGGCGGACTCCTCGTTAACCAACGACTCGCGCGCGTTCCCGATCGACGGACCAGGGGACGAGGTCTACCGCGGATACAAGCTCGTGGCGCAGGTGCCGACCGACGGCTACATCGCGTACTACGGCGTCTCGGGGACGGATTGGAAGGATCCGCCGATCCTCGCGCACCCCGACGAGACGAGGACGATCGACGGCCGCGATTACCTCCTGTCGTGGGACGGCCCGCAGCTCCGGCTGATCGGCTGGAAGACCGACAAGGGCTCCTACTGGGTCGACAACACGCTGCTGAACGCGCTGACCCCGGGTCAGATGTTCGCGATCGCGGAGTCGATACAGAAGTACACGGGCTGACGGCGGTCGAGCCGTCATCATGCCGAGCCAAATGGGCGACGAACGACTAATCGGAGTGATCGGCGTGGGCTGGGTGGGGCTCGTCACCGCGGCCTGTTTCGCGGAGGTGGGCCATCCCGTGGTCGCCATGGACATCGACGCGCAGAAGATCCGCGCGCTCCGCCGCGGTCGCGTGCCGATCCACGAGCCTGGCATCGACAAGCTGCTCGAGCGAAACGCCGAGCGTCTCCTCTTTACCACCGAGATGGAGGATGTCTTGGAGTCGGCGCGGCTGCTCTTCTGCTGCGTCGATACCCCGCCGACGTACTCGGGCGACGCCGACCTCTCCCGCGTCCAGACGGTGGTCTCGCAGCTGCCGGAGGATGGCGAGTACGCGCTGGTCATGAAGAGCACCGTCCCGTCGGGAACGGGCCGGGCGATCCGCCGTGACGCTCCGGGCATCGCGTACGTCGCATGCCCGGAGTTCCTGAAGGAGGGCACCGCGGTCCGTGACTTCATGCACCCCGACCGCGTCGTGATCGGCGCCGACCCCGGCGACGAGTGGGCGGCGAACGAGGTCGAGGAGCTCTACCGCCCGCTGGGCGGCGAGATCGTGCGCACGGACGTCGCCTCGGCGGAGATGATCAAGCTGGCCGCCAACGCCTTCTTGGCGACGAAGATCTCGTTCATCAACGAGATCGCGAACGTCTGCGAGGAGGTGGGCGCCGACGTGACGGAGGTGGCGCGCGGCATGGGCCTGGACAGGCGCATCGGCCCGTCGTTTCTGCAGGCGGGCGTAGGCTTCGGTGGTTCCTGTTTCCCGAAAGACACCAAGGCGCTCAAGCAGCTCGCCGGCAACACCGGCTACCACTTCCAGCTCCTGACCGCGGTCATCGAGGTCAATGAGCTTCAGAAGCGGCGCGTCATCGGCAAGCTCCAGAAGCATCTCGGCTCGCTGGCCGGCAAGACGATCGCGCTGCTCGGGCTGGCGTTCAAGCCCGACACCGACGACATGCGCGAGGCCTCCAGCCTCGTGCTCGCGTCGCGGCTTCAGGGCGAGGGCGCGAACGTGCGGGGGTACGACCCAGTCGCGCGGGAGGCGGCGGCGAACCTGCTCCGCGGCGTCGCGCTCACCAAGTCGGCCGAGGAGGCCCTGCAGGACGCCGACGCGGCGGTGATCGTCACCGAGTGGGCGGAGTTCGCGGAGCTCGACTGGAGCGCGCTGCGGGAGCGGATGGCTAATCCCGTGATCGTCGACGGTCGCAACTTTCTCGACCCGCGGGCGGTCCGCGAGGCCGGCTTCGCCTACGAGGGGATCGGGCTCGCGAACGGCGGCGCTCGCGCGGGCGAGGCCGCGGCCGCCGAGTCGGCCGAAGCTGCACCGCGCTGATGCAGGCAGTCATCCTCGCGGGCGGCGAGGGGACGCGCCTACGGCCGCTCACGCTCACGATGCCCAAGCCGGCCATCCAGCTGGTCGACCGGCCATTCCTTCGGTTCATGATCGACGGGCTCGCGAGCCAAGGCACGGACGAGGTGATCATCGCCTCGGGCTTCGGCGCCGACGAGTTGCGCTCGGCGCTCGGCAACGGCGGCTCGGCCGGCCCAAGCATCGTCTACGTCACCGAGGACGAGCCGCTCGGAACGGGAGGGCCCCTGCGGCTGGCGGCCGAGAAGGGCGTCCTCGCGGAGCGCTTCCTGGTGCTTAACGGCGATGTCCTGATGGATCTCGACCTGCGTGATCTCGTCCGCGCACACACGGACAGCGGCGCCGTTGCGACGCTCGCCCTGTATACCGTCGACGATCCCACCGCCTACGGCCTCGTCCGGCGGACCGGCGGACCCGAGCGGCCCGGCGCACGGCCGGAGGTGCCCACTGGCGAGGTCCTCGAGTTCCTCGAGAAGCCGGATCCCGAAGCGATCGATACCGACGAGATCTCCGCCGGCGCCTATGTCATCGAACGAGAGGTGATCGATCTGATTCCGCCCGGGCGAAGCGTTTCGATCGAGCTCGAGGTGTTCCCCCGCTTGGTGGGCGGCGGGTTATACGGTCACAGGCTGAACGGCTACTGGATGGACATCGGGACGCCGGAGCGCTACCTCGAAGCCAGCTGGGACATCCTCGAGGGCCGCGTCGAGACCCTGGTCGGGTTGCGACTGGACCATGCGGGGCTCCTGGTCGAGTCCGACGGCGGCGTGGACCCGGCGGTGACGATCCAGCCGCCCGCCCTCATCGAGGCCGATGTCGCGGCCGCCGCGGAAGCCTCGATCGGCCCACGGGCTGTGATCGCCCGCGGCGCGCAGTTGGGGGAGGGCGCGGTGGTGGCGGATTCGGTCGTCCTCCCTCGCTCGCGGATCGAAGCCGGCGCGCGCGTGATCGAGTCGATCATCGCGCCGGGCGTGCATGTCGGCGAGGGCGCCAGAGTGGGACCGGGAGCGGTGCTGGGCGAGGACGCGGCGGTCGCGGCCGGCGCACAGGTGGGCGCAGGGGCGCGGGTTCCGCCCGGAGAGCACGTCCAGTGAGCGCGCAGGACCCCTCGGCCGAGCCCGGACGGCGACTGGTCCGAGACGCCGAAACTCGCCCGGCCACGGAAGGCCTGGCGAGCTCGGCCTCGAGGCAGCTCGGTGACGTCCTCGCGCTGCCCGACCATTTGGCCGACGCGCTGTGGCGGGTGGACTCGGCCCGGATCGAGCTGTTCGACGCTCCGGGCGGGCTCGTGATCTGCGGCATGGGTGGTTCGGTGATCGGAGGCGATCTCGCCGCCGCCGCCCTGGGCAATCGCCTCTCCCGCCCCCTCGTGACCGAGCGCGGCTATGAGCTTCCGTTTGCGATGCTGCCCGACCGGGCCGTCCTGTGTTCGAGCTACTCGGGCGACACCGAGGAGACGATCGCCTGCTACGAGGCGGCGGAGGCGCTCGGCGCTCCGCGGATCGTGGCCACGACCGGCGGGGAGCTGGCCAGGGCGGCGCGCGCGGACGGCGTACCGGTGATCGGGCTTCCCGCCGGCCTGCAGCCGCGTGCGGCTGTGGGTTACCTCTTCACGGTCGCGGCCGAGGTCGCCGCGCTGACGGGCGCGGCGCCCGGGATCCGGACCGAGATCGACAGTGCAGGGCCACGGCTCAAGGAGGCAAGCGGTGCCCTTGTCGAGCGGGGGGCGGAACTCGCCGAGCGCCTGATCGGCTCGGTCCCGGTGGTGTATGGCGCCGATCTCACCGTGCCGGTCGCACTGCGGTGGAAGACGCAGATCAACGAGAACGCAAAGCTCCCCGCCTTCACCGCCGCCCTTCCCGAGGCCGATCACAATGAGCTCGCAGGCTGGAAAGGGGCGCGCGAGATCGCACCGATGAGCGGGATCTTCCTCGAGGACCGCGACCAGCACCCCCGTGTCCGCCAGCGGATCGAGCTGACCGCGGCGATGATCGAGCCGCACGCCCACATCGTCGCTCGCATCGAGACCGAGGGCGAGAGCCGCACCGAGCGCCTGCTGTGGTGTGTCATGCTGGGCGATCTCACCTCGCTTCAGCTCGCGGCCAAGTGGGGGGTCGATCCGGCGGCGATCGAGCTGATCGACCGGCTCAAGGACGAGCTCGGTCGGCCTTGACCGAGGTCCGCGAGCCCAACGCGCGTCCCGCGCTCGCGACGAGGGAGCTCACCAAGGTCTACGGCGCTGGCGAGACCGCGGTGCGGGCACTGGACAGCGTCAGCCTCGCCGTCGCCCGGGGCGAATCGGTCGCGATCATGGGTCCGTCCGGATCCGGGAAGAGCACCCTTCTCCACCTGCTCGGCGCGCTGGACGTACCCACCGCGGGCGAGATTGAGCTGGGCGGCGAGCGCTACGACGGGCTGCCCGACGTCGAGCTGACGAGGCTTCGCCGCGAGCGGATCGGGTTCGTCTTCCAGTTCTTCAACCTGTTGCCCTCGCTGACCGCCGAGGAGAACGTCCTGCTTCCGGCGCTCATCGCAGGTCGCCGAGGGGCCGAGGACCGCGACCGCGCCAGGGCGCTGCTGGAGCGGGTGGGGCTTGGGGCCCGGGCGCACCATCTGCCCGGCGAGCTCTCGGGAGGCGAGCAGCAGCGAGTCTCGATCGCCCGGGCGTTGCTCATGCAGCCGGAGATCGTCCTCGCCGACGAACCCACCGGGAACCTCGACACCCGCGCGACCGAGTCCGTCCTCGACCTGCTGCGGGAGCTGAACGCGGAGGAAGGCCAGACGCTCGTAATCGTGAGCCACGATCCCGCAGCAGCCGCAACGGCCGCTCGGGTGATCTTCCTGCGCGACGGCCGGGTGGCGGGCGAGATCGCCGGCGGCTCGACGGACCGCGTCATCAAGGCGCTCTCGGAGCGTTGATGCGGTCGTTTTCATCGCTCGCCCTACGCCAGGTTCGGTCGAGGCCCATGCGCTCGCTGCTGACGACCGCCGGGATCGTGCTGGGCGTCGGGATGATCCTCGGCGTCCTGCTTTTGACAGTGACGATCCATCGCACCTTCGGCGCCCTCTTCGATTCCGTGTACGGGCGCACGGACCTGATCGTCTCCGGCAGCGGCCCTGGCGGCGGAACGGCGCTTCGTCACTCGAGCCTCGCGACGGTGCGGCAGACGCCGGGCGTGGCGCAAGCCTCAGGTCAGGTTCAGAGCATCTTCACGCTGGTCGAGTCGGGCGGAGTGGCCCCGAGCGACCAGACCGCGAAGCTCAACACCGCGGGAAAGCGCCCGAGCGCGAGCAGGCTGTCGAACGCCCGAATCGTCGCCGGCCGCAAGCCCAGGCGCGGCCCCCAGATCTCGCTGCAGCGAAGCTGGGCGGAGGCGAACGGCATCGAGCTTGGCGACCGGATGCCTCTCGCGACTCCGACCGGGATCCGACGGCTACGTGTTGTCGGGCTGTTCGATTTCACCACCGGGCTCGACTTCGGCGGCCAGGGGTTCGCCGTCATGCCCCTCGCTTCGGGGCGGCGCGTGATGGACGAGCCACGAGCATTCGACGAGATCGACGTCGCGGTGAGCGGCGGGCAGACGACGATCGAGAGCGTCCAGCGTGAGCTTCGCCGCAGCCTGCCGCGCGGTGCCACGGTCGAGACCCCGGAAAACAAAGCATCCGACGTCGAGTCGGAGCTTCAAGCGTTCAACACGATCCTCTACTTCTTCGCCGCCATGGCCCTCTTCGTGGGCGGCTTCCTGATCTTCAACTCCTTCAACATGACCGTGTTCCAGCGCACGCGGGAGCTCGGCATGCTCCGCACGCTGGGCGCCGGCCGCTGGCGGATCACCCTGTCGGTGCTGCAGGAGGCGGTCCTGCTCGGGCTGCTCGGGGCGGTCCTGGGCTTCGGGTTGGGGATCGGGCTCGCGTTCGGGCTGATCGAGCTGATGCGGGCGCTCAACTTCCCCGTCGGGGAGCTCAGCTTCGCCTCATACGCGCCGCTCGCGGCGGTGGGGACGGGCATCGTCACCGCGGTGCTCGGCGCGCTCTATCCTGCCCGGCGCGCCGGGCGGACCGCGCCGATCCGCGCCGTCGTGGGCACGCAGGGACTGCGCGCGCCGCTCCGGATGCGGCGCGTCGCCCTCGGCGCGGTGCTCATGGCGCTGGGCCTCGCCGGGGCCTGGTGGCTCGGCGCCGCCGACGAGAGGACGGCGCTGGTCGCCGCCGCGGGAATGGTGGGAACGATCGCGATCTTCTTCGGCATCGCGCTGCTGGCGCCGTTCGTCATCAGGCCGCTCGTCAAGGCACTGTCGTGGCCGCTCCGCCGCCTGTTCCCGGTTGAGGGCCGGCTGGCCGCCGACGCCGCACGCAGCGACCCCGGCCGCACGGCGGCCACGGCGACGGCGCTCATGATCGGCCTGGCGCTGGTGGTCGCCGTGAACTCCCTGGGATCGAGCTTCCTGAAGACGATCTCCGACGAATTCGACCGCGATTTCGCCCGAGATCTGACGGTTCAGCCGAGCGGGTTCGCGCCGGGGCAGGGCCCGCAGCAGACGATCGCCTACGGCCTTCGCAAGCGCCTCACCCGCATCCCGCAGGCGGCGGTGGTCGCGAACGAACGCTTCCTGTACGTGCCGCAGCTTCCGGGGCCGAAGGGCAAGAAGGGCGACGGCCTCCTGTTCGGATTCAAGCCGCCGCAGTTCGAGCAGGTCGACACCACCACGATCGAGGGTGCCCCCCGCGACCAGGTCTACCGGCGAGTGGCGCGGGGCTGGGTCACGATCGGCAAGGGCTGGGCGCAGGAGACCCACCTCGGGGCCGGCGACCCGATCACGGTCCGCGGGCCGTCGGGAACCGTCCACACTCGCGTCGCCGGAATCGTCGACACCGTGCTCTTCGGCGGCCAGACCGTCGGAATGTCGCTGCACACCCTCAACCGGACCTACGGCGTCACCAGCGACTCCGAGCTGGCACTGAAGGCGACATCCGCAGCGGCGCGACCTGTGCTGAGAGCCACGGTCGAGCGCATCGTCCACCGCCGATACCCCAACCTCGCCGTGCTCTCGAACGACGAGCTCAAATCTAAGGTCGAGAACCAGGTGAACCAGCAGTTCGCGATCTTCTACGCGATCGTGGGCGTCGCAATCTTCGCCAGCCTGTTCGGGATCGTGAACACGCTCACGATGTCGGTCATCGAGCGCACTCGCGAGATCGGCGTCCTGAGAGCGCTCGGCGCCTCACGCTGGCAGGTGCGGCGCTCCATCGCCGACGAGAGCCTCGTGATCGGCCTGATCGGCGCCCTTCTGGGGATCGCGGTCGGGGCGGGGCTGGGCTACGCGTTGCTCAAAGGCCTCTCCTCCGGGATCCCCGGCGTCGAGTACCGGCCGCCGGTCTCGACGATGGTGGGGGTGGCGGTTGTGGGCATCGCGCTCGGCCTCGTGGCGGCGGTGCTACCCGCGCGCCGCGCCGCACGCTTGGACGTGATCCGCGCGATCAGCTACGAGTAGTGTCCAGACCGGCGCGGGCGAGGGCACGCAGGGCAGCGCCGGAACGACAGTCCGTGGCCATCCGCCTCGAGTGAGTGATTGGTCCGAATGTATGCGCCGAATCACTCACTCGATCAGCCAAGTCGCTACTCGTCGAGCGTCGGGCGCTGGCGCGACCGCTTCCGCTCCGAGGCCCGCCGCTTCTCCTCGAGCCGCCTCTCCCTCGCCGCCTTCGTCGGTCTCGTCGGCCGCCTGCGCTTCGGCACGACCAACCCCGCCGCGAGCTTATCCCGCATCCGCTCGAGCGCAAGCTCCCGGTTTCGCGCCTGGCTGCGAGCCTCCTGTGCGACCGCGGTGACCCGGTCCCCATAGCGCGCCAGCAGCCGCTCTCGCTGGACCTCGCTGAGCGTCGCCGACTCGCGCACGTCGAACACGGCCTCCACGCGGGATGCGGTGACGTTTGCGTGCTGACCGCCCGGCCCTGAGGAGCGGCTCGTCCGCAGCTCGATCTCCAACAGCGGCACCGTCAGGTCGGGATTAACGACCATCGCATCGTCCACGGGTCAAAACGTAGCCACGCCGCGTCCCGGGCGCGGCACGTATCCTTCGCGACTCGCAAGCGACGAAAGGATGAGTTTGGCGACCGCGGAGAAGAGCTACGACATCGCGGACATCGGGCTGGCCGACGAGGGCCAGCGGCGGATCGAGTGGGCGGACCGGCACATGCCCGTGCTCAAGTCAATCCGAGAGCGATTCGCAAGCGAGCGGCCGCTCGACGGCGTGACGCTCGGCTGTTGCCTCCACGTGACGACCGAGACGGCGAACCTCGTGCGGACGCTGATCGCCGGCGGCGCGAACGTCGTCCTATGCGCGTCCAACCCACTCTCCACGCAGGACGACGTGGCGGCCGCGCTCGTCGACCGCCACGGAGCCGAGGTCTACGCGATCAATGCCGAGGGCAACGACACCTACTACCGCCACATCCACTCCGTGGTGGACCGCGGCCCGCAGATCACGATGGACGACGGCGCGGACGTTGTGGGCGTCCTCCACGGCGAGCGCTCGGACAAGCTAGCCGGGGTTCTCGGCGGGACGGAGGAGACGACCACCGGGGTGATCCGGCTCAAGGCCCTTGAGCGCCAGGGCAAGCTCGGCTACCCGATCATCGCCGTCAACGACGCGAAGACCAAGCACTTCTTCGACAACCGCTACGGCACCGGCCAGTCGACGCTCGACGGCGTGATCCGGGCGACCAACGTGCTGATCGCCGGCATGCGGGTAGTGGTCATCGGCTACGGCTGGTGCGGGAAAGGCGTCGCGATGCGTGCGAAGGGCCATGGCGCGCACGTGATCGTCTGCGAGATCGATCCCCTGCGCGCGCTGGAGGCGCTGATGGACGGCTTCGAGGTGATGCGGGGCGTCGAGGCGGCGAGGGTCGGCGACATCTTCATCTCGGTGACCGGAGACCGCGACGCGATCGCCGGCGAGATGTTCGACGTGATGAAGTCGGGCGCGATCGTCTGCAACGCGGGCCACTTCGACGTCGAGGTGAACAAGGACGACCTGGAGGCGATCACCGTCGAGAAGTTCCAGGTGCGTCCGTTCGTCGAGGGCCATCGCACCAAGGACGGCCGCGAGATCTTCCTGCTCGCCGACGGCCGGCTCGTGAACCTGGCCGCGGCCGAGGGCCATCCGGCGGCGGTGATGGACATGAGCTTCGCCAATCAGGCGCTCGCGGCCGAGCACATCGTCCGCGATCACACGTACCTCGAGAAGAAGGTCTACCCCGTGCCGGAGGAGATCGACCGGGAGATCGCGCGGCTCAAGCTCGCCTCGCGGGGCGTGGAGATCGACACGCTCACCGAGAGACAGCAGGAGTACCTGGCGAGCTGGGATCAGGGCACTTGAGATACTGATGAAGGCAATGGTGATGGCGGCTGGCCTCGGAACGAGGCTGCGTCCGCTCACCTACGAGGTGCCGAAGCCGATGGTGCCGGTGGTAAACCGGCCGGTGATGGAGCACATCCTCGAGCTGCTGCCGAAGCACGGCTTCAGCGACGTGATCTCGAACCTTCACTGGTTTCCCGACACGATCACGGAGAGGATCGGCGACGGACGGGCGCTCGGCATCGAGCTCACCTACAGCTACGAGGACGAGCTGCTGGGAACGGCCGGCGGGGTTCGGAACGTCGCCGAGTTCTTCGGCGACGAGCCGTTCCTGGTGATGGCCGGCGACGCGCTCACCGACATCGACCTCACCGCCCTCCGCGAGGCCCACGAGCGCAACGACGGGGTCGCGACCCTCGCCGTCAAGCAGGTGGCGAACGTCAGCGAGTTCGGCGTCGTGATCGCGGGGTCCGATGGGCGCATCCAGGGCTTTCAGGAGAAGCCCGATCCGGCGGAGGCGCTTTCCGACCTCGCGAGCTGCATGATCTACGTCTTCGAGCGCGAGGTCTTCGACTACTTTCCGGACCAGTTGGTCGTCGACTTCGCGCTCGACGTCTTCCCCGCCCTCCTCGAGAACGACGTCCCCTTCCATGTCCACGTGATCGACGAGTACTGGAACGACGTTGGCTCGCTGCCGGAGTACCTTCAGGGCAACCTCGACGCGCTGGAGGGAGCGGTGAGCGTCAAGGGCGGCGGGACGCTGCTCGAGCGGGCGGGCGGCGAGGACGCCATCGAGACGGGCGAGCCGGGCATCAGCGGCCCGGTGCTCGCGAGCGATCGGTGCGAGCTCGACCCCTCGGCCCGCCTCGACGGACCCCTGGTGATCGGCGACGGCTGCGTCGTCGGCGCCGGAGCACGCATGAAGCACTCCGTGCTCCTGCCCGGATCGCGGGTTCCCGAGGGGGCGATGGTCGCCGGCGCCATCTACGGGCGCACCGGCGGGCTGGCCTGAGGAAGGCGTGTTGCGGCAGCCGCGTGTAGAGCTCCTGTGGTGGGAGGGATGTCCCAGCACCGATGAGGCCCTCGCGATGCTGCGCGCCGAGATGTCCGCGCTCGGTCTCGATTCCGACGCGATCGCCGTGCGGGAGGTCTCGACGGACGCCGATGCGGAGCGTGAGCAGTTCATCGGCTCGCCGACGATCCGAGTGGATGGCCGGGACGTCCAGCCGCTGCCGGACGAGCCGATCGGCCTCGCGTGCCGCGTCTACCGGCTGGCGGACGGACGCATCTCGCCGCTGCCGGACCGCGCCGAGGTGCGACAGACTCTGGCGGAGGCGATGAGAGGAGGCGATGAGTAATGGCACAGGCGAACGCGACGAAGGTCGGCGAGCTCGCGCCGCCGCTGGAGCTTCCAGACACCAATGGGACGATCCACACGCTGCCGATGCCCGGGGAGGTCCCGGCCACGGTGGTCTTCTGGACGTGCAACCACTGTCCCTACGCGCTCGCGTGGCACGACCGGATCGTGCAGGTCGCGCGCGACTATCAGGATCGGGGTGTCCGCTTCCTCGCGGTGAACTCGAACGACCCTCGGCGGTATCCGCGCGACTCGCTCGAGGCGATGCGTGAGCGCGTCGAGGCCGAGAAGTGGCCGCTTCCCTATCTCCACGACGAAAGCCAGGAGGCAGCGCGCGCGTGGGCGGCTCAGGTCACGCCGCACATCTACCTGCTCGACTCGGAGCTGCGCATCCGCTACGAGGGCGCGCCTGACGCCGACCACATGGACCCGAGTCAAAAGGCCGCCTGGTTGCGCGAGGCGCTGGACGCCTTGCTCGCGGGCAACGACCCCCCGCGCTCCGCGACCAGTCCGGTCGGCTGCTCGATCAAGTGGAAATGAGAGACCGTCCGAAGGCCCCAACGCACGCCTGGCGGCACCGGAGGGCGTCAGGCGGCGTCCTCGCCGGCTTACGTGGGTCATCCACGCTGCGCCGGCTGCGTCCTTGCCTGACGCCCTCCGGCGCTCGCCAGCCGCACGCCGGGGTCTCCGGACGGTCTCTCAGCCGATGACCGGCCGCAGGCGCCTCGTCCGGGTGCCGGCATCCTCGGCGAACCTCGGCCCGGGATTCGACGTGCTCGCGGCGGCGCTCGACATCCACCTCGAGCTCGAGGTCACGGAAACCGCGGGCTTCCAGGTCGACGCCGGCGGGGCGCGCCTCCCGGCGGATCGGGACAACCTCTGCGTGCGTGCCTTCGAGCGCCTGCACCCCGCCGACGGCCTTCGGTTCGAGATCCGCAGCGAGATCCCGGTGGCGCGAGGGCTCGGGTCGAGCGCGGCGGCGATCGTCGCCGGTCTTATGGCGGCCGACCACATGTACGAGCTGGCGCTCGACCCGGCGGACGTCTACCGCCACGCGGTCGGGCTGGAGGGCCATCCGGACAACGTCGCCGCGGCGCTCTTCGGCGGCTTCGCTGTGTCTCCACCCGACGCCGCCGAGTCGGCCTCGGGGCCGTTGCTTCCGGTCCGCCTGGAGCCCCCGCAGGGCGTCGAGGGCGTGCTGGCGATCCCAGCCGGCGAGGTGGCGACCGACGCCGCGCGGGCTGCCCTGCCGTCCGAGGTGCCAATCGAGGACGCCGTGGCCAACATCGCGGCGGCGTCGCACCTGGTGCTGGGCATCGCCCGCTCTGACCTCACGCTGATCTCGCGCGGCCTGGCCGACCGCATCCACCAGCAGCGCCGGGCCCGTGTCTACCCGCGCTCGCTGGAGCTCGTCTCGCTGGCGAGCGAGGTGGGGGCGATCGGCGCCACCGTCTCAGGCGCCGGCCCGGCAGTGCTGTTCTGGTGCTTCTGGCAGGACACCGGCAAGGTTGTGGACGCGCTCACGGTGCGCGCCGGCGAGGACGTAGAGGTCCGCCGCGCCCGCTTCACGCCGCTCGGGGCGGACGTGCCGGAGCTCTGACCCGCGGCTATTCATTCGCGGCGTACCCGAGGATCGAGCGATCCACGAGCCACTCGACCGGCGCCCTATCGTCCGTATAGACGGTGCCGCCCGGCAGCCGCGGGCCCATCCTCTCCGCCTGGCGCCGGGCGAGCGGGCGAAGACGAGGAGGCAGCGCGGTCGCCGCCGCCTGCAGGCGCCGAGCCGATGCCGGTGCCTGGCTTCCTGCGAGAAGGGTATTCGTGTCGTCGAACGGGTCGCGCACCACCGCACCGAAGACTTCGGCCATCGTTCTGCCGATTACGGTCTCCAGCTCGTCGCTCCCAGTGGGGTGCCCGACGTTGACGAGCATCACGCCGTCCTGGCTGAGCCGATCGTGAGCCAGCGCGAAGAACTCCCGCGTGGTCATGTAGAACGGGATGTAGGGCTGACGGTAGGCATCGACCACGATGACGTCATACGGCCCCGTCGACTGGCGGAGCCACGGCCGAGCGTCTTCGGAATGGACCGTCAGCTGCGGCCTCGAGCCCATGTGGAAGTAGCGCCGGCCGATCTCAGTCAGCTCGGCGTCGATCTCGACGGCGTCGATCTTCGCCTCCGGGAAGAAATGGCCTAGCGCCCGGCTCGTCGTCCCGGCTCCGTTGCCGAGGACTGCAACGCGCCGGGGCGCTTCGTTCAACGCGGCGAAGGGGAGCGTCAGCATCCCGTCCCAGTAGCCACCGGTGAGATAGGAGCCCGGACGGTAGAGCGAGTGAATCGCCTGACCCTCGTTCAGCTCCAGCACCCGATCGCCGTCGGGCTCCTCGATCACGCGGACGTACTGAAGGGGGGTCTCTCCCTCATACAGCACCCGGCCCTCATCGGTCCCCTTGATCGCGCCCCTCGGCATCGCGAGCAGGGCGGCGAGGCCGGCCGGAACCACGAGGGATCGCCACCCTAGGCCGGCGGACGCCACAAGTGCGAGCGCGAGCGCCAAGGTCAGGAACGTCCGCTGCGTCCCGGCGAACGGGATCAGCACCAGCGCGGCCACCATGGTCCCGACCAGCGAGCCCGCGGTCGAGACGGCGTAGAGGCGGCCGGCGATCCGGCCGGAGTGCTCGAGGTCGGGGAGAGCGAGCCGGATCGCGTACGGCGAGCACGCTCCGAGGAGGATGACCGGCACGGCGATGAGCACGAGCACGCCGATAAGCGAGCCGACGAAGGCGCCGGCGGAGACCGAGTCGAGCGCGTCGACCGAGACGTCGAAGAACGGCCGCGCGACGAATGGAACGACGGCCAGCAGCACCGCCGCGGTCATCACCAGCAGGCACAGGCCGCGGAGGTGGGGATGGCGATCGCCAAGCCTGCCCCCCAGCCAGTATCCGACCGCGAGCGCGACCAGCACGATGCCGATCGTGTTCGCCCAGACGATCGTCGACGCGCCGAAGAATGGCGCGATGAGCCTCGCGACCGCGATCTCGGCGCCCAGGCTCGCCGCCCCGACCACGAAGACCAGCGCGTACAGGAACGGGTCGCGCCTCATGTGCGTCATGACCTCGCGTCCAGCCGGACGCACGCCCCGAAATCGAACGACACTCTGAAATCCTAGGTCAGCGATTTCGACTGGCTTTGTCGGAAAACAACGCACGTCGTTTCCGCCCGGGCCGCGGTCGCCTGCGATCGTGCACGCGGTTGCCCTGTGGCGCGACCCCATCCGGCTGTTGGCGCGCCTGCGCTCGCGCTACGGCGACGTCTTCACCGTCCGGTTCCCATCGTTTCCGCGTCTGGTCTGCGTAGCCGACCCCGGATTCGCAAAGCGCGTGTTCACCGGCTCTCCACGCCGCTTTCACGCCGGTGAGGCCAACGCGATGGTGCTTGAGCCGGCGCTCGGTCCGCACTCGGTGTTGACCCTGGACGAGGAGCCTCACATGCGACAGCGCAAGCTGCTCCTGCCCCCGTTCCACGGTGAGCGCATCGACCGCTAAGGCACGGTGATTCGCGAGATCACCGAGCGCGATCTCCAGACCTGGCCGGTTGGGCGACCGTTCGCCATGGCGCCCCCACACGCAGCGGATCACGCTGGACGTCATCCTGCGCGCCGTCTTGGGGTTCGGGGGCCGGAGCGGCTCGCGCGCGCCCGTCATCTCGTCGATGAGTTCGCCCGGCGAAACCACGCCGTGCTCCTGTTTCCGCTGCTCAGACGCCGCTTCGGGAGGTTTAGTCCCCTTGCACGCTTCGAGCGAGCACGCGAGGAGCTCGACGCGTTCCTGGTCGAGGAGATCGCGGCCCGGCGCTCGGCCGCCGATGGCGCCGAGCGCGACGACGTCTCTCGCTGCTGCTCCACGCCACTCACGACGACGGATCGGTGATGACCGACCAGGAGCTCCGTGACGAGCTGGTCACCGTGATTGCCGCGGGCCACGAGACCACGGCCACGGCGCTGGCCTGGGCGCTCGAGCGCCTGCTGCGCACGCCCCGTGTGCTCGCCCGACTCCGCGAATCGCTGGCCGCGGGCGACGAGACCTACCTCGACGCGGTCGTGGAGGAGACGCTTCGGACCCGGCCGGTGTTCACGGGCGTCGCACGCAAGGTCACCGAGCCGGTGGAGATCGGACCGTACACCGTCCCTGCTGGAACCCCCGTCATGGTGGCGATAGTCGCCATCCACCACCGCGAGGACCTATACCCCGAGCCGTTCGAGTTTCGCCCGGAGCGCTTCCTCGAGGGTCAGGGCGAGGGCTACGCCTGGATCCGTTCGGCGGCGGCGTGAGGCGCTGCATCGGCGCGAGCTTCGCGCAGTACGAGATGCGCATCGTGCTGCGCACGATCCTCGAGCGGGCAGAACCTCCGTCCGGCTCGCGATCGCTCCGAGCGCCCGCGGCCACGCAACATCACCATGGCGCCGTCACGGGGCGGGCGCGTCATCGTCGAGCGCCGGCTCGGTCCTCCCCCAGGTCCTCGGGTCAGCGCAATTCGCGCCCGACAGGTGGGCGCTGGTTCCATTGACCCGGCCGTGCGGCGCGCGGCGACGCTTGCCCACACCGGCCTTCGCCTGTGGTCAACTGTCGGCGTGCGGAAGCGCTCGGAGTAGGAGAGGCCGATGGCGCAGGAGGACGTCGAAGTCGTGCGCGACCAGTTCGCGGCGACCAACGAGCGGGACTTCGAGCGGGCGATGAGTTACTACGCGGAGGACGTAGAGCTCGTCGTGGAGCCGCGAGCCTTCCTTCAAGGCGGAACGTTCAGGGGCCGTGAAGCCGTCGGCGAGTGGTTTGGCGATTGGTTCCGTACCTTCGAGCCCGGATATCACTTCGACATCGAGGAGGCACATGACCTCGGCGCTGCCGTCCTCTTGGTGGCGAGTCACCAGGGGCGCGGACGAACGAGCGGAGTCGAGGTTCACGGCCAGACGGCATACCTGTACGAAGTTCGCGACCGGAAGATCGTGCGCGTCGAGATCTACGGCGATCGCGAGGAGGCGCTGAAAGCCTCCGGCCGCGCCACATAAGCGCGACCGCACTGGCTACTCCGGCAGCCAGCCCTCGCGGTAAGGCGCCGGCTTACGATCTGGAAAGCGCGCGTACGCTTCGCGCGCGTCGTGCGTCTCCCGCTCGACGCCGGCCCCGTGCCGAATCGCTACCGCGTCAACCTTGTACCCGCCCCAGCCTTCGCCCTCCTGGTGCTCCCGGGCGCCGATCGCGAGGACGACGCTCCTGCCCTGGCCCGCGCCGACGATCATGTGGTTGGTCTCGGGCGGGCAGTGGACGAAGTCCCACTGCCGCAGCGGGCGCTCCTGCCCCTGGATGATCAGAAGCGCCTCGCCCGCGAGCACCAGGAAGTCCTCCTGATCTGCCTCCCAGTGATACATCCCGATCGGCTCACCGGGCTGGAGCACGTACAGATTGACCCCGACCTGGGGGAACTCGGCCTTCCCGTCGAACGACAGGCGCGCGGCCCTACCCTCGGACACCCTCCACTGTGCCTCCCGCGCGTTGAGGACGAACCAGCCGTCGCCGGCGGGCGCGAGCCCGGTGTCCGTGCACTCGATCGGAGCCTCGGGGACCATCGGAGCGGGACGAGCTACAGCAGTCCCAGCTGCCGCAGGATCGACATCGAGTCCGAGTAGACGTCCTTTCGCTTCACGAGGCCGTTCTCGAACGGGATCACGTCGAGGCCGTCCCACCTGATCTTCTTGCCGGTCGGCTCCGCGACGAGATCGCCGCGCCGCATCTCGTTCGCATGCGTCGCCTCCGCGGTCCACTCCTGCACCACGAGCCCGTCCCGCACGTAAAGGCACCGTGTCGAGAACGTGATGTCGGGCCAGGTCCCGAAGATCTGGCCGATGTGCTCTCGGACCGCCTCGCCCCCGGCGCGCTCGCCCGCGGTGTGATTCTCGAAGACCATGTCAGGGGCGTGCATCGACATGATCTTGTCGAGGTCGTGCGCATTCCAGGCGTCGTTGTAGGCGGCGATCGCGCGCTCGAGCACGTGGGGATCGTCCGGACTCATGCTCGCGAGTACGCCCCCGCCGGGACGAGCTCCGCACTCAGCTCATCGAGCGGCTCCAGCAGGTCCTGCCTACCGAGCCGTCGCATGATCTCGCTCGCGAGCGAGAGGTAGTCCTGGCCCCGATCGGGCCGGTACTCCAGGATCGGAATCGCTCGCTCGGCCGACTCGGCGTACGCGATCGACTGGCGGATGACGGTCCGAAACAGCCTCTCCCCGAAGCGCTCGCCGAGGGCGTCGAGCGTCTGGCGCGCATGGTTGGTGCGCATGTTGGCGATATTGAGGCAGACGCCAAGTAGCTCCAGCTGCGGGTTCAGGCTCTCCCGCGCAAGGTTTAGGACCTGAACCGCCTGCTCCATTCCCTGCAGCGAGAAGTATTGCGCCTCCGTCGAGAGGATCGCGTGCGT
Source organism: Actinomycetota bacterium (assembly GCA_046729615.1). Taxonomy (GTDB): domain Bacteria; phylum Actinomycetota; class Thermoleophilia; order Solirubrobacterales; family 70-9; genus AC-56. The sequence continues at coordinate 56,646 of JBKPHA010000054.1, forward strand.
CGAGGCGACGAGCGCGTTCACCGTGAGGAGGCCGAGCGTGGGCGGACAGTCGATCAGGATCAGCTCCCGGTTTCGCTTCAGGTCCATGAGCGCCTGCCGGACCGCGACCTCTCGCCCGATTTTCCCCGCCAGCGCGAGCTCGGCCTCCGCGAGTTGAAGGTTCGCCGGGATGACCCGTCCGTGGACCGCATCCGCGGCACGCGCCTGCCCCATGAGTACGTCGGCGAGCGTCGGATGGGCGTCTGGGGCGGTGTCGAAGTAGTCGGAGAGGTTCCCCTGCGGATCGGCGTCCACCGCCATGACGTCCACGCCCAGTCGGTCGAAGACGTCGGTGAGCGAGCGCACCATCGTCGTCTTCCCCGTCCCGCCCTTCTGCGAGAGAACCGCGATCGTGACCGCCACGCCCGGAATATATGCGCCCGGGGCAAGACGCCCACTCACGGGGTTGTCGGGTTTGTTGCCCGATGAGGAATAAACCCGACAACCGTCCGGATGTCGTCGTCGCACGGCTCGCCGCCGCGGAATTGGGAGTGCTCTCCGCCGACGAGCTCCGTCGCTGTGGACTATCGCGGAGGATGGTTGCCGACCGCGTCGATCAGGGTCACCTTCATCGGCTGCATCACGGCGTCTACGCGGTCGGTCATCCCAACATTCCCATCGAGGGGAGGTTTCTCGCCGCGGTTAAGGCGTGTGGCCACGGCGCGGTGCTGAGCCATTTCTCGGCGGGAGCGGTCTGGGAGATGGTCGAATGGGACGGACGACACGTCGAGGTGACCGTGCTGGACACGACGCCACGGGTCCACGCCGGCATCCGCGTTCACCGCACGTGCCTTCTAGAGGCAAGGGATGTTCGGAGGCATCGCGGTATACCTGTCACCTCGCCAGCGCGAACCGCGCTCGATCTATGCTCGCAGCTTCCCGAACGCGCTGCTCGGCGTGCGGTTCGGAAGGGAGTTTCTCAGGGCTTGCTGAACGCCCGTCGGCTGCTCGAGATCCTGGACCGGCAGGCGCGGCGTCCCGGTGCAAAACGGCTACGTCAGATCGTTGCCGGCGGAGCCGTGCGACACGAAGCGAGCTGGAAGACGTGGTGCTCGATCTCATCCTTGCGGCAGGCCTTGAACACCCTGAAATCAACATGCCGATGATCTTGGATGGGCGCCGTGTCATTCCCGACTTTCGCTGGCCGGAACGGCGGCTGATTGTCTAGGCGGACAGCAACTCCTGGCACGACAACAAGCTCGCCCGCGAAGACGACGCCGAACGGCAGGCTCTGCTCGAGGCGCAAGGCAAGCGCGTCATTTGGATCTCGTGGGAACAGGCAATCGCCCGGCTCACAGACCATCGCGCGACTACGCGCTGCCGCGAGCATCCATTGGCAGCCGTTGTCGGGTTTTCGACCTATACGGCAACAAACCCGACAATCGCGCAAGAGGGGAGGGGGCCGGCGACGTGGATTGTCAGCCAACGGACCGATGCCGTCCCTATACTCCCCGGCCCGTCTGTCCCAGTCGCGCGCCCGCTCGAAGAAGGCGCGGAATCCGGGAGGTTTCGGTTGCAAAGCTCTTCCACCCGTCCAAGGCCCCTGCCCGACGAGGAGCGCCGCTACTCGCCGGAGCAGGCGTATCGCCCGCGCGCGTCGCCGCGGAGCGTTGAGGATCGCGATGCCTGCGCGATCTACGCGTCGGTGCGCAAGGACGCAACGCCCGAGCGGGCGCCGGTCGAGCTTGCGCTGACGAATCTCCAGAAGATGCTTCACCGGGCTGGCAACGTCGACGGCGAGGGCGACGGGTGTGGGATCCTCGTGGACATCCCGCGCAAGCTGTGGGCGGAGCAGGTGCGCGCCGGCGGGCACAACCCCGCGCTCGCGCTCGACGACGCGTTCGCGGTCGGGCACGTCTTCTTCGAGCCCACGCATGACACAGGCCAGGCGCTCCACGACGCCCGCGGGATCCTCGGCCGCGGCGGGTTCCGGATCCTCGCCGAGCGCCTCGGCAACGTCGACTCTCACGCCCTGGGTGCCACCGCGCGCGAGGAGGAGCCGCACTTCTGGCAGGTGGGCGGCCTGCTGCCCGATGTGGAGCGCCGCCATCGCATCTCCTTCGACCTCATGCTCGCGCTTGAGCAGGAGCTCGGCTGCCACGTCGCCTCGTTCTCCACCTCCACGAGCGTCTACAAGGTGATGGGGGCGCCGAAGGTGCTCGGCGCCTACTACCCCGACCTGCGCGACGAGCGCTTCGAGACGGTCGGCTGCTTCGGCCACAACCGCTACTCCACCAACACGTGGCCATCGTTCAAGCGCGTGCAGCCGTTCACGGTCCTCGGCCACAACGGCGAGATCAACACGATCGAGCAGCTGCGCCAGGAGGCCCGGATGCTGGGGATCCAGATCTCAGCGGGCAATTCGGACTCCCAGGACCTGAACCGCGTAGTCGACCATCTGGTCCGCGTGGAGGGGCTCTCGCTGGCCGAGGCGATGGAGGCTGTGGTGCCGCCGATCGTCGATGAGATCCGCTCCCTGCCGGAGGACCTGCGCCGCTTCTACATGTACCTGCGCGAGGCGCTCGGCCCGTTCGCTCAGGGGCCTGTGGCCCTGATCGCCCGGCACGACGACGACTGCGTCTTCTCCGCGGATGCCCTGGGCCTGCGCCCGCTGTGGAAGCTTGAGACGCCCGAGGACTTCATCTTCAGCTCGGAGCCGGGCGTCGTCGGCTGCGAGGAGATGGTGTCGGAGCCGAAGCCACTCGCGCCGGGCGAGAAATACATGATCACGATCGACCGCGAGCGCCGCGCGGCGAAGGTCCATGAGCACTGGCGGATGCAGCGCACCGTTGCCGAGCGATGGCTCGGGCGCACCGGCGCCTCGGAGGTCGCTCCCTACGAGCGCGCTCTCAGCACCGGCGGCCCGCTCGAGGGGACCGAGATCCCCGGCTACACGGCGGCCGGACCCTCGGAGCCGGTTAAGGTGGACGAGCGCATCCTCGCGGGCTTCGGCTGGCAGCGCGACGACGTAAAGCTCTGCCAGCAGATGGCGTCAACCGGAGCCGAGCCGATCGGCTCGCTCGGCTACGACGGCCCGCTCGCCGCGCTCTCGCCGGAGCGCCAGAACCTCGCCGACTACTTCAAGGAGACGGTCGCGGTGGTCACCAATCCCGCAATCGACCGCGAGCGCGAGATCGAGCACTTCTCGACGAGCGCCGTCTTCGGCCACCGCCCGTCGCTCCACTCGCCGGGTTCGGACACCAACACGATCGAGACGTCCTTCCCCGTCGTCCTGGGCGGCCACCACGGCCTCGCTCCGCTGGGCGACTCGGTGTACCGCAAGATCGCCCGCGATCACGAGACCTATCTCCTCGAGGACCTGTGGGAGGAGTTCCGCGATCGCGCGGCCGCGATCGACGTCGCACTGCTGGAATCGGAGACCACCCACGGCGCGATCGAGCGCATCAAGCAGGAGGCCGTGAAGGCCGTCCGCCAGGGCGCTGAGCTCCTCGTGCTGACGGATCGCACCGTGTTCGACGGTGAGCGCCGCTACCTCGACCCCTACCTGGCCACGTCCGCGATCGACCAGGCGCTCAAGCATCTGCGGTTCGGCGAGACGGGCGAGGAGAACCTCCGGCGCCGCTGCTCGATCGTGCTGCGCTCCGCAGCGATCCGGAACGTCCACGACGTGGTCATGGCGCTCGGCCTAGGCGCCAACGGCGTCTGTCCCTACGTAATGGTCGAGGTGATCTGCCTCGAGGACTACGTCCAGGACGTCTCGAACCTCTGCGCGGCGCTGCGGAAGGGAATCGAGAAGGTGATCTCGACGATCGGCATCCACGAGGTCCGCGGCTACGCGCGGCAGTTCTCCGCGATCGGCGTGAAGCCGGAGCTGGCGGAGATCTTCCAGTGCGAGACCTACGCGTCGTCGGAGCGGGGCGGAGCCGGGTTCGCTGACCTCGACGGCGACACCGATGAGCGCTTCAAGACCCTGACGGGCGACGCCCCAGTCAAGCCGGCGAAGACGTTCCGGTTCTATCCGAAGGTCTACAAGGCCGCGATCGCCGCCGCCAACGGCACCTCCGACTACGACGAGTACTCGGAGAAGGTCCGCGGCCTCGAGGCGGAGAGCCCGATCTCGATGCGCCACATCATGGGCCTTCGCTCGGACCGCGATCCGATCGCCCCCGACTCGGTCGACGCCTCAGTAGGCCACCATGACTACCCGATAGTGATCTCCTCGATGAGCTTCGGTTCGCAGTCGGAGCCCGCCTTCCGCGCCTACGCCGAAGCGGCGAAGGCGATCAACGTCCTCTGCATCAACGGCGAGGGCGGGGAGATCCCCAACATGTACGGGCGCTATCGCAAGTGGCGCGGTCAGCAGGTCGCCTCCGGTCGCTTCGGCGTCTCGGCCGAGATGCTCAACTCCTCCTACGTCGCCGAGATCAAGATCGGCCAGGGCGCGAAGCCGGGGGAGGGCGGCCACCTCCCCGGCAGGAAGGTCTCCGAGAAGGTCGCCGCGGCGCGCAACGCATCGCCCGGCACCGACCTGATCTCGCCGTCGAACAACCACGATCTCTACTCGATCGAGGACCTCGCCGAGCTGATCGACGAGCTGAAGACGGTCAATCCCGACCTGCGCGTTTCGGTGAAGGTGCCGGTGGTTCCGAACGTCGGCACGATCGGCCTCGGGATCGCGAAGGCCGGCGCGGACATCATCACGCTCTCGGGCTTCGAGGGCGGCACGGGCGCCGCCCGCCAGCACGCGCTTCGCCACGTGGGCCTGCCTTCGGACATCGGCACCCGCGCTGTGCACCATGCGCTCATGGAGGCGGGCATCCGCAACCGGGTCGAGATCTGGGCCGACGGCGGTTACCGCCACGCCTACGACATCGTGAAGCTCCACTGCATGGGCGCCAACCGCGTGGCGTTCGGGACGCTCGCGATGGTCTCGCTGGGGTGCACGATCTGCCGCGGCTGCCAGCTCGACACGTGCCACGTGGGGATCGCGACGCAGATCGAGACCGTCGAGCAGGCGCAGGAGCATGGCCTCAAGAAGTTCACGCCGCAGCATGTCGACGCCGCGGCCGAGAGCTGCGCCCGGTTCTTTCAATCGATGGGCGAGGAGGTCAAGCGGGTGGTGGCTTCGCTCGGCTACAAGCGCGCCCAGGACCTCGTCGGACGCTACGACTTGCTGGAGCAGGTCTCGCACGCCGAAGAGCTCGACCTCGCCGAGCTCATCACGCCGCTCGAGGAGTTCCTCGACCTGGAGCCGATCGACATGCCTGTCGCCGAGGAGGAGCTCGTGGCGGCGGAGGCGCGCGCCGAGGCCGGGCTCGTTCGCGCCCGCCCGCTCCGGATGGAGCCCAAGGAGCTGTCTGCCCGGCTCGCCGGGCTGGCCGGGAGGGTCTTCACCGACGGTCCGGTCCGCGAAGACGCCCCGCGGGCGATCGACGCCAAGGACCGCGTGCTCGGCACCGAGCTCGCAGGCGCGATCTCGCGAGCCCGTATCTACGATGCGGCGCCCGGGGGGGACCCGGCGGACATCCTCGCTGAGCTCAACTTCAACGGGGGCTCGGTCGCCGGGCAGGGTCTCGGCGCGTTCAACGCCTGGGGGCTTGTGATCCGCGTCGAGGGCGGCGCCCAGGACGGCGTGGCGAAGACGATGCTGGGCGGAACGGTTTCGATCATGAAGGGCAAGAACGCCGAGGGGCGCCGCGTCAACGGCTCTGTCGGCAAGTCGTTCGCCTACGGCGCTCAGCGCGGGCGCCTGTTCGTTCAGGGCTCGGCCGACTCGCGGTTCTGCATCCGGCTGTCCGGCGCCGACGTGGTGTTGGGCGGCGAGCCCGAGGAGCCGCTGGATGACTCGCGCGGCTGCATCGTTGATCGGGCCAACGCCAAGGGGTTCGCCTTCGAGTACATGACCTCCGGCCGCGCCGTGGTGCTCGGCGACATCGGCCCATGGGCCTGCGCCGGCATGACCGGCGGGCGCGTCTACGTTCGCACGAAGCCGGACTGGAACCTGAACGCCGACGCGATCCGGCGGCGGCTGGGCCAGGGCGCCAAGGTCGAGCTGAAGGAGCTCGACGACGAGGGGCTCCTCGACATCGACGACCTCCTCGGCCGGTACGCCGAGGAGCTGCGTGCGACCGATCAACACGAGGAGGCCAAGCGCATCCTGCGGCTAGCCGCCCGCGCGCCGGACCATTTCCTGATGCTCCTGCCGCACAAGGTCCAGGCGGACCCGAACATCTCCACCGAATAGCTCCCTCTCATAGCCGCACGGCGGTGTGTACCCCTTCCGGTTTGGGTAACAGGCACGGCACGTGCCGGTTACGACTCCGGCGCGGGGGTGCAACATGGAGGCAACTACCCGGGAAGCAAAGAAGGACGTCGGAGGCCGCGTCAGCCCGGAGGACGAGTCGAGCGGTCTACGGCGTCACGTGGGACCGGTCGGGCTGCTCTTCGCCGGCGTCGGCTCGATCATCGGATCCGGATGGCTGTTTGGCGCGCTGAACGCGTCGATCCTGGCGGGGCCGGCCGCGATCATCTCATGGTGCATCGCCGGCGTGATGATCATGATGATCGGGCTCACCTACGCCGAGCTCGGGACGATGTTTCCCGTCTCCGGCGGCGTCGTGAGGTACCCGAACTTCGCCTTCGGCGCCTTCGCCAGCTTCATGATCGGCTGGATCACGTGGCTCGCCATCGCGAGCGTCGCGCCGGTGGAAGTCGAGGCGGCGCTTCAGTACGCATCCAACAACATCGGCGGGCTCACGCACGTGCCGGCCGGAAGCGGCGGGAATCCCGTCCTGACCTTCCCGCTCGGCTACGTCCTCGCGGTGGTGCTGCTCGCGATCTTCTGCTGGATCAACCTGATCGGCATCCGCGCGTTCGCGCGCGCGAACACGGCGATCGTCTGGTGGAAGCTCGCCGTGATCGCCCTCGTCATCGTCGCTTTCTTCGTGACCGTCGTCCACGGGCCGAACTTCAGCGACGTCGGCGGCTTCATGCCGTACGGGTGGCACGGCGTGTTCGAGTCCATCGCTACCGCGGGCATCATCTTCTCGTACCTCGGGTTCCGCCAGGGAGTGGAGCTGGCCGGCGAGACCGACAATCCCAGGCGAAACGTCCCGCTCGCGGTCATCGGCGCGGTGCTGATAGCGGGTACCCTCTACGTCGCCCTCCAGGTCGCCTTCATCGGGGCGGTGCCGTCGGGGGATCTCGGGAAGGGGTGGGCGAACCTCTCGTTCGCAAACGACTTCGGCCCGCTCGCCGGGATCGCGCAGATCATCGGGCTCTCGTGGCTGGCGTCGATCCTCTACGTCGACGCCGTGATCTCGCCCGCGGACACCGGGCTCATCTACACGACGGTCACCGCTCGCATCTCCTACGCGATGGCGCGAAACCGGGACGCCCCTGAGGCCCTCCAGCGCACGAGTGAGCGCGGCGCGCCGTGGGTTGGGGTCCTGGTCGCGTTCCTCGTCGGGCTGATCTTCTTCCTTCCGTTCCCAGGCTGGCAGAAGCTCGTCACGTTCATCACGTCGGCAACGGTCCTGTCATTCGGCACAGGCCCGCTCGTCTGGGCGGCGCTGAGGTCGCAGCTGCCCGATCACGAGCGTCCGTTCCGCCTTCCCGGCGGCCACGTGATCCCGGTGCTGGCCTTCTTCGCGTCGAACGTGATCGTCTATTGGGCCGGCTGGAACACGAACTGGAAGCTCTTCGTCGCGATCCTGCTCGGGCTCGTGCTGCTCGCGGCATACCGGCGCTTCTCGCCGGGCCCCCACCGACCGCTCGAGTGGCGCGCCGGCGCTTGGCTGGTTCCGTGGCTCGGCGGACTCGCGCTGATCTCGTTCCTGGGCTCGTACGGGAAGGGATCGCAGGACGTGCTCGGCCTGGGCTCGGGCGTGCTCGTGATCGCGGTGCTCAGCGCGATCGTCTACTTCATCGCCTACCGAATGCGTCTGCCTTCGGAGCGGACGCGGGAGCTGGTGCAGGCCGCGGGCCGATAATCCCGCCCTGCAACCGTGCCGCACCTCGAACGGAACGTCATGATCCGCGCTCCCGCCGAGCGGGTGTGGCGGGTGCTGGTCGATCCCGAGCGGATGCCGGAGTGGGAGGCCGGGCTCGTCGGTGTACAGAGCGGGGGTGAACTCCTCGATCAGCCTGGCGCCTCGTGCACGCAGCTCTTGCGCTTCCGCCGCCGGACGCTCGAGGGGGAGCTTGAGGTCACGGAGGCGTTCGCGCCCCACACACGGGCCATGCGCGTTCAACCCCCGCTCACCGTCGCGGCGACGCGCCGGGAACGCCTCGTGCAGACAGACCAGGGCACGGAGGTGACGGTCGAGCTCGACTACGAGACCCGGGGCGGCCCGGTCGGGGCGCTGCTTGATATAGCCCTGATCCGGCCGCGGCTCGCCATGATGCTCGCCGAGAGCGGCCGGGGCCTCAAGCGGCTCGTGGAATACGAGCCCTAACCTTGGTCCACGTATGAGGGAAGCCATCGGGCCGCCGCTCAGAGCCGCCGCGCTCACCGCGCTCATCGTCGGCCTGATCGTGCTTCTACTCAACCCGCCGTCGCTCGGCGGGCTGGACGATCTGGTCGTCCTGGTGGTGGGCGCCGCGGCGATCGCCCTGGTCACGGCGTGGTTGACGGTGGCGCTGATCGGCAAGGAGATGCCGGAGCGGGACTTCGAGCGCCTCGTGCGCCGCAGCGAGGCGCTGGCGACGCTTCCGCCATCCGACCGGCCACCGAGTGAGTTCGACCAACTCGTGATGGAGGCGCTCGACGACTTGCCGGAGGAGTTCCAGAGGGTCCTCGAGCATACGCCGGTCATCGTGTCGGACCGCGGCCACGAGCACGGCGCCTACGGCCACTACATCGGCGGCACGGTCGCGCGCCCTGGCTATCCGGACCGGATCATCATCTACCAGGACACGCTCGAGCGCGACTTCGGCCACGATCCTGGCCTGCTCCGCGCCCAGGTGCAGCGGACCGTGCGCCACGAGCTGGCCCACCACCTGGGCTGGAACGAGCCCGGCGTGCGCGGGCTGGGCCTGTAGCCCGGGCGCAATCGGGGCCGGCCTGTATCGTGGAGATGGAGGAGCGATGGCAATCGCGTCCGCAACGGCCGGTGACATCAGGGACTCGATTCTCGACACGATCGGCGAGACCCCGCTCGTGCGACTGTCGCGCCTCGACGCCGACGTGCGCCCCCGGATCGTCGCGAAGGTCGAGCTCTTCAATCCGGGCGGCTCGATCAAGGACCGGATCGCACTTGGCCTGATCGCGGCGGCGGAGCGGGACGGGCGGATGAAGCCCGGCGGCACGATCGTCGAGCCGACCAGCGGCAATACGGGCACCGGGCTCGCGATCGTCGCGCTGCTCAGGGGCTACCGGGTGATCGCGGTGATGCCCGACAAGATGAGCAAGGAGAAGATCGACCTGCTGCGCGCCTACGGAGCGGAGGTCGTCGTCGCTCCGACCGAGGTGCCTCCGGACTCGCCGGAGTCCTACTACCGGGTTGCCGACCGGCTCACGGAGGAGATACCGGGTGCCTTCCAGCCGAACCAGTACTTCAACGTGGCGAACCCCGAGGCCCACTACCGGATGACCGGGCCGGAGGTCTGGCGGCAGACCGGCGGTCGCCTGACCCACTTCGTCGCCGGCGTGGGCACAGGGGGGACGATCACCGGGACCGGCCGCTACCTGAAAGAGCGCAACAGCCGGATCGCGGTGATCGGCGCCGACCCCGAGGGCTCCATCTACTCGGGCGGCGAGGTGAAGCCTTACCTGGTCGAGGGGGTCGGTGAGGACTTCTGGCCCGAGAGCTTTGACCCCTCGGTGGTCGACCGCTACGTGACCGTGAGCGACCGGGACTC
>JBKPHA010000055.1:0-12251 GCA_046729615.1 Actinomycetota bacterium
ACGCGGCGCTCCGCGCCTCCACGGGCAGTTCGACGGACAGGGACTCCTGCATGCCTCGCAGATCTACCCGGTCGCGCCCCAGCTGATCCGACGCCCACTGTCAACGTACGCGACCCTTTGCGGATACGTAAGCACCGGACCTACGACTTTGTATGTCCTCAACGATCAGCACGCCCGTGAAGCTGATCGCGGCCACGATCGCACCTGCGGTAGCGATCCCGACATTATGTCCGCGGCTTCCGCTTTGACCCGGAAGCGGTAGTGGGGGAGCATCAGGAGCGCTGGCGCCGCTCGATCCCGGGCGAGCCGACTCGTGGTGTGGCTCCGGGATCCCCTCCACCGCGAGTTCCTGCTGGACCAGCCGCATCACTGCTATCGGCGTCAGCGGATGGTCCGGAATGGCATCGTCGGGTGCACCCCGCTCCAGCCAGCCACCGATCTCGGCTGCCGCGGGGAAACCGGGGATGTCGCTCACTGCGTCCTCATTATCGGCCGGGACGACACTCACGCGCGCGGGTACCGCCATCAAACCACGCACCGCACCCCCTGGTGAGCTGCCACCTCTACGACGCCGGGGAGATTGCACGCTGCCGAGTCCTGACTCTCGGCGAAACTTCCCGGGTCCAGCCGTGTTACGACGCCCTGCGACCTCCCCCTCCAGACGGACGGTCGCCAGCATCTAGATCGGCAGGAGCCCCCGTACGGGATGCAGGGCGGGGGCTCTTGTCATCTTCATCCCCAACTCGCCGGCCGCCCACCGCGCGCTATCGCCGGAACAGCGCCGCAAGCGCTCGGAACGGCGCCGTCACCAAGACCACCACGGCATCGAGTATGCGTCGAATGATTCCCATGGCGTGTCTCTACCCACTGGCAGAACGTTCGGGCGGCGCCGGGTCGCCACAGCCAACGCTGGTTTGGCGTACGGCCGGCGGGAGCGGGTACTCGTCGTCGGCATTACCACCCAACAAGGAAGGAGGGGGCGTGGACGCCGTGACCTCGTGGCCTCGCCGCTCGGTCTCACGCTCGCGATTCCCGGGATCATCGTGCTCATCATCGTGGTCGTGCTGCCCTGTGGCTCATCTTCTGAAGTGGACCGCGCGCGTCGCCGCGCGAACGCCGGGAGCCCCGGCCGAGACCGAGGCTTCCAACGGATTAGGTGCGATCAGGGAGGCCGCGCGCGGATCGTGCCACAAACTGTTCGCGACGTGACAATGCCTTGTCCGATCGCGTCGCTCGCTTCTGCGTAATCGCGTAGTCGCTGTCCTGGTTCAGGGGCGTAGGCGGGGCCGTCGACACTCGGCGGCCTCGTCCCGTTTGGGGCGTACCCGCGCCCTGCTGCTGAGCTAGGCGACCCGCACCCGTACTCGCGGGCGCGCGTTGTTCACGTAGCCCTTTGGATTCCATAGTGCCGCCTCGTCCTCCGGCTGCGTGGCTGCCGAGGAGTTCCAGGCGCGGACGAGTATCTCGTGCTCCCCGGGCGGGAGGGCAACCGTGGCCCGCCACCGCCGCCAGGCCCACCGACCGAGGTCCTCGAGCAACTCCGCCTGCGATCAGCTCGTGTGACCGCTCGGAGCAACCATTGGAAGAGCGGGGCGGCCTCGCCCTTGATCATCGGGCGCCGCACCGGCTCGGCGATCTAGTGGTGCTCGTCCTTCGGGCCGGGATCGATCAGGTCGCCGAGGGCCTCTCCCATACGCAGGCGTTGGCTCCGGTGCGTCATCGAGCCGGGATAGCCGCTACGAGGCGCAGGATCTCGCGATGGTCTCCGCTGCGGGCATCGGCATGCGAGGTCGTGACGTGCCAGCTGCTTCAGGAAGACCCGCCGTACATCGCGTCCATTCCGTCGCGGAGGTCCTGCTTGGAGACGGCACGGGGAACGGGCTCGGCGCGGTAGCTGAAGCCCTTGTCGAACCGCATGAAGAAGGTTCGCTGACCATCTGGCTCATAGCCTCCGATCCCGGATCGGTTGCCCCAATCGATCAGCCAATCTCCGTTCGCGAAGCGTCGCGCGGAGCCGCAGCAATCGGAGATCCGGACATGAGGGTCCGTGACTGACGCGACGACGGTGGCAGTTCGCTTCTTCTGGTTGATCCGGTACCTCACGGCGCGCGGCATGCGGTTCGATAGCCCCGAGCGGTTGTCGAATACGGTGAGCGTCCCGTCGGCGAGCAGTCGGGCATCGTGCGGCGCGCCGAGGGGGTATCGGTGCGGATCCTGCCGGACGGTGAGGCTCTTGGCTGTGTGGGTGCCGCCGAGCTTCCAGACGATCCCGCCGGTGCGCTTTCGGATCTTGTAGACGGCATCCAGGTTCCGGAAGGAGGCGATCACCGCCTTGCCGTCGGGCTCGATCGAATTCCAGTGCAGGATGTCGTAGGCGTTCTGGTGCTTGACGATCGAGCGCCAGTGGCGATCCGGCGTCTCGGCGAGCGAGATGTGGTCCTGGCTCTTCCAGTCCCAGACGAGGTCGCCAGCGGCGTTGACCTGCTGGAGCTCGGCGTTGACGACGGTGGCGTCCGGGGAGCCGCCGTAGGCGCTGGTGTCGCGGTGCTGCTGCGGGACATAACCGCCGAGGAGGTAGGCGCCGTTGCGCAGCGGCTGCAGGTCGTGCCCGTTGCCTGCCCACCCGACGCCGTTCAGGTCGCGCAGGCGCGTGCCCTCGAGGCTGTTCATCTTCCACCCGGGCGGGGAGTCGTACCAGCTCGCCCAGATCACGTGCCCATCGGGAAGCACCCTGGGAGCGTGGACGGGAGCGTCATACCACCACACCGGGACCCCATGCCCATCGAGGACGATCGCGAAGGGCGCAGCAGTGGAGAAGAGCGTGTCGACCGCGAAGAGCTTCGGCGTCACGCGGCCGTAGCGAGTGAAGCTGTAGGTCGGAAACTGGCGCGGAAGGCAGCGGACGAAGTACCGGTACCGCCGGGAGCCGTTGACCCGGCGCGCGGTGATCGTGAGGGACTTCCCCGCGGCCATCGGAGTCGTCCAGGTGAAGTCGCCGCTCCGGAAGCGGTAGCCATCAGTCCTCGCTTCCCAGCCCGACGCGACGTGGCCGTTGACTCTCACGGGCCGGTCCCCGCAGCGAACGACGTAGTCGTGGATGCGACGCGAGAAGTCGGGAAACAGGCGTGGGGAGCTGGTCAGAGTCAGCTTCCCGGCCGGGGGCGGTTGCGCCATCGAACCAGAACACCAGACCGCCGTGATCAGGAATGCGGCGCAACCTCCAACGGCCAGCCGGTGCAACGGGCGGCCGGGTACCCCGTTGGGGATCCGGCTCGCAACGCGTTGGTGCCCGGGGTGCCCGCAAGCCCTGGGCTCGGCCATCGCCACGCGGCGAGCATACAGTCGCGCACCGCCCGCTCGATCGCCTCGTTGACCGGCCGCACGACCTCGGAGTCGTCGCGGCCCGCGGGTCAGCTCGATGAGCGGCTCGAGTGGGGCAAGCATGCCGGGAACAGGGGCTCGCGATTCCCGCGCTCGAGCACGAAGTTGCGGCGCTGCTCCGCAGCTAGGGTTGTGGGGTTGCAGCGCCGTCCGGCCCAGCGGCGCAAAGCGCTCGAACAAGCCGATTAGTACCCCAGCGCGAACTTCGCGTCCTCGGACATCATGTCCACCACTCATCGTGACGGCCAGTACCGGCCCGTGCGGAATCTCCTCCAAATCACCGGTTTCTGGTCCCCGCTCGTGATGCCCGGTGCTGCCAAATCCGCCCCGTCCGGCAGCGTTCGTTAGCAACTCGTTTGCAACTCCGCCCTGGTCGCGGCCGGTCGGTCATTTACGCCAACGGCGTAGCGGGGCCGTTCTGTTGACCCCAAAAGTCGACGATGGGCCTACACCCTCGAAGCCGCCGGGGTGCGGAGTAGCGAAGGCTGTTGCGTTGCACGAAAGCGGAAGACTGGACGAATGCCGATCGCCTGTCACCGTTGCGGTCGCGAATTCGACCCGAGCACGCCGACCTCGACGGCTGGCTCGTCCTCGACGCGCTCGCCAGGGCGGGGTTGCCTTGCCACGCGGTCGTGGTAGCAAAACGAGCTGGACGTCACTAGGAACCGATCATCGACCTGGCGTCGGTCCAGGGGTGGCGGACGATGGATGAGCTCAAAGAGGCCGGCCGGTTGGTGATACCGCACTAGCGGGCCGTCCGGCTGTACAGCAGGGATCGCTCTATCGCGGCGGCTCCCATCTGCGCTAGGTGCTGTAGCACGGCCTCATGAATGCCGGCGAAGCCAGCCTCACTCTCCGTAACGAGGTGGATGGATCCGATCGCCCTCCCGTCGAGCGCAGTGAGCGGCGTGGCGAGCCACTCGCGAAGCACCAGGTCCTTCGTCGCCTCGCTGCCCGGCAGGCGAATGTGGGTCGCGATCTCCTCGGCGTCGCTGCGGGTCGGGCGGTCGGTTGAGCGGACGAGCGCATCGACCTGGGAGAGATCGATCCATCTCGCGAAGGTCGCCCACCGCAGGTCGCCGTCGGGGTAGGACGCCGCTCGGATCGGGGTCTCCTGATTGCCTCGTGTCGTGACGAGACAGCAGTCCGCGCGAATGAGCTCGCGCGCCTGTTCGACAACGAGGCGCAGCATCTCGGCGAGCGAATCCGATGAATCGAGCGCGAGCGAGGCGTCGGCGAGAAAGTCCGAAAGCTGCCGCAGCATCTGGGCGTGCCTTCGTTCCAGCAGCGCGGCGTCGCGTGCCTCGCGGAACCCCCGATGCACCATGTCGAAGGACGCGATGCTCTCGAGGAAGAAATCCCCGGCGGCGCGAACGAGCTCCTCGTGGCGCCCCGGTTCGCCCTCCCCGCGCAGCTCCGATGCGAGCGCGTGGTGGTGGGCGAGCGCAAGATCCAGCACGGTCAGTTCGCGCCGTACGGCATGGCGCCCAAGCTCGTACGCGGCTCTGAGCGTCGCCTCGCCAGGGTCGCGCAAATAGTCGCGAAACGCGCCTTGGTATTCGGCGTCGAAGCGCGTCATGCCGGATCCGATTGTCGCCGCTCGCGCTTCTCGCGCAGGAGCTCGAGTTCGCCGCGCACGCGCCACTTGCGCATCGTCACGGTCGTGCCCTTGCCGAGCTGGGCCTCGACCTCGAACTCGTCCATAAGGCGCCGCGCGCCCGGCAGCCCCAGGCCGAGGCCGCCTCGGGAGGCGTGACCCAGGCCGAGCGCCGCGTCGACGTCGGGTATTCCCTCACCTTCGTCGCGGACGATCACAAGCACGCCGAGCCGCCGGCCGTCGACGAGCGGCCGCAGGATGATCTCGCCGTGTCCGACATGGACGACCACGTTGCGGGCGACTTCGGAGATCGCGGTCGCGATCAAGGTTGGATCGGGAGGCCGAAAGCCCAGGCGCTGCGCCATTGCGCGTCCTTCCGCCCGCGCTACGACGAGGTCGGCATCTGTCTCGATGCTCACGTGGGTCTCATCTTCCATCCGCGGGCTTCCGGTACGTCCAGGTGTCGAGGAGCGCGAGCGCCTCGTCGAGGTCGAGCGCCGTACGCAGCGGCTCCAGGTTGAGGCGGAATTGCACCATCGCGACCGCGACGTCCGGATGAATACCGACGATGACGGTCCGCGCGCCTCGCAACCGCGCCGCCACCGTGATCGACCGGAGCGCCCGTGCGATAAAGGAATCGATGACATCGAGGGCGGAGACGTCGACGACAATCCCGCGCGCACGGAAGCGACCGACACGCTCGATCAGGTCGCCTCGGAGGGCGAGGACCTCCGTGTCACTGAGGTCCGATTGGATCGAGGCGATGATGTAATCGCCCTTCGGCACTATCGCAACGGACATCGGTCCGAGCGCTACGTCTCGACGGAATGTCCGGTCGCCTCGCCAGTGGCCGGTCGGTGCTCTAGCAGGCGCTCCGCCTCCTCCAGGCCGCCCTGCAGATCGCCTACGGTGTTCATCATTCCGAGGTCGACTCCCAGGTCGACGAGCGCCTGCGCGATCCCCGAGGAGAGCCCGGTGACCACGCAGCTGGCGCCCATCAGACGGGCCGCCTCGACCGTCTGCACCAGGTGATTGGCGACGGTCACGTCGACGTCGACCACACCGGTGATGTCGATAACCACCACGCGCGCCCGGTTCTGCTGAAGGGCCCCGAGCAGCTGCTCGGTGAGCTGGCGCGCGCGGGCGGGGTCGACGGCGCCGATGATCGGCACGATCAGAAGCCGGTCGCGCACCTGTAGCACCGGCGTCGACAGCTCACGGATCGCCTCCTGTTGCTGGCGGATCACGCGCTCACGCTCTTCGACGAAGCTGACCCCGACCGTCACCGCGATCCGATTGGCGGCCGGCTCATAGGCGTCGAGGATGCGTCGCAGCAGGCCCGGGTCGTGGTCGTAGTTGAGTAGCAGCGAGCGGCCGAGGATGTCGCGGAGGAGCAACACGATGCCAAGCACCTCGTGCGTCTCCACGCCACGTCGGATGATCCGTTCGGACAAATCGCGCGCGTACGCCTGGAGCGTTTCGATGCTGCCGGTCTCCAACGCATCGACGTAGTTGTCGTAGACCGCAGTGACCTCGGAGAAGATCTCGTCCGCGGTCATCACGCGCAGGAGCTGCGCCTCCGAGATGCGCGTGGCCCAAAGCTGGCGGAGCTCGCCGCGGTTCGCTCTGAGGTACTCCACTAGCTCGTGTAGCAGGGCCTCATCCTCGGCAGGTAGCGCTGTCGGCGGCGCAGGCGTATTCGGGTCCATCGGTTCTCCTTCGTGACGCGCGCTCAGGGTCCAAGCCCGCGACTGCGGGCCCCATGCAGAAACAGGCTGGTGATGGCCGCGACGGTGTCCTCCCGGCCTCGTGACGGCTTTGCGGTCAGCACGCTCACCGCGACGCCGACCAGGACCTCAGTCAACCATGAAGCGGCAAGGTCGCCGCGGATGTCGCCGCCCGCCTGCGCCCGCTCGAAGAGTTGCGCGAGCGGCGCGGCGAGCGTGCTTTCGAACTCAGAAGGGCGAGGTCGTTCCCGCGCCAGGACGGTGAACAAATCACCAACGTCGACCAGCGTACGGACCACGCGCGCGATCGCCTCGTCCGTCGGGACCTGGGCGATGCGGGCCGACCCGATGCGCTCCTCGATTTCCCGAAGTGCGGCCAGCGCGAGTTCGTCCAGCAAGGCTTGCCTGTTCGGGAAATACCGGTACACGGTGGCACGAGCGACCCCCGCGGCAGCCGCGACGTCGCTCATGCTTGCCGCTGGGCCCTGGATAGCCAGTGTCCGCGCGGCGCCATCGAGGATCGCAGCGGCCACGCGTTGCTGAAGGGTCTGGCCAGCTGAGCTCGTAGACATCCAGTCTCACCCGCAACGATACTCCGACTCCATGTATGAGACGATACTGTCTTGGATATGGACGACAATGTCCACGCGGGGCGACCTCAGACCCCTACTGAAGGAGGAGTGGAAATGTCAACCAGACTCGTCACGCGGTGCAAGCGTGTCAATGCGACTTTGAACCTCACGATTTGGATGGATCGAGACTGATGGACTTCGGTGTAGAGACGACCCCGATCGGCGACGCTCGCGCGATTCTGATCGCCGTCGACGGCGAGCTCGACCTCTCGACCTGCGATCAGCTGAAGCCAGCCGCAGACGAGGCGGTCTTCGGCCGCCGCCCGTTGATCCTCGACCTCTCTCGCTGTACGTTCATCGACTCAAGCGGACTGCGCCTCGTCTTGCAGATCG
The DNA here is from genome assembly GCA_046729615.1 of Actinomycetota bacterium. Lineage (GTDB taxonomy): Bacteria > Actinomycetota > Thermoleophilia > Solirubrobacterales > 70-9 > AC-56. The sequence continues at coordinate 7,671 of JBKPHA010000055.1, forward strand.
CAAACGGCCTCGCCGAGGGTGACGGTGCGGGCGTATCGATGGCGATCGTCGCCGGCCAATCCGGGACGCGAAAGATGTTTTCTCTCACCGCGATCGACCAGAAGGTCCCGCTGTTTGACAGCCGCGACCAGGCCCTTGCGTGGCTTGGCGAAAAGCCGAAGCCGCATGGAGATTCTTGGCCAGCGGGAATGCGTGCGACAAGACGAAGTAAACGAGACGGAGGGTGCGGAGATGGAGATGCGAAGCCCTGATCCGAGCGCCACCTCATCCGGACAGCGGTCGATCGCAGAGCTGGTGAAGGACCTCTCTCAGCAGAGCAGCGATCTCGCGCGAAAGGAGGTCGAGCTGGCGAAGGTCGAGATGGAGCTCAAGGCAAAGCGTCTGGGGGGCGGCGCCGGCGCCTTCGGCACCGCCGCACTCGTCGGGCTGTTCGCGCTAGGCGCGCTCACCGCGACCCTGATCCTCGCTCTGGACCTCGCGCTGCCCGCCTGGCTTGCAGCACTCATCGCCACCGCCCTGTACGGCGCGATAGCCGGCGCCGCGGCGCTGATCGGAAAGCGAAAGGTCGACGAGGGTACGCCGCCGGTGCCCGAGCGCGCGATCGATACCACCAAGGAGGACGTCGAGCACCTTAAGCAAAGCGCGAAGGAGGCACGAAGTTGATGGCCACGAAGGGCACGAAGTCCGAGCCAGCGGACGCTGTCGGTGAGGAGCGTTCGCCGGAGCAGATCGAGGCCGAGATCGAGGCGACACGCGAGGAGGTCGGTAAGACCGCAGCCGAGCTCGCCAACAAGGCCGACGCCAAGCAGCAGGCCAAGCGGAAGGCGACCGAGACGAAGGCCAGGGCGGAGGCCAAGGCGCACGAGCTGAAGGAGAAGGCGTCCGCGCAAAAGGAGGCCGCTACCGCCAAGGTGATAGATGCCACGCCAGACTCCGTCCGCGACGGAGCGCAGCACGCCGCCGCCCAGGCCACACAGCTTGCGCGCGAAAACCCCCTGCCGGCCGCAGCGCTCGGCGCCTTCCTCGGCGGGGTGATCATCGGCTGGACCCTCGGTCGACGCTGAAGCCCACGCCGAGCCGCCCTCGGAAGGAGAAAGGGATGGAGACGGACTTTCGCGAACGCAAGATCGATCCGGATAGTCCCGCCGAGCCCATCCGGCGCGACTATCGGCCGGAAGGCACCTACGAGAAACCGACGACGTGGGGAGTGATCCGCCGGACGGCCACCGAGTTCTCAGAGGACAACCTCACCGACTGGGCGGCGGCGCTTACCTACTACGGCGTGCTTGCCCTGTTCCCGGCGCTGATTGCGCTGGTGTCGATCGTCGGGCTCTTGGCCGATCCGCAGTCGACGGCGAAGACGATCACCGACATCGTCACCCAGATCGGGCCATCCTCCGGCGCTGAGACGTTTAAGGGGCCGATCGAATCGATCACCTCGAACCAGTCGGCGGCCGGGATCATGTTCGTCGTCGGCCTCGTGGTCGCGTTGTGGTCGGCGTCAAAGTACGTCGGTGCCTTCATGCGGGCCTCGAACGTGATCTACGAGACGCCCGAGGGCCGCCCGATCTGGAAGCTCAAGCCGCTTCAGATGCTGGTGACGCTCGTGATCGTGATCCTCGTAGCGCTCCTGGCGCTCGCCCTGGTCCTCACAGGGCCGATCGTCGACGCGGTCGCAGGCCCGCTGGGGATCAGCTCGACCGCGACGACGATCTGGGACATCGCGAAGTGGCCGGTAATGCTCGCGATCGTGCTCGGGATCATCTCCGTCCTCTACTACGCGAGCCCGAACGTCAAGCTCCGGGGCTTCAAGTGGGTCACGCCGGGAACGGCGATCGCAGTTGCTGTCTGGCTGATCGCATCCGCGGCGTTAGCCGTTTACGTCGCGAACTTCGGTTCCTACGACAAGACCTACGGGACGCTCGGCGGCGTCGTCGTGGTTCTGATCTGGCTTTGGCTGACGAACCTTGCGCTTCTGTTCGGCCATGAGCTAAACGCGGAGCGCGAACGCGGGCACGAGATCGCCGAGGGAGTGCCGCGCGCCGAGCGAGAGATCCAGCTCGAGCCGCGCTCGGAACCGAAGGAGCAGCGAACGACCTAGCGCGCAAAGGAGGCGAAAGTGGCATCGAAGGCCGATAGAACGGGCACCTACGTCCAGCGACTGATCGAAAACGAATACGTCCAGGAGAACCTCGCCCAGGCGGCCGACAGCCTTCGGGCGGCCTACCGGCGGGCCTCCAAGCGCCGGGTCGAGCCCATGCGTGACGAAAAGCTTCGCCGCCAGGTTCGCGAGGCGGCCCTGTCGCTGAGGGAGGCGGCGAGCGCGCTTCAGAGCGACAGGCGCAAGCCGAAGAAGCGCCGCGGTCGGCGGGTAATGCTCGTTCTGGCGTTGGGCGCTGGCGCCACGGGCGCCGTCGTCGCATCTAGCGAGGAGCTTCGCAGGAAGCTGCTCGACGGCGAGACCGCGCGGGGTGACGGGAGCGTCGCCGGTTCCGCTGCGGAGTCTCAGGTCGCGGTGAATCCATGAAGCTCCTCTTCATTCCCATCAGCGTCGTCGGCGGGATCCTCGCCGGCTTCATCGCCAAGAAGGTCTTCGAGCAGGCGTGGGGCCTGATCGATGACGAGGAACCGCCCGAAGCCGAGCACCGTGAGATCGCTTACGGCAAGCTCGCGGCGGCGCTGGTCCTGGAGGGGGCGATCTTCCGGCTCGTCAGGGGATTCTTCGACCACAGCGCGCGCCACGGTTTCGAGCGGCTCACCGGCGCGTGGCCGGGCGACGAGGCCCCCGAGCCCGAGTAGTCCATCGGCGGGGATGGTCACTGAAGCTAGCCGCACATCGCAGCTCCGACGGCCATCGCCCGCCTCCCCTTCCAGAAGATCATGAACTTGCATCGGGATCATCGTCGCGATCTTCTGGAGCTTGTGGCTCGGGCTGGTAATCGCGCTGATCGGGCTGAACCGGCTGCAATCCTGAGCTGACGCACCCACGCGCTCACGCAGACCCGGCGAGAGGTTCGAGGCGTTATTTGATCCCTCCCCTGAGAGATTACGCCGCGCGGTTCGCGCTACTTCTGGGTTGCTATCTGAGGAGCGTCCCCGCCCCCTCACGGCGAATTGCGGTCTTGCTGCGCCCGGATGAGCTCCGGGTCCGTCCCCGTGGTTTCGGGGCTGGGATGCAGGAGGCGCTGGTGCTGCTCGACCGGCGGCCCCCGACGGCGACGACAAGGTGCTTGACGAGCAGGACGAGGCGCGGTCAGCGCCGGGCCGGGAACTTCGTCTATCCCGATCTGTGGTCGCCGATTGCACGCACGGCGGCGCCCGGGGCGACCCGTGATCTAGATAGTGCGCGTCAAGTTGCGGGGCCACGCGAGCCGAAGGTGTCACGGAGCGGGACGTTTTTTCCGCAAGCTGCGACCACAGGGGCAAACGCAGCCAGAGGACCAGTTTTCGAACTCGCCCGCTCGGGCATGAGTTGATCTCCGGGGACGCGCCCGAGGGCCAGGTGGACGGGACCGCCGGGGGCGAACCCGGTTGGGTGCCGGAAGAGCCGTATGCCGAGACTGACAAAACACGGGGCCAGTTGATCCCCGACTGAGAGGAGCGGATGATGGCGGAGGTTGGCGGGTCAGCACGATTCCACGACAAGAAGCAACTGACGCAGATGCTGCACGTGTCCGAGATGCGTGTCCAGGTGCTCGAGATGGCGCTGCGGCAGATCGCGTCGCAACCATCCGACGACCCAGCAGCGCTCCAACAGCTCGCCAAACAGGGCTTGCAGAAAGCCGCTGAAGCTGAATCGACTCCCCCTGTCGCCGCCTGAGCGACGAGTATCCAGCGGTAAATCCCTTCCCTCGGTTAGGACCATCCACGGGGCCATGACCTGATCCGTGGGCCGTTTCTCCGCAGCAGGTCAGGAGGGGGACACAGCTCTGGCGCCAACCCCCGCGCGAGCAAGGCACCTCGGAAGCGTCGAACCTCGTCGCCGGCGATGTCAATGGGAAGTGGGACGTGTTCGTCCGCGGACCGCTTCCGTGACGCCTGAACGCGTCTCGCGAAGGGGCTTCTGCTGTGCGCGACGGATGAAAGTCAACCCCGCTCTGGACGCAACACCTCCAATTTGGAAGAGTTTCGACCGGGTGCCGGCGACGACGAGCTAAAGAGCAGGCTCTGGGGCTTGGTCCTGCCGCGCTGGACGAGATGCGCGCCCCGGTGTCGCACCGGCACCCGTTTTCTCTTGCGCCCGCTCCCAGTCGGCGATGGTGCGCTCGTAGGCGACCTCGGCCCGGCGGGCGAGCTCGCGCTCGGCCTCGCGCGTCGCGGCGTTCGTCGACCATAGCCCCCGCTCCACATGTCGCTTGCCGCGCGGCGAGCCGGCGAGAAGCTCCGCCCGACGCAGCTTCCTCGCCGTCAGCGAGGGCTGCGGGTAGGCGTAGTCCTCGTCGCGGCTGAGAAGGCACCGGAGAAGGCAGGCGAGCTTGCGCGCCACGGCGACGATCGCCACCTGATGCCCGCGCCGGGCGCGGATGCGGTGATAGAAGGCCCGCATCGGGCCCGGTGAGAGAACGGCGCTATGGGCGGCCT
>JBKPHA010000056.1:0-52626 GCA_046729615.1 Actinomycetota bacterium
GGATCAGGCGCACTGGGAGGAGATCCTGCGGGCGATCGGATCGACCCGCGGCGCGCGGGTGCTGGGCTACGTCGACCGGACGCTCCAGATGCACCGGGCCGGCAAGATCGCCCTGCAGAACAAATATCCGCTGAAGACGCGCGACGACCTCTCGATGGCCTACACGCCGGGCGTGGCGCGGGTCTGCCGGGAGATCGCGACCGACCGCAGCAAGGCGTTCGAGTTCACGATCAAGCGCAACACGGTCGCGGTGGTCTCGGACGGAAGCGCCGTGCTCGGCCTGGGCGACATCGGTCCCGAGGCGGCGATGCCCGTGATGGAGGGAAAGGCGATGCTCTTCAAGGAGTTCGGCCAGGTCGACGCGTTCCCGATCTGCCTCGACACACGCGACCCCGATCAGATCGTCAACGCGGTGCGGCTGATGGCGCCGACCTTCGGCGGCATCAACCTGGAGGACATCTCGGCGCCGAGATGCTTCGAGATCGAGCAGCGGCTGAAGGATGAGATCGACATCCCCGTGTTCCACGACGACCAGCACGGAACCGCCGTGGTGACGACGGCGGCCCTCTTCAACGCGCTCAAGATCGTCGGCAAGCGCCTGGGGGACCTGCGCGTCTTGGTCGTGGGGCTGGGCGCCGCGGGCGTGGCGGTGACCAAGATGATGCTCGAGTCCGGGGTCACCCATGTGATCGGGTGTGACCGCCAGGGCGCGATCTCGACGGACCGCGACGACTACCTGAACGGCGAGATGACGGAGATCAAGCGGTGGTACGCCGAGAACTCGAATCCCGACAAGCTCCTGGGTGGACCCGCCGATGTCATCGAGGGCTCGGACCTCTTCATCGGCGTCTCGGGGCCGGGCATCATCGGGGCGCAGGATCTGGCGAAGATGGCGGACGACGCGATCGTGTTCGCGATGGCGAACCCCAATCCCGAGGTGATGCCCGAGGAGGCCCGGCCGTATGTGCGCATCATGGCCACCGGGCGCTCCGATTACCCGAACCAGATCAACAACGTCCTGTGCTTCCCGGGAATCTTCCGCGGCGCGCTCGACGCCGGCGCCCCGCGCATCACGGAGGAGATGAAGCTGGCCGCCGCCCACGGCATCGCAGAGGTGGTCGCCCCGGAGGACCTGAGCGAGGACTACATCATTCCCAGCGTGTTCGACCGCGACGTCGCGCCCGCCGTCGCCCAGGCCGTCATCGACGAGGCCCGGCGCTCGGGAATCGCCCGCTTCTCGGAGGAGACGGGCACGTTCAGTACCGTCGAATGATGACCGCCGGCGACTGACATGCGCGTCCTCGTCACCGGCGCCAGCGGTTTCCTCGGCTCGCGCACGTCGGATGCGCTGCTCGCCCGCGGGGATGAGGTCGTCGGCCTGACCCGCGACCCCGCGCGCGCCCGCGGGGTCAATCCGACGGTGACGTGGCACTCGTGGAACGCGACCGTCGAGCGTCCGCCAGCGAGCGCCTTCGAAGGTGTCGACGCGGTGATCAACCTGATCGGCGAGCGGCTCGACCAGCGCTGGACCGAGGAGGCGAAGGAGCGGATCCGCTCGAGCCGGGTGCGAGCGACCAAGAATCTGGTCGACGTGCTGAGCGCCACCGAATCTCGCCCCGGCGTGCTCGTAAGCCAATCCGCCGTCGGCTACTACGGCGACCGAGGCGAGACCATCGTCGACGAGTCGACGCCATCGGGCTCGACCTTCGACGCGGGCGTATGCACTGCCTGGGAGGCCGCCGCGCTTGCGGCCGAGGATCTCGGCATCCGGGGGGCGGTGACCCGGACGGGACTGGTCCTCCACCCCGAGGCGGGGCTGCTGAAGCAGCTGCTCCTGCCCTTCCGGCTCGGCCTCGGCGGCCCGATCGCCGGGGGGCGGCAGTACATGCCCTGGATCCACGTCGACGACTGGGTCCTGCTGGTCCTCTGGGCGCTCGACAGCACCCAGAGCAGCGGCACCTACAACGCGACGTCACCGCAGCCGGTGACGAACGCCGAGTTCTCGACGACCCTCGGGCGCGTGCTTGGCCGACCGGCCGTGATCCCGATCCCCAAGCTTGCGATCAAGCTCCGCTTCGGCAACGAGCTCGGAGAGGTCGTCGCCAGCGGCCAGCGCGCTGTGCCTCGCCGCGCCCTCGACGCCGGGTTCGAGTTCGCGCATCCGGAGCTCGAGCCGGCGCTCCGGGACCTGCTCGGCGGGTAGGTTCCCCTACGGGGCTGCCTGAAGGGGGGTCTCAAATCGTGGCTTGCCGCGGACGACGCGATAGCCGGCGAGCCGGCCCAGCGTCGTGTTGCCGACTTCGTCGATGGAGTACGTGCCGAGGGTCGAGTGCCGATCCGACGTGTCGAAGAAGGCAGCCATCACCGCGTCGCGGTCGTCGCCTGATTCGCCCGCGCGCCGGATCGCGCCGACGACCACCGCCATCGCCTCGTAACCGTAGGCCGCGTAGCGGCCAGGGTCGCGCTGATAGCGCTCGCGGAAGGCGCGGAGGAATCGCTGCCCCGCCGGCGGAAGCTGGGACGGATCCTCGGCCGCGGAGGTGAGCAGAACCCGGTGACGTTGACCTTCGATCAGCGCGGACGGCACCGGCGACGTCAGCAGCGCATCGGTGCCGATGACGCGCCGGACTGCGCTGACGGCTTTTAACCGGCCTCCCTCCGACTGCTCGGCTGCCGCGTAGCCGAGCTCGGCCGGACCGGCCCTCTTGACCCGCAGGTGGATCGCACGGGCCTGCTCCGCGAACGCCTCCGCGACGACCTTGTCGTACTGCGATGACCTTCGGATAACGGCGACCGTGCGCGAATGAAGCCGCTTCGCCCATAGCGCCCCGGCCCGAGCCTGGACATCGTCGCTCGGGATCACGCGGCCGAACGTCCGGTCGCCGGTCGGCTGCACATCCTCCGGCACCTGGTCTCCCGCGCCCAGATACGGCTGAACCAGGTCGACCGCCGACGCTGCCGGTGAGATCTGGAGCAGATGAGCCTCGTTCGTGATCGCAGCGAGAACCGCGTCGCGCCGGAGTCGAACTCGCCGATGTAGGCGATCGCCGCCGAATCCTGTGTCGCGCGCCGGGCATTGCCGGCGGCGACCGAGGGGCTCCAGTCCGCGTCCGGTCCGTTCCCAGCCGTGTCGTCGAGATAGGTGGCCCGCACCGCGAGCTCCCCGACCTTGCGCCGGGCGTCGGCGAGCGCGAGCCGCGCTCCATCGACGATATCGCGGCCGTTTGCGGACTCGGGCCCGTGCAGGGGCATGCTCACGTAGACGTCCACCCGCTCGCCGGGCTGGATCCCCGAGCCGCCTGAGGCGCAGCCGGCCACGAGCGCGGCGAGGGCGGCGATGGTGAGCGCGGCGCCCGCGCGGTTGCCGACGCGCGTGGGTGTCACTAGCCCATGAAGGGCTCGGCCGCCTGGTAGTCCTCCGGTGGGACCGTGCGGAGCTTGGCGACGGCCTCCGTCAGTGGAACGAGCTCGATCCTCGTCCCGCGAAGCGCCGGCATCATCCCCCAGCGCCCGTCGTGCGCGGCGTCGATCGCGGCAATGCCCACTCGCGTCGCCAGAACCCGGTCGAACGCGGTCGGCGTCCCCCCGCGCTGCACGTGCCCGAGCACGGTCGCGCGCGTCTCGAAGCCCGTGCGCTGCTCGATCTCGTGCTCGAGGCGGTGCCCGATCCCGCCCAGCCGCACGTGCCCGAACTCGTCGGTGTCGCCTGCCGCGATCTCCATGGTGCCCTCCTTCGCGGTCGCGCCCTCCGCGGCGACGACGATCGAGAACGCGCGCCCGCGCGCGTGGCGCCGTCGCAGGAGTGCGCAGACCTCGTCGATGTCGAAAGGTCGCTCCGGGATCAGGATCACGTCCGCGCCGCCGGCGAGCCCCGACTGGAGCGCGATCCAGCCGGCGTGGCGGCCCATCACCTCCACGACCATCACCCGGTGGTGCGACTCGGCCGTCGTGTGGAGGCGATCGATCGCCTCGGTCGCGACTTGAAGCGCCGTGTCGTACCCGAAGGTGACGTCGGTCGCGGCCAGGTCGTTGTCGATCGTCTTCGGGACCCCCAGCACCGCCAACCCGTGATTGCCGCACAGCCGGGAGGCCGCACCAAGCGTGTCCTCACCGCCGATCGCGATCAGCCCGTCGAGGTGAAGCGCCGTCATCGTCTCCTCGATCCTGGCCGGACCGCCCTCGCGCTTGAACGGGTTCGTCCGCGACGTGCCGAGGATCGTGCCGCCGCGCGGCAGGATGCCGCGCGTCGATTCGATCGTCAGCTCGTCATAGTCGCCCTCCAGCGGGCCCCTCCACCCATCTCGGAACCCGATGAGGACGTGCCCGTACACATCGATTCCCTTGCGCACGATCGCGCGGATCGCTGCGTTCAGTCCCGGGCAATCGCCGCCTCCGGTGAGCACGCCGATGCGCACGCGCGCACCATACCCAGGCCGCCTGATCCGCCCAGGGTGGCTACGGACGCAGGCGGTTCATGAGCGGCTCGATCGTCCGCGCGCACACGCCGAGGAACAGGACCGCGAGGAAGATGAGAAACGCCAGCGTGCCGCCGAGCCCGAACCCGTAGGCCGCGACCAGTCCGGCCAGCGCGATGGCGGTGAAGACGAGGAGCTGCACGAGCAGGAATCTACCCGACGGGCCCGCCGGCTCTCGTCATCGCGTCGCGCGCGGTGCGCATGAACTCGCCGACGGCTGCCGCGGCCGCCGCGGGGCCGTCGGATTCGGCGACGGCGCGCACGAGGCGGCTGCCCACGATGACGCCATCCGCGATCGTCCCGACCGTCGCCGCCTGCTCCGGCGTGCCGATGCCGAACCCCACGGCGGCCGGGGCGGGCGACTCGGTGCGGACAGCGCGCACCAGATCCTCGAGTCCAGCCGGAACCTCGTCGCGCTCACCCGTCACACGCGTATCGGAGACGATGTAGACGAACCCCTCGGCGCGTTCGACGATTCGGCGACGCCGGTCGGGCAGGGTCGTCGGCGCGACGAGCGGCACGGGCGCCAGCCCCGTACCCTCGAGCGCGTTGCCTACCTCGTCCGCTTCTCCCGGCGGGAGGTCCGGGATGATAGCTCCGGCGGCACCGGCGTCCTCCAGCAGCGCCGCGAATTCCGCGGGTCCCCGCGCCAGCACCATGTTCGCGTAGACCATCGGGATTACGGGCAGCCGTCCCGCCAGTCGCCGGCAGATCTCCAGCACCCCCTTCAGGGTCGCGCCGGAGGCGAGCGCGCGGGTAGCGGCAGCGTGGATCACCGGGCCATCCGCCAGCGGATCCGAGAACGGCACCCCCAGCTCGACCAGGTCGGCGCCGAACTCGGCGTAGGCCTCGGCCACCGCGATCGAGGTGTCGGCGTCGGGAAACCCCCCCATCATGTAGGGCATGAGCGCCGCCCGGCCTTCCCGGCGCGCGCCCTCGAACGCCTCCCTGATCCGCTCAACACCGGCTGCTACGGCTTTAGGCATCAAGTTCTTGAAGCCGCGCTACCGCCTCGGCCAGATCCTTGTCGCCGCGCCCACTGAGACACACCACGTCATAGCCCGTCGGCTGCTCCGCTCCCGCAGACACCACTTGCCCTCGCCCGTGGCGCGGGCTTCTCTCTTGTGCTCCCGCGTCCGCGCCGGCGGGGGCCCTGCCAGGCTCCGGATCCGGAGCGCCAGCGGAGAATTCCGCGGATGCCATGAGCCAGGCGATCGCGTGAGCCGGCTCGAGCGCCGGCACGATGCCCTCAAGCCGCGCCAGCTCCCGGAACGCCACCAGCGCCTGGGCGTCGGTCACCGCCTCGTAGCGGGCTCGGCCGGAGTCGTGCAGCTGCGCGTGCTCCGGCCCGACGCCGGGATAGTCGAGCCCCGCTGAGACCGAATGCGCCTCGAGTATCTGTCCCTCCGAGTCCGCCAGAACCGACGAGAGCGCCCCGTGCAGCACGCCGGTGCGGCCGGCGACCAGGGAGGCGCCGTGACGCGCGTCGAGCCCCTCCCCTCCCGCCTCGATGCCGATCAGCTCGACGTCCTCGTCGGCGATGAACGGGTAGAAGGTGCCGATCGCGTTCGAGCCGCCGCCGACGCAGGCGATCACGCGCGCCGGAAGCTCCCCCTCGGCCGCTAGCGCCTGGGCGCGCGCCTCGTCGCCGATCACCCGTTGCAGGTCGCGGACCAGCGCTGGGTAGGGGGCGGGGCCGACCGCCGAGCCGATGATGTAGTGCGTCGTCCGTACGTTCGTGACCCAGTCGCGGATAGCGGCGCTGACGGCCTCCTTCAGCGTTCGCGCGCCCGCCTCCACCGGGCGCACGTCGGCCCCCAGCAGCCGCATCCGCTCCACGTTCGGCGCCTGTCGCCGCATGTCCTCGGTGCCCATGTAGACGACGCAACCCAGGCCCAGGAGCGCACAGGCGGTCGCGGTCGCCACGCCATGCTGTCCCGCGCCGGTCTCCGCGCTCACTCGGTGCTTGCCCATGCGCCTCGCCAGCAGCGCCTGGCCGATCGCGTTGTTGATCTTGTGCGCGCCGGTGTGCGCGAGGTCCTCGCGCTTCAGGTATACGCGCCGACCCACATGCTCCGACAAGCGCTGGGCGAGGTAAAGCAGCGTCGGCCGGCCGACGTACTCGCGAAGCAGGCCGTCGAGCTCCTCGCGGAAGCCGGAATCCTCGCGGAGGTGGATCCAAGCCTCCGTCAGCTCATCGAGCGCCGGGATCAGCACCTCGGGGACATAGCGGCCGCCGTAAGGGCCGAAGCGCTGCGGGACCTCGACGGCCATCATGCGGCCACGGCTTGCGCGCGGTCCAGGAACTCCGCCATCAGCGCGTGGTCCTTGACGCCGGGCTCCGATTCCACGCCGCTCGCCACGTCGACCGCGTACGGACGCACAGTGGCGACCGCCTCGTCGACGTTCTCGGGCGTGAGCCCGCCGGCGAGGATCAGCGGGACCTCCGACCGGCGGGAAGCGAGAAACTCCCAGTCGAAGCTCTCCCCGGTGCCGCCCGGCGTCCCCGGCCGGTACGCGTCCAGGAGGTGGAAGTCGGTGCGAAACGCCTCGGCGGCGCGCACGTCGGCGGTGCTGCGAACGCGTATCGCCTTGATCACCTTGCAGCCGGTGCGGCGCGCCGCCTCGCGGCAGAACGCCGCGCCCTCGCCGCCGTGGAGCTGGATCATCGTGAGCGACTCGTTCTCGGCCGCCCGCGCCAGCTCATCGAGCGTGGGATTGACGAACACGCCCACAACCTCGACCCTCCGCCTGACCGCGGCCGCGATCTCAACCGCGACCGCCGGCCCGCAGAAGCGGGGGCTCCCGGGATGGTGGTTCAGTCCGATCGCCCACGCGCCGAGGCGTGCGGCCTCGACGGCGTCGTCAGTGGTGGTCATGCCGCAGAACTTGACCCGCATCCCACAAGGATGCTAAATGCCGCCCACCGGCCGCCGGCACCGGATGCGTCGGCGGAGACGCTGTCGCCCATTGAAAGCAACTTCTCTCGGTGGAAATCGGTTCCACAGGATGAGAATCCCTTCCGCTGGGGGGATCTTTTTCATGGAGTGGAAGACAGTTCCACCACGGCGAACGAATGTCATGTAGACGCCAGCCTCGAGGGAACGGGTTGGTCGCCGCGGGGCGGCGTCGCCGAATCGGCGGATTCCCCGGGGTGATGGCACCGCCGGCAGGCGCCGCCGTCGCTGCCCCTAGCCCCTACCGCTCGACGCTCGCGGGCCGGTTGCCCAGGGTGACCGAGACCGTGCGCTTCTGGCTCCCGTTCACCACGGTGACCTCGATGGTGTCCCCTGGCTTCTTGGAGCCGATGTCCTCGATGACATCGCTCATCGAGCGGACGGGCTTGCCGTCGATCGCCGTGATGACGTCAGCGCCTGGGTGGATCCGCGCACCGTCGACGGTCGCGGTGGCGTTCGGGTTTCCGCCCTTGATGCCTGCCTTTTCGGCCGGGCCGTGCGGGGTGACGCTCTGAACGAGCGCCCCCTGGTCGACGGGGAGGTTGAGGACCTTCGCGATCTGCGGGGTGAGATCGGTGCCGCTGATGCCGAGGTAGGCGTGCTGGACGGCGCCGCTCTGAAGCAGCTGCTGGACCACGTCGCGAACCGTGTTGATCGGGATCGCGAAGCCGATGCCCACGTTGCCGCCGCCGTTGGGCGACTCGATCTGGGAGTTGATGCCGATGACCTGGCCTTGGGCGTTGATCAGCGGGCCCCCGGAGTTGCCGGGGTTGATCGCGGCGTCGGTCTGGATCACGTTGTCGATCGTGAAGCCATTGGGCGCCTTGATCTGGCGCTGGAGCGCGGAGACGATGCCCGAGGTGACCGTCCGGTCGAGGCCGAAGGGGTTGCCGATCGCGACCACCGGATCACCGACCTGCAAGTCGGCCGAATTGCCCAGCTGGAGCGGGTGGAGCTCGTCGGCCGGAGCATCGACCTTCAAGAGCGCGACATCCGTCGACGGGTCCTTGCCCACGACCTGCGCGGCTATCGGCTGCGACGTATCGCTGCGACCGAGGGTGACCTCGATCTTCGTCGCGCCCTCGACTACGTGCGCATTGGTCAGGATGTGGCCGTCGGTGTCGATCAGGAAGCCCGATCCCGTCGCGGTGCCGCCGCCCCCGCCGCCGAAGGGATTCAGGAGGGAGCTGGGCTGGGGCTTCGTCTGCGCCTGGATGAAGGCGACGCCCGGAGCGTCCTCCTGGTAGATCTGGTTCACGGAAAGGCCCTTGCCGCTGCCCTGCTGCGAGGTCGCCTGCGGAGCGGGCGTCGCAGACAGCGCCGGGATGGTGGTGCTCGTCTCGTTGTCCGATGCGTGAATCCATCCCGCGGCGATCGCGACCCAGCCCAGAAGGGCCACCACCAGGCCGCCGACCACGGCGGAGCCGATCGAGCTGCTCGCAACGCGCCTGACCTTCACCATCTCGCTGCCCAGGATGAGGGCGATCGATTAACGACCGCTAATTGGCACCTTCAGGCGGCTTAAGGAGTCGTCGCTACTCCTCGGAGGCGCGCTCGAGGTAATGCTCGCGCGTCGCCTCCTCGTCGCGCGTCAGCTCGCGGACCAAGACCTCCGGTTCGGCGGCGCGCATCAGCGCCTCGCCGATCAGCACCGCGTCCACGCCGATCCGCTCGAGCTCCTCGAGCTGCTCACGACTGCCATAGCCGGACTCGGAGACCACGGTCTTACCCGCCGGCACGTCCGTCAGGAGGCGCACGGTGGTATCGACATCCACGGTGAGGTCGTCGAGGTTGCGGTTGTTGATGCCGAGGACGTCGACGTCGATCTCGAGCGCTCGCTCGAGCTCACGCTCGTCGTGCACCTCCACGAGGCAGTCGAGATCCAGCTCGCGGGCCTGCTCGTAGAGAACGGCGAGCTCGTCATCTCGCAGCGCCGCGACGATCAGGAGGACGGCGTCGGCCCCGTTTGCCGTTGCCTCGTACAGCTGATACGGATCGACCACGAAGTCCTTGCGCAGGATCGGCAGCTCGGACGCCTCGCGGGCCGCGCGCAGATCGTGGAGCGAGCCGCCGAACCGACGCTCCTCGGTGAGGATCGACAGTGCCGCCGCGCCACCGCGCTCGTATCCCCGTACGCTCTCCGCCACGCCCGCCCCGGGCCGAAGCTCGCCCGCGCTCGGCGAGCGCCGCTTGAACTCCGCGATCAGCGAGAGCCCGGGCCGCACCAGGGCCTCGTTGAACGGCCGGCCGCCCGCCCGCCCCCCGAGCCGTGTGCGCAGGGTCTCCAGTGGAACCTCCTCCTGTCGCCGGCGGACGTCCTCACGGGCGCCGGTGACCAGCTCGTCCAGCGAACTCATCGGAGGCACAGGCTAGTCAACAGGCTGCGAGCTCGCCCGTGATCTCGATGAGGCGCTCGAGCACAGCGCTTGCCGCCCCGGAGTCGATCGAATCGCGCGCCTGCTCGATTCCGGCGGGCAGATCCGGCGCCCCGTCCCCCACGACGATCGCGGCCCCCGCGTTCAGGAGGACGACGTCGCGGGCCGGTCCGCTCTCGCCCGCGAGCACCCGCTCGACTATCGCGGCGTTCTCGTCCGGTGTCCCGCCGGCGATCTCGACGTGATCGGCGATGCGGAACCCGAGACCCTCCGGTTCGACGAACCACTCCTCGGTGCTCGCGCCGTCGACCTCGATGACCCTCGTGCGTCCCCCGAGCCCGATCTCGTCGACCCCGTCCTCGCTGCGCACCACGAACGCGCGCTCGCATCCGAGCCCCACCAGGGCCTCGGCGATCGTCTCCTGATAGCGACTGTCGGAGACGCCCAGGAGCTGCCTGCTCGCCCCGGCCGGGTTCGTAAGCGGACCGAGGAAGTTGAAGATCGTACGGACCGCGATCTCCTTGCGGACGGGCACCACGTGCTTCATCGCCGCGTGGTGGCGCGGAGCGAACATAAACCCGAAACCAATCTGATCGATGCAGCGCGCCACCCCCGGCGGGTCGAGGTCGATCCGCACGCCGAGGGCGTCGAGCACATCCGCCGACCCGGAGCGGCTGGTGCTTGAGCGGTTGCCATGCTTGGCAACGGCGCACCCCGCCGCGGCGGCGACGAGCGCCGCGGCCGTGGAGATGTTGAAGGTGGGCGGCCCACCGCCGGTGCCCGCCGTGTCCACGAGGTTGTCGCGGCCCACCTCGACCGGAGCCGCCAGCCGCCTCATGGTCCTGGCGAGGCCGACGAGCTCGGCAACGGTCTCCCCCTTCGCCCTCAGCGCGACCAGGAAGGCGCCGGTCTGCACGTCGGAAGCGCGGCCCTCCATGATCTCGTCGAGGACCGCCGAGGCATGATCCGCCGTCAGGTGCGTTCCTGAGCAGACGGCGTCGATCGCCCGCGTGACGATGTCGTTGGGCATCAGGTCTGAGCAAGCATCATGTAGCAAGCAGCATGCAGTAGGCCTCTAGAGCTGCGAGCTGCATGCTGCGCGCTGCCTGCTGGCCTGGGATTCATTCGGACAGGAAGTTCTTGAGGAGGTCCTTGCCATGGGGCGTCAGTACGGATTCAGGGTGGAACTGAACGCCCTCCGCCGGAAGCTTCCGGTGCCGGACGCCCATGACGACGTCATCCAGGGAGGCGGTCAACTCGAGTTCGGCGGGCAGGTCAGGGTCGGCCACGAGCGAGTGATAGCGCCCGACGCGAAGTGGCGACGGCAGTCCCCGCAGGACCCCGCTGCCGTCATGCTCGACCTCGGCGTCCTTGCCGTGAACCGGCTCGCCGCGCACGGTGCGCCCGCCGAACGCCTCCACCATCGACTGGTGGCCCAGGCAGACGCCCAGCGTGGGGACGCCAGCCTCGGGAAACGCCCGTGCGGCCTTCACCGATACGCCGGCCTCCGCGGGCGTGCAGGGCCCCGGTGAGACCACGACGCGATCGGGCCGGCGCTCGAGCAGCTCGCCCACGCTCGCCTTGTCGTTGCGGATCACCTCGGGCTGGGCGCCGAGCTCTCCCAGGTACTGCACGAGGTTGTAGGTGAAGCTGTCGTAGTTGTCGATTACCAGCACGCGCAAGGCTCAAGCCTCCTTGCAACTCCAGCTCGCAGTCCGCAGCACGCAGCACGCAGAGGGGGTTCTGCTGCCTGCTTGCTGCATGCTGCATGCTGGCTCATGGCCAATCCGTCTGTCTCGCCGCCAGCTCCACAGCCGCGAACACCGCCTCGGCCTTGTTGACGCTCTCCCGGTACTCGTAATCGGGCTTGGCGTCGGCGACGGTCCCGCCTCCCGCCTGCACGTGCACCATCCCGTGCTTGACCACGACGGTGCGGATGTGAATCGCGGTGTCGAGGTCGCCGTTGAAGCCCAGGTAGCCGATCGCCCCGCCGTAGGAGCCGCGTTTGTGCGGCTCGAGCTCGTCGATGATCTGCATCGCTCGGACCTTCGGAGCCCCCGACAGCGTCCCCGCCGGCAGCACGGCGCGAAGCGCGTCCATGGCCGTCACGCCGGGGCGGAGTGTCCCCGAGATCTGGCTGACGATGTGATGGACGTGGGAGTAGGCCTCCACCACCATGAACTCGTCCACCTCGACCGAGCCAAACTCGCAGACGCGGCCCAGGTCGTTTCGCCCCAGGTCCACGAGCATCACGTGCTCGGCGCGCTCCTTGGGGTCTCGCAGGAGCGCCTGCGCCCGGCGCCGATCCTCCTCCTCGCTCTGCCCCCGCGGGTAGGTGCCGGCGATCGGCCGCGTCTCGACGCGCCGCCCCGTGACCTTCACAAGCGGCTCCGGCGAGGCGCCGGCCAGCTGGAAGTCGCCGAAGTCCAGGAAATACATGTACGGCGAGGGGTTGACGGTTCGGAGTCCGCGGTAGATCGAGAAGGCCTCCACCGGATTCCGGGCGCTGAACCGCTGCGACGGGACCACCTGGAAGGCGTCGCCGGCGCGGATGTACTCGATGATCCGGCGGACGTTGGCCTCGAATTGCTCGCGGGTCATGTTGGAGGTGAATTCCGGCAGCTGGCGTCGATCGCCGCTCGCGCGCCGCGGTACCGGTCCCCGGAGGCGCTCGCGCAACTCGATCAACGTCCGGACCGCCGCTTCGTAGGCGCCGTCCAGATCGGTCTCCCCGCCGGTGAGCGCATACGCCATCAGCGTGATCTCGTGGCGCATGTGGTCGAACGCCACCAGCACGTCGCTCACCATCAGCGCCATGTCGGGCAGGTCGATCGGGTCGGGGTTCGGCTCGCCGAGCGGCTCCACCGTCCGGACCAGGTCGTAGCCGAAGAACCCGACGGCCCCGCCTGCGAACGGCGGCACGCCCGGGATCCCCGGCAGCTCGTACGCGCGGAGGTACCGGCTCACCTCGCCGTAGGGATCGGCGACCTCGCGGAGCGCGTACGGCTCGGCGCGGGGCGCCATGTCGCGGCGCCACTCGCGAAGCTCGCCGTCGGCGTAGCGCAACACGGCGCGGGGCCGAAAGCCCAGGAACGAGTAGCGACCGAGCCGCCCCTGCTCGGCGGACTCGAGCAGGAAGCACGGACCGGCATCGCGCAGCTTCAAAAAGGCGGAGACGGGCGTCTCGCAGTCGTCGACGAACGTCATCCGAACGGGGATTGCATTGGCCCTACGCGCGAGCTCGTGCGCCACCTCGAGGCTGGGGCGCACGTCCGGCGCGAGGTCAGCGGCGACGGCCATTCAGCGTCTCCAGGACCGATGCGATCGGGACGCCGCGCGAGAGCAGCAGCACCTGCAGGTGATACAGCACGTCCGCCGCCTCCTCGGCGACCCGCTCGGCCGACTCGCGCGCGGCCGCCCTCGCGACCTCGTCGGCCTCCTCGCGGACCTTCTCGCCGATCCGCTGCGGATCGTCGAGGAGCGCGGCGGTGTAGGAGCCGTTGGGCCGGCGGTCGCGCCGGTCGGCGAGGGTGCGGTCGAGCGCCGCCGTCGCCTCATAGGCGGCCGGGGCTGGCTCACCTTGGGCGGGCGGCGCGTCGATTGCCGGGTCGGCCGTGCCTGCGAGGTCGCGGTAGAAGCAGGAGCGCTGGCCGGTGTGGCAGGCCGGCCCCCGAGGGTCCACGAGCGCAACCAGGGCATCGCCGTCGCAGTCGTAGCGGATCTGGCGCACGCGTTGCACATTGCCGGAGGTCTCCCCCTTTTGCCAGAGTTCCCCCCGCGAGCGGCTGTAGAAGTGCACCTCCCCGGTGTCGAGCGTGCGGCGGAGCGCCTCGGCGTTCATGTACGCGAGCGTCAGCACCTCCCCGCTCGCCCAGTCCTGCGACACGCACGGCACGAGGCCGCGCTCGTCGAACCGGACCGCCTGCATGGGTTCCGTGGCGCTCATTTGCAGGAGTTTACGGTTGCCCGCACGTTCGAAATCCAGCCGCGTCGATTGCCGATGGTCGCCGGGGCTGGTTTCTCACGCGTTCGCCCTCCGGGCTCACTCGATGCCGATGCGGTCCAGGAGGCGCTCGTCGCGGCGCCAGCGGCGGCGCACCTTGACCTGCAGGTCGAGGAACACGTGCGCGCCCAGATCCCGCTCGAGCTCCTTTCGCGCCGCCGTGCCGATGTCGCGGATCATCCGCCCCGCCTTCCCGACAACGATGCCCTTCTGCGATTCGGTCTCGACCCAGATCTCGGCACCAATCTCAACCAGGCCGTCCGCGCGCCGCGTCGTGGCGTTCACGATCACCTCGACCGCGTGCGGGATCTCCTCGCGCGTGCGCCGCAGCACCTGCTCGCGGATCAACTCGGCTAGGTGGACGTCGCTGGGCAGGTCCGAGCGCTCCTCGGGCGGGTACAGCGGCGGCCCCTCGGGCAGCAGCGAGACGAGGTGCTCCGTGAGCGGCGTCAGGCCGGTGCCTGTCTTCGCGCTCACCGGGAACACCTCGTCCACTGCGTCGAGCTCCGCGGCGGCCGCGAGCGCGGCCGCCGTCTCGGCGCGGCTCAGCCGGTCGACCTTGTTCACGGCGCACGTCACCGGCGTGCCCTCGTTGGCGGCGAGAAGCGCACTGGAGATGAAGCGGTCGCCCGGCCCGATGCCCTGCTCGCCGTCGACCACGAGGAGAGCCGCGTCGGCATCCGCCAGCTCCTGTTTTACCCGTCGCTGCATCCGCGCCGTAAGCGTGTCGCGCGGGCGCTGAACTCCGGGCAGGTCCACGAGGATGATCTGCCACCCGCCATGGGGATCCGTCGCGATTCCCCGCACCGCCCGACGGGTTGTCTGGGGACGGTCGGAGACGATCGCGACCTTCGAGCCCACGATCGCGTTGGCGATGGTGGATTTGCCCACGTTCGGCCGGCCGGCCAGGCCCACGAACCCCGCTCGGGTCATCCAGCATCCCCGCCGACGCCGAGCTCCCTCATCACCTCGTCCTGGAGCGCCAGCATCTCACCGCCGTCGGCCTCGTGGTCGAATCCGCACAGGTGAAGCACGCCGTGCACCGTCGCCTCGACGACGTCCGCCGCGTGCTCGGGACAGATGACGACATCGCCGAGCTCCCGCGGGCCGGCCACCGCTTGCGCCTCATCGATCGGAAACGAGAGGACGTCGGTGGGCTCATCAAGCCCGCGATGCCCGCGATTCAGCTCGCGGATGCGCGGTTCGCCCACTAGCTCGACTGAGACGTGCCCATGGCCCACCCCCGCGGCGCGAGCCGCCGCCGCCACGGCCGGCCGCAGCTCTCCCGGCACGTCCGAGAGGTCGAGCTCGCTGGCGCTCAATCGCCGGGGCCGGCGGACCGCTCGTACTCGCCGTAGGCGGCGACGATGCGCTGGACCAGCTCGTGGCGGACGACGTCCTCGCCGCCGAAGCGGACGAAGGAGATGTCGGCGACCCGGGCGAGGATCTCGCCGATAACGACGAGTCCGGAGCGCTGGTCGCGCGGGAGGTCGATCTGCGTGATGTCGCCGGTGACGACCATCCTCGACCCGAACCCGAGCCGCGTCAGGAACATCTTCATCTGCTCGGGGCTCGTGTTCTGCGCCTCGTCGAGGATCACGAAGGAGTCATTCAGGCTGCGGCCCCGCATGAATGCCAGAGGCGCCACTTCGATGATCCCGCGCTCCAGGTAGGTCGTCACCCGGTCCGGATCGAGCATGTCGTAGAGGGCGTCGAAGAGCGGGCGCAGGTACGGGTCGACCTTCGCCTGGATGTCCCCGGGCAAGAATCCGAGCCGCTCGCCGGCCTCCACGGCCGGCCGGGTGAGGATGATCCGGTTGACCTCCCGCGCATCGAGCGCCGCCACCGCCATCGCCACGGCGAGGAAGGTCTTGCCCGTGCCCGCCGGGCCGATCCCGAAGGTCACCGTGTGGTCGCGGATCGAGTCCACGTAGCGCTTCTGGTTCACCGTCTTCGGCGCGACCTTGATCGAGCGGTGATGCCAGATGACGTCCTCGAGGATGTCCGCGGAGCTCTGGCGCGCATCGATCGCTCCCGACACTGTGCCGAGCGTGGATGGCGCGACGTCGTGCCCGCGCTCGATCAGGCCCACCAGCTCGTCAACGACGGCCGCCGCCTCGTGGACGTCGCCCTCCGAGCCGTCAAGCGTCAACACGTTGCCGCGCAGGTGGACGTCGCAGTGCACGCGATCCTCCAACTCCCGCAGAACCGAGTCCTCGGCCCCGGCGAGCTCCGCGGCCACGGCATTGTCAAGCGTCAGCTGCCTGCGCGCCAAGGGCTCCTCAGCTAAGGCGCTGGCGCACCGCAGCGCTCACGCGCTTGCCCTCGGCACGCCCGTCAACCCTCGGCATCACGACGCCCATGACCTTCCCCATGTCCTCCGGATCCGAGGCACCAGCCTCGGCGACGGCCGCGTCCACGAGCACAGACAGCTCCTCGTCGCTCATCTCCGCGGGGAGATAGGTGCCGATCAGCTCCGCCTCGGCCTCCTCGGCTGCGGCGCGATCCTCTCCACCGCCCTGACGGAAGGCGCTCGCGGCCTCGAGCCGGCGCTTTCGCTCACGCCGAAGGACCGTCACCTCGTCGGCTTTTCCCTCCTTGGCCTCCTGCTGAAGCGCGTTCGCGATCATTCGCAGGGCGCCGACCCGGTCGCGGTCGCCGGCCTTCATCGCCTCGCGTGTGTCCTGCTGGACCCGTTCGAGAAACGTCACGGTTTCGTGGCGCGGAGCTTTAGCTCCGCGACTGGCTGGTGCCGTTCATGGATTCCTTACAGGGTAGCCGCGCCTGGCGTCTCGAATTCAACCTGCTCGACCTCCCCGAGCGGCATTTGCAGGAAGCGCGTCCCTAGCGTCCGGAAGGACTCGACATCCCCCGTGCAGAGGAAGCGATACGTGCCCTCGCCGCGGTTCTCGGTCGAGATCCCGCGCTTCACGAGCGTTCGCTGGGCGGCGGCCGCGAGCGCGTGCCCGGCCGTCACCAGGCGAACGTCGCGCCCGAGTATCCGCTGGAGCATCGGTGCCACCAGCGGATAGTGCGTGCAGCCCAGGATCAGGGTGTCTATCTGGGCCTCGCGGAAGGGCGCGCAGTAGCAGCGGACGGTCGCGATCACGTCCTCGTCGAACGGGAAGCCGTTCTGGATGATCGGGGCGAGCCGCGGCGCCGGCACCTCGATCACGTCGAGCTCGGGGTGTCCCATCGTGCGCTCCAACGCCGCTCGATAGGCGCCGCTCTCGACCGTCGTGGGCGTTGCCAGGACCCCGATCCGCTGTGATTCGGTGATCGCCGCGGCGATCTCCGCTTCGGGCTCCACGACCGTGAGCACCTCGACGCCGTGCTCTGCGGCCACCTTTCGCGCGACGTCGGCTCCCGCGGACGTGGCCGAGTTGCACGCCACCACGAGGAGCTTCGCGCCGCGATCGAGAAGGAAAGCGACGAGGCCGGAGATCCGAGGCCGCAGCCATTCCGGCGCCTTGTTGCCATACGGGAAGCCGGCCGTGTCGCCCAGATACACGTAGTCCTCCTCGGGCAGCGAGACGAGCAGCTCGTGAAGGACCGTGAGGCCGCCGATCCCGGAGTCGAAGACCCCGATCGGCAGCGCAGCGCGCTCGTCGCTCAGCGGCATTCGGTTCAGGGTTTGACGACCATGAAGAAGATCGCCACGACGACGATGAAGCCGGCGACCTGGCCTACGCGCGCGATTCTCGCCGATAGGCTCCGATACTCGGCGCCGAGCTCACCGCCGGCCGCCAGATCCCGTTCGGCCATTTCCACCGCCTTGCGGCCCTGCGGAAGGAAGAAGCCGTGCACGAGCCCGAAGAGCAGGATTATCGCGACGAAGCCCACGGTGATCCAGGAGTCGGCGGCGTCGAAGTCGCCCTTGACCATGAGGTAGATCCCGGCCGCCAGCACGAGGATCATCGCCGGCGTGACCATGAAGAGGTTGGTCAGGTTAACGGCCCGCAGCACGGCGGGAGCGCTCGCCGGAGCCCTGAGCTCGGCGAAGCCGATGAAGACGCCATAGGCGAAGGTGGGCCCGAACGCTACGACCACGGCAAGGATGTGAATGAACAGGCCGAGGTTGTAGGCCGTGACGTCGGCGAGCACGGGCGGGACGATAACGGGGGACGCGGCGAGAGCGACCTCGAGCGTTGGGTTTGTCAGGCGAGGCCTGACTGACTTGCCCTTCGGCTGGCTCAGGTGGATTCAAGGAGCACTGCAGCCCAGTCGCCAGACCCTCGCCGCTCGCGCTCGCACAGTCCGAGTGCGGCGAATGCCTCCACGACGTCATCCGTCTCCGATACGAGCATCCCGGAGCACACCAGGTGCTCAGGTCCACCTGTGATGAGAGCGGCCACATCGTGAAGCAGCGGCGCGGTGAGGTTCGCCGTGACGGTCGACGCGTCGGGCGGCGGCTCCGTCCGCAGATCAGCGCGAACCAGCTCGACGTCGACGCCGTTCGCCCCGGCGTTTGCCGCCGCCGCCTCAAGCGCCCCGTGCTCGCGATCGCAGGCGATCACCGGCCCGAAGCCGAGCTTCGCGGCCGCGATTGCGAGAACGCCTGAGCCGGTGCCCAAGTCGGCCACTGAACCGCGCGCCCTGTCAGCGTCGGCCAGCTCCAACAGGAGCTCCAAACACATCCGTGTCGTTTGGTGGGCACCGGTGCCGAAGGCCTGCCCAGGGTCCACGACAACATCAATGCCCGCCGGCTGCTCCGCTCCCGCCAAAATCCCTTGCCCTCGGCTACGGCTCGGGCGATTTAGATCTGCTCCCGCGTCCGCGCCGGCGCGGTCGCTGGCGGGACGAGGTTCCCATGAGGGCCGGACCACGATCCTGCCACCGGCGATCGATACAGCCCTGTGGAAGTGCTGCCACCGCTCGGCCCAGTCGTCGGGGACCTCCTTCGAGGTCACTTCCACGAGGCCGGCGCTCACTGCCGCCTCGAGGTCGGGCAGGGTCGGCAGCTCCCCCGGAGCTCCATAGATCGCGTACTCGACCCACCCCGGACCCGCCTCCTCCTCAATGCCGCCGGGCGCGAGCTCGACGAGGTCTGCGAGTACGCGCTCGGCGAGCTCCGGGCGGCAGCGAACCGCCAGACGGATCAACGCCGGCGGCGAGCGCGGCGACCGAACCGGGTGTGCCCCTCACGCCGCCCGCCGTCGGGCCCCAGCGATTCGTCGAGCTTCTTGGCTAGCTCGCGCTGCTCCTTGTTGAGCTTCGTCGGCACGAAGACATCGACGAGGACGTGCTGATCGCCGCGGCGGCCGCCGTGCAGGGCGGGAAGCCCAATTCCCCTCAGGACGATGCGCTCCCCGGCCTGCACCCCGGCGGGGATCTCGACCTCACGCTCACCATCCAACGTGGGCACCGTGACGGTCCCGCCCAGCATTGCGCGAGTCACCGGCACCTCGACCACGGACACGAGGTCACGCCCGTGCCGCTCGAACCGCCCGTCATCGGCCACCACGACCTCGACGTAGAGGTCCCCGGAGCGGGCTCCGGTCTGTCCCGCGTGCCCGGCTCCGGTTATGCGGATCCGCTGCCCGGATTCGATTCCCGGCGGAATGTCGAGCTGCCAGGTGCGCGTCCGCACGACCCGTCCCTCGCCGCCGCATTCTGGGCAGGGCTTCCCTGGAACCTTCCCGAGGCCGCCGCAGGTCGGGCACCGCCCGCTCCTGACGAGCTGCCCGAACACGGTCCGGCTCACCTCGCGGATCTCGCCGGCGCCGCTGCACTGCTCGCAGGTACGAAGCTGCGTGCCCGGCTCCGCCCCGCTGCCCTCGCAGCGCTCGCATGTCGAAACGCCCTCGAAGGTGACATCGCGGGTGGCGCCGGTGAGGACATCCTCGAGCGTCACCTCCACCTGCGCCGCCACGTCGCCGCCGGTGGCCGGGCCCGGACGCGTGAAACCGAACAGGTCGCTGAAGAGCGGATCGCCGCGCCCGAAGAACGAGGACAGGACGTCCTCGAAGCTCCCGAACGAGTCCGCCCGCGGCGCCCACCCGCCCAAGCGAAGCCCCTCGTGTCCGAACGCATCGTAGGTGCGGCGTCGCTCCGGATCGGACAGGACCTCATACGCCTCGGCGGCCTCCTTGAACTTCTCCTCGGTCTCCGGGTCGTGCCGGTTCACGTCGGGGTGGAGCTCGCGCGCCAGGCGGCGAAACGCCTTCTTGATCTCGGCCTCGCTGGCGCCACGGTCGACGCCCAGGACCTCGTAGTAGTCCCTCTTGACCGCTGGCATGGCTAGCCCTCGTAGACCCTCTCGAAGAATCGCGAGAGGCGACCGGCTGCGTCGCGAACCGACTCGATCGCCGTCGCGTAGTCCATCCGCAGCGGCCCGACGACTCCCACCGTCCCAAGGTTGCGGTAGCCCAGGCCGTAGTTGGCGCCGACGACGCTGAGGGAGCGCAGCTCGGGGGCCGGATTCTCGTCGCCGATCCACAGGAACACCGAGCGCTCCTCGAGCGCGGAACGCAGGATCTGGAGCAGGTTCGCGCGGCGCTCGAGGGCGCGCATCAGCTCGTCGGCGTGCGGCAGGTCGGCCGCGTGGTCCTCGGAGAGAAGCCTCGCCGCGCCCTCGACGTAGAGATCCGCCTCCGCGCGCTCCTCGAGTCCCGTGAAGGCATCGTCGATCTGCGCGATGAACCCCGCTTCGACGGCGTCCAGCTCGGGGTCGGCGAGCCGGTTCGCGATCATCCTGGACCCAAGGCTCAGCCCCGCCAGTCGCTCGTTTAGGTAGCTCGACGCCCATTCCACGAGCCCGGAATCGAGCGGCTCCTCGAAGGTGAAGACCCGCTTCGTGACGGCCCCATTCGACGCGATCACGACGACCATCACCACCCGCGGCTGAAGCAGCAGCACCTCGACTCGGTGGATATGGGCAGTGGCGGGCGGCGGCGCGGTGGCCACGGCGAGAAGGTCGGTCATCCGCGAGAGCTCGGCCGTCATCTCCCGCATTGCCTCGTCCACCTCGCGGCGCATCTGCCCGACGTCGAGCCGAGGCCCGACCGCGGTGAGGACGCGCGGCCCGGAGGCGAGCAGCGAATCGGCGTAAAACCGGTAGCCGGCATCCGTCGGTACCCGTCCCGCCGACGTGTGGGGGTGCGTCAGGTAGCCGGCGCGCTCGAGCTCGGCGAACTCCGCGCGGACCGTCGACGCGCTCCACTCGACGTCCCGGCGCTCGGCGATCGCTTTCGATCCGATCGGCCGCCCCGACTCCAGGTAGGCATCGACCACGAGGCTGACGATGCGCTGCTGGCGCACGGAGAGCATGGTGGAGATTCTAGGAGCGGCCCCGTCGTCACCCGGGAGGGCACTGTGCGGTCTCTAGATCGCCAGCTCCGCCTCGGCGTTCCGGATGATGCGGGCATCGCCCTGCGCCGCCTCGGTCTCCGTGACCACGCGGCCGTCGCCTGCCTGCTTGACGGTCGCCGTGACGACGATCTCCTGCTCGGGCACGCCCATGCCGCGGAACTGGACCGACAGGCGGCGCAGCGCGCGAGGGTCGCCGGCGGCCTCGGTGTGCGCCCTCGCCACCAGGGCCATCGAGTAGAGGCCGTGCAGGATGTTGCCCGGGAGGCCCACGGATCTCGCGAACTCGGGGTCGATGTGGATCGGATTGAAGTCTCCAGACGCGCCGGCGTAGCGGTGCGGCAGGTACTTGTCCGGCGTGACACGGAGCTCCGGCAGCGAGTCGCCCACCTCGAGCTGGCTCAGATCGGCCACCGTTCAGATGCCCCTCACGATGTTCGTCCACGTGCCGCGAACGGTCAGCTTGCCCTCGGCGTTCGTGGACTCCGACTGAAAGACGTAGAAGCCGCGGCCGTCCTTCTCGTAGACGTCGACCAGACGCGGCTGGGTCGTGATGGCGTCGCCGGCGCAGACCGGCTCGCCCCAGGCGAACGCCTGGCTTCCGTGAACCATCGCGGCCAGGTTGATGCCGACCTCCCGATCGAGGACCGCTGGACCCATCGCCGGGGCGCTATAGACGACGCAGAACATCGGCGGCGCCATGACGTCGCGGAACCCGGCAGCCAGCGCCGCCTCGCGATCGACGTGAACCGGATTCGTCTCACCCAATGCACGCGTGTACTCGCGGATCTTCTCCAGCCCGACCTCGTAAGTCACAGGGGGCCACTGCTTTCCGACCGTGTCCTTGTTGACGGGCATGGGCGGGCGCGGAGTCTATGCGCTGTCGCCCTCGCGCTCGGTACGCCACCGGCCGATCGCGGCGCGTGCCCGCTCGCGTGTCACGTACAGGTGCAGACGCAGAACTCTTCCGCTGTCAACCTCGATCGCCCAGCTGACGTCCATGTCGACGTCGACACCGCTGCCCGCGCCACGCGCCACCTGGTGAACGTCGGCGAGGATGAAGTGCTCGCCGATCGGCTCGAGCGAGCGGAGCTCGTTCCTGAACTCGGCCCACGCCTCGGTCCACTGGGCACTCCAGCGAGTGAACTGGTCGTATCCGTGGAAGTCCCCGCCGTTGATCAGCTCGCTGTCGGCGTGGACCTCCACCTCTGGATGAAAGAGCTCCGCGATCGTCTCAAGGTCGCCGTTGTCGTAGGCGTTGAACCCGCGCCTCGTCAGCTCGACGTTCCGCCGCTGGATGTCACTGCTTGCTGCCATCGACCTCCAGGACGGAGAGGAAGGCCTCCTGCGGGACCTCCACCCTCCCCACCTGCTTCATCCGCTTCTTTCCCGCCTTCTGCTTCTCGAGGAGCTTTCGCTTGCGGGTCACATCGCCGCCGTAGAGCTTCGCCGTTACGTCCTTGCGCAGGGCCTTTACCGTCTCACGGGCGAGCACGCGCGAGCCTGTGGCCGCCTGCACCGGCACGTCGAACAGCTGCCGGGGGATCGTCTTCTGCAGGCGCTCGACCAGGGCGCGACCGGCGCGATAGGCCTCGTCCGAGTGGACGATCACGCTCAGAGCGTCGACGAGGTCCCCAGCCAACAGGACGTCCAGCTTGACGAGGTCGGATTCGCGGTTGCCGATCTGTTCGTAGTCGAGCGAGGCGTAGCCGGCCGTGCGCGACTTGAGCTGGTCATAGAAGTCCAGGACGATCTCGGCCAGGGGCAGGTCGTAGCGGAGCTGGACGCGCTCGGGAGAGAGGTAGTGCATGTCCACATGGGTGCCACGCCGGCGCTGGCACAACTCCATGACCGCCCCCACGTAGTTCGTCGGCGTGATGATCGTCGCGCGGATGTACGGCTCGAGGATGCGCTCGATCGAGCCGGGATCCGGCATCTCCGACGGACTGTGCACCTCGACTCGCTCGTCGCCCCGCAGCTCCACCTCGTACTGCACGTTCGGTGTCGTCGCAAGGAGCTCCAGGTCGTACTCGCGCTCCAGGCGCTCCCGCACGATGTCCATGTGCAGGAGCCCGAGGAATCCGCAGCGAAAGCCGAACCCGAGCGCATGGGAGGTCTCCGGCTCGAAGCTCAGGGCCGCGTCGTTGAGCGCCAGCCGCTCCAGGGCGTCGCGAAGGTCCTCGTACCTATCCGTCTCGATCGGGAAGAGACCGCAGAACACGACAGGCTTGACCTCTCGGTAGCCGGGAAGCGGCCTCGTGGCTGGGCGGTCCCTCGCGGTGAGGGTGTCGCCGACCCGCAGCCGCGCGACGTCCTTGATCCCGGTGATCACGTAGCCGACCTCGCCGGCCGCCATCCGGTCGGCCGGCCACGGACGCGGCACAAAGAACCCGATCTCGTCGATGTCGGCCTCGGTCGCCGCCTGCATCGCGACGATGCGCTCCCCCTTGCGGAACTCGCCGTCCATCAGGCGGACGTACGCGACAACGCCGCGGTACGGGTCGTACTCGGAGTCGAAGATCAGCGCGCGCGGGGGCGCTTCCGGATCGCCCCGCGGCGGCGGGATGCGCTCGACGATGGCCTCGAGCACCTCGTCTGCGCCCTCGCCGGTCTTCGCCGAGATGCGAAGCAGGTCGTCCGGGTCGCCGCCGATCAGGTCGGTCACCTCGGCCGCCACCCGCTCGGGCTCGGCGCTCGGCAGGTCGACCTTGTTGAGCACCGGAATCAGCTCGAGGCCCGCCTCGATCGCCGCGTAAGTGTTGGCTACGGTCTGCGCTTCGACTCCCTGTGCGGCGTCTACGACGAGCAGCGCTCCCTCGCACGCGGCTAAGCTCCTCGAGACCTCGTACGAGAAGTCCACGTGGCCGGGCGTGTCGATGAGGTGCAGGTGGTACGTCTGGCCGTCCCGCGCCCGGTACGAGACCCGCACCGCCTGGGCCTTGATCGTGATCCCGCGCTCGCGCTCGAGCTCCATCGAGTCGAGCACTTGAGGTCGGTGGCCGCGATCCACCGCCCCCGTGAGCTCGAGAAAGCGGTCGGCCAGCGTCGACTTACCGTGGTCGATGTGGGCGATGATCGAGAAGTTGCGAATCCGGTCCATCGGTCAGCGATGAGTATGGCGAGCGGCTCCGCAGGAATCGTCACGTTCGCGCACCAGGTGTGCGAAATCCGGGCGTACTCTGACTGCCGATCGCGCGGGCGGCCTGGATCGATGAGCGCCTCGACGACCTCGCACCCCGGATGGACGCCTATGGTCCGACTTCCCGCCCTCTCAGCAGGCGCCAGATCTGGTGCGCCTCCGGGATGCGGAGCACCGTCACGCCGGTCGCATAGACCACGGTGCCTGCCCCGAGGCCCGCTCCCAGCGAGATGACCTGTGCCCAGAGGCTCCTCCCGAGCTCCTCGTCCAGGATGTACCAGATGCCATAGCTCACACCGGCGAGCGCCCCGGCGGCCACGCAGACCCGGAGCGTTGTCCACGCGAGCCGCCCCAGCTCCAGCCGGCCGAGCTGGCGCCTCAACACGACCGTCTGAGCGAGAACGCTCACCGCGGTCGCGATGACCGTGGCGGCCACGATGCCGCCGACACCGAACGGCGAGTAGAGCGCGGCTGCCGCTGCGGCGGTAATGGCCAGGTTGATCCCGGAGATCGCCGTTGGCACCCACGGGCGCTGCAGGCTGAAGAAGGTGCGGGTCAGCAAGAGGAACAGGCCGTTGAAGGGAAGGGAGAACGCGAACCAGAAGAGGGCCGTGGCTACTACCTGCGTGGCGTGCGACCCGAAGTGGCCGTGCTCGTACACCAGCCGGATCATCGGCACCGAGAGAACGAGGATTGACGCCGCTGCTGGAATCAGCAACAGCACGATCTGCCGCATCCCGTTCGCCATGGTCGCGCGGAGGTCGTCGTACGCGCCGGCGGCGGCGAGACGCGCGAGCGTCGGGAAGACCACCGTCGTCACGGCGACCGAGAAGATCCCCTGCGGGAGCATGTAGATGCGAAACGCCTTGTCGATCGCGGCCGGCGCCTGCTCCGAGATCAGCGAGCCGAAGATGCTGTTTATGAGCAGGTTGAAGTTGATGAGGCCGAGGCTCAGCGTCACCGGGAGCATCAGGAGGAGCACCCGCCGGACGTCGATGCTCCGCCAGGCAAAGTTCCACGCGAGCTTGAACGGCGTGTGGCGGAGGTCCCAGGTCGGAATCGCAAGCTGGATTGCCGTTCCAACCAAAACGCCGATCGCGTACGCATATATCCGGTTGTCGCCGTGGAACAGCGGCGCGACCGCCACGAGCACTCCGATGATCGCGACGTTCCAGAAGAACGGCGAGATCGCGAATGCCCCGAAGCGGTCGTAGCTGTTCAGGATCCCGACCACCATCCCGGTGACCCCGAGCATCACCAGGATCGGAAACAGGACCTGCGACAGCGTCACGGTGAGCCCCTGTGGCACGTCGGAGCCGATGAACAGCGGCATCAGGTACGGCGCGATCAGGATGAACAGGGCCGTGATGCCGGTCAGGACGAGCCCCACGAGAAAGATCAGCGTGGACGCCAGGCGAAACGCCTCACGCTTCTCGCCCCTCTGGAGATGCTCCGTGAACACCGGGACGAAGGCCGCCTGGATCGCAGCGTCCGCGAAGAGGCTTCGGACCAGGTTCGGCACCTGGAACGCGATCGTGAAGGCGGACATGGCGCCGCTGACGCCGAAGTAGGCGGCGGCGACGATCTCGCGCACGAGGCCCGCCACACGGGAGAGGCTCGTCGCGGCGGAGAAGAGCGCGGTGGAGCGTGCGAGCCTCCCCTTCCGCGCCTCGGCGGACTCGCTCGCGACCACCGCGGCTTCGACGCCGGGCTCCTCCGCCGCGACGACGTCGACTGGGCCCGGATCCAACGCTGCGCGGTTCGAGCTCCGCCTGCCGTAAAGATGCTCGCGGACGCGACGCTCTTCCTCCGCTTGGATCTGGGGGTCGTCCGCACGCATCAGCCGGTCGACGCGGAGGCAGACTTTCGACGGAACCTGGCTATATTGGCCGCTCGCCCCATGGCCAACATCGCATCGCAGATAAAGCGAATCCAACGCACGCAGCGCGAGCACGACGAGAACCGTCGTCTGCGCAGCGCCGTGAAGACGTACTTACGCCGGCTCGAGCGGACCGTCGAGGACGGCGATGCCGAGGCGATGGCTAGGGAGCACCGGGATCTGGTGTCCCGAATCGACAAGGCGGTCCAGAAGGGTGCCCTGCACCCGAACAACGGCGCCCGCAAGAAGGCGAGGGCGGCCCGACTGGCCGCCGGACGTTCCGGATAGCGACTCGCGCGCCCTTCCCCGCCGACCTGCCGCTGACCGCCGGCAGGCCTAAGTCGCGGCACCGGCGCCGGCACCCGTCGCTCGCAGCACGGCGATCGTGAGCGCCACGTCATCCGGGTATTCCGACCCGCCGCGAGTCCACCACTCCAGATCAGCAATCGCGCAGGTCGCCGCCCGCAGCGCAGATACCGAAGCCCCGCGCACGCTGCGGACGAGCATGCGAGCCGCGTACGGATGCATGCGGAGCTTCGACTCCACCTCCTTAGGTGGCACGCCGCGCTCGAGGTCGCTTGCCGCCAGATGCGCGTCGCGAAGCCGGCGAGCTGCCTGATAGACGATGGTCGTGATTGGCTCGCCCTGGGCGCTCAACCGCTCGGCGGCGCGAAGCGCGCGCGCGGGATCGCTCGCGACGATCGCGTCCGAGAGCGCCCATGTGGCCTCCTCCGAGCTATCAACCACCATCGATTCCAGGTCATCGAGCGAGACCTTGCCGTCTGGGCCAGCCCACACCGACAGTCGGTCGACCTCGGTGATGAGGCGCATGGTGTTCTCCCCCAGGCGCTCGATCAGCAACCGCGCCGCATCGGCATCGAGCCGGAAGCCCCGCCGCGCCGCCTCCGCGACCAATCGGCCGGGCAGCTCGCGCGTCTTGGGCGCGTCATAGCGGAGCACCTCGCCCCCGACGCAGCTCACCGCGTCCGCGAGCACCTTGGGCGTCTTCACCTTCGGCGGCGACTCCCGCGCCACGAGCGCCACGGTCACGTCCGGCGGCAGCGCCGCGAGCGCCTCCGCCACCGCCGCGGCCTGCTTCGCGGTCCAGCGCTCAACGCCGTCCGCGACCAGGTATCGGCGCTCGGCCATCAGCGACATCGACGGAATCGCCGCGAGGAGCGCTTCAGGATCCGGCGGTCCATCGCCCGACCCGAAGCTCTCGAGCGCGCCGGGCCCACCCTCGCGCCCCGCCCGGGCCCGCAGACGCGACAGCGCGGCATCGATCTTGCCCTCATCGGTGCCGACGATCAGGTACGCGGGCTTGATCGCCCCCGCGCTTTCCGCCCTCGTGCTGGCGCTCACGGCAGCCGAGTCTATTCGTCACCCCGGCTGGCGCTATCCAGTTTCGACACGCCAGCCCGATAGATCCACGTCGATCGAGAGGTCGCCCTCTTGATCGGTGCGAAGCGTTGGGACGTCGTGCTCGGCAAGAGTTTCGAGCGTTCCGGGAGTCGGGTGACCGTAAGGGTTGTCCGCGCCGACCGAGATCACCGCCAGCCGCGGCACGGTGCGGTCGAGAAGCGAGTCCAGCCCGGGGTCGTCGGAGCCGTGGTGAGACACCTTGAGGACGTCGATGGGCCCAGGGTCCATCGGGACGTCCGCGGCCTCCGCGTCGGCCGTCAGGAGCATGCTGAAGGAGCGCCAGCGCGCCAGCATCACGAGCGCCGTCCCGTTCGGATCCTCACCGGGGTCTCCGTCGAGCGCGGCCTGCGCTGGCCACTCCACCTCGAGATGGAGCGTCCCGGAGTCGATCTCAGAGCCCTCGGAGACCTCGAGGGCGCGCACGTGCGCCAGGCGGGCCGCACGAAGGAAGTCGCCGCCCGCGCGACCGTAGATGAGCCGATGGATCGGAAAGCCGTCGTAGAGCAGGTCGTCGATGCCGCCGACATGGTCGGATTGATCGTGCGTAACCACGACGGCGGCGAGGCCGGAGACGCCCTCGCTCCGCAGGTGATCGTCGAGATCATCGCCCGGCGGCCCACCGTCGACCAGGATCGGCGCGCCGTCGGCCGGCTGGAGAAGGATCGCGTCGCCCTGTCCCACGTCCATCACCACGATCCGAAGGCCCGCTGGTGGCTCGCGAACCGCCGGGGCCGATGCGGTCCAGAGCGCTGCGAGCACGACGGCGGCGGCTGCCGTGACCAGCGTGAGCCTGGCCCTGCGGCTGGGGCTGGCCGCGCCGCGCCGGCGTCGCACGAACGCCAGCAGCGCACCGGCACCCGCGCCCAGTAGCGCATACGCCGCGGCCACCGACGACCAGCTGGGCAGCTCCACGCCCACCTGCGCCCAATCCGGCGCGGCGAGCCAGTGTGCAACCTGAGCGACGTAGGCGGCGAGCAGACCGGCGAGCCCCGTGAAGGGTTGGACGGGGAGGCCCGGCACCTGGCCGAGGATCGACGCGAGCATCCCCAGCCACATCATCGGTGCGACGGCGGGCAGCGCGAGCAGGTTCGCGGGCAATGACGCCAGCGACACCGCGCCGAAGTGATGTGCAAACAGCGGCGCGGTGGCGAGCGTCGCCGCGATCGTGACCCCCGCGCCCTCGGCGAGGGCCCCACGAGCGGGCGAGGCTCGCTCGCCGGAGGCCAGAATCAGCTCGCGAATTGGCCGGGCGAGGAGCAGGATCCCGATGACGGCCGCGAAGCTGAGCTGCCAGCTCGGATCCGAGATCGACCTGGGGTTGAGTAGCAGCGTGGCCGCAGCGGCCAGCAACACCGCATACCAGCGCCAACGCGGCCTCCCGGCGAGCATCGCAATGACGCCCGCCGCGCCCATGATCCCCGCCCGCTGAATGGACGGACTTGCTCCGGCAACCGGAACGTAGGTGGCGATGAGCGCGAGAAGCGCGACGAGGCGCGCCCGCAGACGGACGCCGAGCAGGCCCAGCAGCCAGGCGCCAAGCAGGGCGAGGAGCATCACGCAGTCACCCGAAACCGCGAGCAGGTGCGCAAGTCCGGAGCGCTTGAAGTCGTCCACGGTCGCCGGGTCGATTCGGTCGTCCTCGCCCAGCAGGAATCCGCGCACCAGCGCCGACTCCGCATCAGGGGTTCCCCGCTCCAGCGCGGACTCCGCGCGACCTCTGATCCCATCGACGATTCCGTTGACCCCGCCCCGCCGATTGCCCGTCGGCGCGATCCGGCGCGCGCGAAGCACCTCGTGGATGCCGTAGCGAGCGAGGTAGTCGGCCTCCCATTCGGGCGGTGACTGAAGCGTGCCCGCGGCGACCACCTCGCCGCCGATGGGGAGGTCGTCGACCGGCTCGCGGGCGGTGACCGCAAGCCGGCCGTCGGCCGTCTGGACTCGAACGGTGACGTCTCCGTCGGCGCGGTCGGGAACGGCCGTTACGAATCCGCGAGCCGTTGCTGCGCGACGGACAGGTCCCTCGAATGCACCGCCGTCGATCGCCGCAAGCCGCATGCGGCCGAGCGACAGGCCGGCGGCGCCCGCGGCGAGTATGAGCACTGTGAGCTTGATCCAGAGCGCGTGCCCGCGTGGCCACGGAAGCAGGGCCATCAGGGTGCCGGCCGCTAGCGCGAGCCAGAGGAGCCCGCCGGCGGAGCTGCGCGCTGCCTCGGTGATCGCCGGCGATACCGCGAGACCGGCAGCAAGACCGCCAATGACGCCGAACCGCCAGCCGACGTGTCGCAGCCACACGTCGTGTCCCCTCAGGGTTGAAGGCTGGATCGCAGCGTCTCCATCGTCTCGGGACCGATCCCATCGATCTGGTCGAGCTGATCCACCGAGGAGATGCCGCCATGCTGGTCGCGGAACTCGAGGATCTTCTGCGCGGTGACCGGCCCGATCCCCTCGATCGTGTCGAGTTGCTCGACCGTGGCCGTCCCGAGGTTGATAGGTGCGGCCGGCTCCGTCGTGGCGGTGCCGGAGGAGGAGGCGACCGTGGCGCTCGAGCCCTGGACCTTCTCCGGCACGACCACCTGCTGACCATCGGTCAGGCGGGCGGCGAGATTGATCGACTCCACCGAGGCGCGAGCCGTCGCGCCGCCCGCGCGCTGGACTGCGTCGTTGACGCGCGCCCCGGCCGGTAGGCGATAAACGCCTGGATCGGCGACGGCACCTGCGACGTCGACCACGACATCCGTTCCGCCCTGCGCGTCGATGGATAGGCCTCCCGTCCCGTCGCCGGCAGCCGACCCAGTGTCACCGTAGGTGACCTCACCGGCCGGCGTGCCGCTCGCGTCGCCGGAGCGGATCCAGCGAGCGCCCACCAGGAGCAGGACGATGGCAACCGCCCCGTAGACGACGAGCTGCGAACGGCTGAGCGAACCCACCGCCGGGATCGTGCGGCACTGCGATTCGCGTATGGCGCGCCTAGGTCAGGGATGAGTGAGGACTCTGCGCCGAATTTGAAAACGCGCGAACCGCCACCGTCGAGCGGTGCATTTCCCGCGCCTAGCGCGGGAAATGCACCTTCCGACACTTAGGTGACTCTGAACCCGGTCAGCCCCTCCGGCTCCTCATCCGCCACGTCCACTCTCTCGACGACGGCCCCGTGTGGCCCCTCGTGAGCGAACCGCACCATTTGATCGACCGCATCGGCATCTCCCTCGAAGGCCGCCTCCACGCTGCCGTCCGGGTTGTTGCGGATCCAGCCAGTGACGCCGCGGGACTCCGCCATCCGGCGGGTCGTGTCGCGAAAGAAGACCCCCTGAACCCGGCCGTGGACGGTGACGCGCTTGCGGACCACGCTGCGCGGCCGGTTAGCCGGTGACGCCGGCTACTCGTCCTCGTAGTCGTCGTAGCCGCTCGCCTGCGCGGCCAAGCGCCGGGAGAAGAGCTCGTCCGCGGATACCGGCGGGGACTGCACGGAGACGAGGGCCATGGGCTCCGAGCCGTCGTTGGCGACGGAGTGATCGGTTGCCGGCGGGATCAGGACAAGGTCTCCAACGGAGAGCGCCTGCGTGTCGCCGGTGGCGGACATGCTGCCGTTGCCGGCGACTACCACGTAGACCTGCTCGGCCTCCTCATGGGAGCGAAGCTCCTCCGATGCGCCAGGCGGGACCTCGAGCCAGCAGACCGAGACGTTGCGGGAACCAAGCTCCCCCGCATCCATCAGGATGTGCGGCCGCAACCGGTGCAACTCGGTGACGGCGGCGTCCGAGAAGCGCCTGACAAGCATGCGTCGCCTTTCTAGCAGACGGACGCTGCGCGCGTGTCGTCCACCGCGGGACTACCTGACAACGAGGTTGACGAGCTTTCCCGGCACCACGATCTCCTTGATCGCCTCCTTGCCGTCGATGTGACGGCGAACGGCGGCGTCGGCCCGGGCGAGCGCGATGAGCTCCTTGCGCGAGGCACCCGCCGGCGCCTCGACGCCGGCGCGCCGCTTGCCGTTCACCTGGACCACGAGCGTGAAGACGTCGCGCTCCAGAAAGGCCGGGTCGGCCTTCGGCCAGCGATCCTCCCAGACGCGGCGGCCCGTGATCGCCTCGTACACCTCCGCGCAGAGGTGCGGGGCGAAGGGAAACAGGACCGAGGCCGCCGTCTGCGTTCCGAACCGGAGCGCTGCCTCGCCGGCGGGGTCGCCGTACAGGTCGTCCTTCAGCCGGTAGGCATCGTTGACGAGTTCCATGACGGCGGCGATGGCGGTGTTGAAGCCGAAGTCACGCTCGATGTCGCGGGTGACCTTGTCGATCGCCCAATGGCATTTGCGCAGGAGCTCGCCTGCCGGGCCTGCCAAGTCTGCATGCTGCGTGCTGCGTGCTGCACGCCGGCCGCCGGATCCCGTCCGCGCCACGACCTCCTCGTTCAGCCGCCAAAGTCGGGCGAGGAACCGATGGACCCCCTCGACGCTGTCGTCGGTCCAGTCGCCGCCCTTGTCGGGCGGGCCCATGAAGCAGACGTAGGTGCGAGCCGTGTCGGCACCGTAGCGCTCGAGGGTCTCAGCGGCGCTCACGACGTTGCCCTTCGAGGAGGACATCTTGGCGCCGTCACGGGTGATCATGCCCTGCGTGAAGAGGCGCGCGAACGGCTCCTGCACTCCCAGGTAGTCCATGTCTGCGAGCGCCTTCGTGAAGAACCGCGCGTACATGAGGTGGAGGATCGCGTGCTCGACGCCGCCGATGTACTGGTCCACGGGCATCCAGTAGTCGACCGCCGCGCGGTCCCACGCCACCTGGTCGTTATGAGCGTCGAGGTAGCGCAGGAAGTACCAGGAGGAGTCGACGAAGGTGTCCATGGTGTCGGTCTCCCGGCGAGCCGGGCCGCCGCAGCGCGGGCAGGTGGTCTGGACCCACTCGGTCGCTGCCGCGAGCGGGCTCTGGCCCTTCGGCGCGTAGTCGACGACCTCGGGAAGCACCACCGGTAGCTGATCCTCCGGGAGCGGGACAATCCCGTCCCGCTCGCAGTAGACGACCGGGATCGGGCAGCCCCAATAACGCTGGCGCGAGACCAGCCAGTCGCGCAGGCGGTAGTGGACGGCCGGCTTCCCCCGCCCCTCCGACTCGAGCCAAGCGACGATCTCGTCGTAGGCCTCGCGGTTGTGCTTGCCGTCGAAGCGGCCGGAATTCACCATCTGGCCGTCGCCGCCGTAGGGCAGGCCGTAGTCATCCCGGGCCTCCGCGGCGTCAATGCCCTCGATGACGCGGCGGATCTCAAGATCGAACGCCTTCGCGAACTCGTAGTCGCGGTCGTCGTGGCCGGGAACGGCCATGATCGCCCCGGTCCCGTACTCCATCAGCACGTAGTCGGCCACGAACATCGGGATCTGCTCGCCGTTCACCGGGTTGGTGACGGTGCGGCCAAGGGGCACGCCGGTCTTCTCGCGTTCCATTGCCCCACGCTCCTCGGCGGAGGCGCGAACCGCCTCGTTCACGTACTCGCGAACCGCGTCCTCGTAGTCCGTGCCGGCCGCGAGGCGCTCGACGTCGTGGTGCTCCGGGGCCAAAACGAAGAAGGTGGCTCCGAAGAGGGTGTCGGACCGGGTCGTGAAGACCGGGAAGTCGATGCCCAGCTCCTCGCAGCGGAAGATGACCTCGGCGCCGTGGGAGCGGCCGATCCAGTTGCGCTGCATCGTCTTGACGTGCTCGGGCCATTCGATGGCGTCCAGGTCGTCGAGGAGCCGGTCGGCGTAGTCGGTGATGCGGAAGAACCACTGCTCGAGCTCGCGCGCCTCGACCAGGTTGCCGCAGCGCTCGCAGCGCCCGTCGATCACCTGCTCGTTGGCCAGCACGGTCTGGTCGAAGGGGCACCACTGGACGAGGGCTTCGTCACGGTAGGCCAGGCCGCGCTCCAGGAGCTTCAGGAAGATCCACTGCGTCCAGCGGTAATACGACGGCTCGTGCGAGGAGAGCTCCCGTGCCCAGTCGAACGAGAAGCCGAGGCGGTCGAACGTCTTGCGGTAGGACTCGATGGAGCGCTCCGTGGCGACGCGCGGGGGCTCGCCGGTCGTGATCGCGTGGTTCTCGGCGGGCAGGCCGAAGGCATCGAACCCCATCGGGTGGACGACCTGGAAACCGTTGCGGCGCGCATAGTGGGCGATGGCGTCGCCGATCGAGTAGTTCTTCAGGTGGCCGACATGCGGATCGCCTGACGGGTACGGGAGCATCTCGAGGACGTAGCTCTTCGGCGCCGAGT
The DNA here is from genome assembly GCA_046729615.1 of Actinomycetota bacterium. Taxonomy (GTDB): domain Bacteria; phylum Actinomycetota; class Thermoleophilia; order Solirubrobacterales; family 70-9; genus AC-56. The sequence continues at coordinate 33,790 of JBKPHA010000056.1, forward strand.
CGTCGAAGCCCGGCTGCCCGGGATTCGGCACCTCCCAGGTGCGCTCCTCATTCCAGATGCGCCGCCAGCGCGCCTCGATCTGCACGGGGTCATACCGATCCACGCTGGCGATATTAGGGCGGGCGTATAGTCAGCCGCAGGAGCGACACGAGGAGGAGAAATGGGACGCTTGATCAGGCTCGATCGCACCGGGCATACGACGCTCGCCGAGTGGAGCGCGGACGAGGCCGAGGCGCACGCCGCCGCCGTGGCGGCGTTCCGGCGCCAGCTGGATGCCGGGATGCTGGCTAGCGTTCCGCGTGCAGACGGCACCGCCGAGGTGGTTCGCGAGCTGCCGGCCGACGCGGAGCTGGTCGTGCTGCGCCGCCCCATCGCCGGCGGGTAGCGGGGCGCCGGTCGGTGGCGGAAGCTCGGACCTGGAAGCCTCCTCCGCCACCTCCGGGGAGGCCGCTTCGGGCAGGCCTGGAGGAGGCGGCGGCGCTTTGGTGGCGCCGGGAGGTCAGCGTCGACACGCTGCGACGGGACGGCTGGCGCTGGACGGCGTGGACGGTGGCGGTGGTGGTCGTGTTCACCGCGCCCGGGGCTGGGCTGTTGCTGCTCTCTCCCTGGACGCTGCCGGTAGCGCTCGGATGCTTCGGGCACGCCTGGATCGTGCCATGGCTCCAGGCGCGTCGGGGAGCGGGCTCCGTGGTGCCGCTGGGGAGCAAGCGAAGCGGTGCGCGCGCTTTGGGGACGGATTCGCGAGCGGAGGGCGTTGCACTCGGGCTGCTGGGCGACCTCGTCGGGCATCGGGAGCGGGAGCTCCTGCGGCGGAGCGGGCTCGCGATGCACCGCGGGCGGCTGGGCCTATGGCTCGTGGGCGAGCGCGGCGCGCTCATGGTGCGGCCGGGAGGTCGTCGCGTCGACTGTTGGTGTGTGGGGGTCGCGGACAGCGGCGACCTGCCCGCTGCCGACCGCCTGGCGCACCTACTGCTGGCGCTGCGCGAGGACGAGCCGGGATTCGCGATGGTGGCGAACCTCGGGTTCTCCGGGGCGACGTGGCGGGTCCGGCGCGGTGTGCCGAAGTCGGCGCGGGCCGTGCTGGATGAAGCTCGGGCGCTCGCTCGCTAGCCGGGCAGGCGCTCGACGAACTCCACGAACTTGCGGGTGTCGCGGAGCGGGGCGCCGTGACCGAGGACGAGCTGCGGCTCGAGCTCGGCCAAGCGCTTCGCCGAGCGGCGGTTCCGCTCCGGGTCCGGCGTGAGGTATGGCTTCGGCTCGTGGAGGCCGGGAAGTCCCGTGAGGACGTGGATGTTCGTAAGGACGTCGCCGAGGATCAGGACGCTGTCGGACTCGCGCCAGAAGGCGATGTGACCGGCGGAGTGGCCCGGCACGTCGAGGACGGTGAAGCCGGCGACCTCGTCGCCCTCCGCCAGGCGGCGGTCGACCCTGTGGCCGGGGCCGATGAAGATCTTGACGAAGAACTGGGCGATCGGGTGGTCGGGCTGGCGCCGGCGGATGAGCTCGGGGTCCTCGGCGGCGTCGGCGTCACGCTGCCGATCCACAGCGGGATGTCGAGCGTGCCGCAGGCCTCGTGCGAGCCGCCCTGGTGGTCGGGATGGGAGTGGGTCAGCGCGTGGGCGGTGACCTTGTGAGCACCGGGCTGGCGCAGGATCTTGCCGGCGGAGTGGCGCGTGCCGGCGTCGAACAGGACGTCGTCGATCAGGTAGGCGTTGATCGTGTTTGGGAGGAAGAAGGTGTCGATGTGCCACACCCCATCGGCGACCTGCTTCACGGGGCGGGAGCCTATAGCGGCGTATGGAAAAGGGCGGCCAGTCTGGCAGGATGCCGCGGGATTGTCATGCACGATCTGAAGGAACTGATCCGCGACATACCGGACTTCCCCGAGCCGGGGATCGTGTTCAAGGATGCGACGCCGCTGTTCGCGAGCGCGCGGGGGCTAGAGCGGGCGATCGAGGCGCTGTCCGAGCACGCGCGCCCCCTCCGGCCGCACTTGGTGGTCTCGCCGGAAGCGCGGGGTTTCATCCTGGGCGCCGCGGTGGCCGCGAGATGCGGGGCCGGCTTCATCCCGGTGCGCAAGCCGGGGAAGCTGCCGTTCGAGACGGCGTCGGTGTCGTATGAGCTCGAGTACGGGATCGACGAGCTGCACATGCACGTCGACGCGCTTGATCCGGGGGCGCGCGTACTGCTCCACGACGATCTGATGGCCACGGGCGGGACCATGGCGGCGATCGAGCAGCTTGTCGAGAAGGCCGGCGCCGAGGTGGTCGGGATCTCGTTCCTTATGGAGCTCGCGTTCCAGGGCGGCCGGGAGCGCCTGCGCAGCCCGGACGTGTTCAGCCTGATTCGGTTCGAGACGGCCTGAGGCCGGGCCGCCGGGAACCTGCGCGAAGGTCCCCGGTCAGTAGCCGCTGCCGAAGTGGCGGGCGGGCGAGACGTCGCGGCGGCAGACGTACGTCGTGCCGGCGGCGCCCTCTTCGCGGCGGGTCACCTTCGCGTAGAAGTTGCCGTTGACGTTCGGCGCATCGATGGACCACTTGCCACGGCGGTTCGTCTTCGTCTTGCCGAAGAGACCGTCTGGCCCGGGCTGCTGGTCGTAGACCTTTACCACGCGATGGACCTCGCAAGCATGATTGGGCGAACTGACGTGCCCGTGGAATGGGTTCGTCGTCGCCAGCGTGACCGTCGAGTCGATTCGCTTGATGGTTCCGCCCGCGGCCAACGGCGCAGCCACCGCAGCGGCCACCGCGGTGACGGCGAGGACGATCGGAAAGCGGGACTTCGGGTACATCGTGCTCCTCCCTGGGTCGAGGTGACCGGATGGTAACCGTCCTCAGACGGTCACAGAAACTTCGCAGCGATCTCCTCGATCATCTTCTTGGTGCGGCGGGTGTTCTCGCCGACCATGGAGTCGATGAGGCGGAGGTTGAGGTCAGTTCGCATCGTCGGGCCGCTCGGGAGCCAGTAGAGCTCGCGGCCACGGATCGCCAGGTGATCGGCGTTCGTGGCGAGGGCGAGGACCTCGTCCCGGACGCGCTTCGGCGGCGCCTTCGCGAGGAGTGCGACCTGGAGCTTGCCCTGCGACGCGTCGACGATCTCGGGTGGAAATGGTTCGAAAGCGGCGATGGCGCGGACCTCGTCGGCCGTGCGGAGGAAGCTGCGGACCTCAAAGCCGAGCGCCCGGCTTAGCACCTCGTCCACGCCTGGGGCGTCGCCGGCCGGCGATCCGCGGTCGGCGTCGAAGATCAGGTTGCCGCTCGCGCGGAAGGCGGCGACATTCTGGAAGCCGGCGTTCTCGAGGGCGGCGGTCAGTTGGACGCTGCTGGCCCGCCGGCCGCCGATGTTGATGGCTCGTAGGAACGCGACGTGACGCGGCACAGGCGGATCGTATTCACGGCCCGGCGGGGCCGCTGTTTCGAGTGGGGCTGTCCAAGGCGAACCCGTCCCGCGCCGGGAGGAGGCGGACGTACGGCTTGCCCCAGCGTGTCACAAGAAATTCCTCGCCGGCCGCCGATCGCTCCATGTACCAGCCGAAGCACTCGAGGAACTCGTGGGCGCCGACCGTCTCCCGGCCAGGCTGGCTGGAACAGTGGAGCTGACGGGACTCGAACCCGTGCCCTCCGGCGTGCCACGCCGGCGCTCTGCCCAGCTGAGCTACAGCCCCTTCAAGGAGAAAATCGCGGGACCAGTGTATCGACGCCATCTGCCCATTCCTCGGCGGAGCAACACGAAGATGAAGGCCCTCGCATGCCGTCGAACATTTCCACCGGGAGCTGGTAACACTGATCCAGTTCCTCGCAGAAGGCGGCGACGGCATCGATCTCATCCGACGTGTAGAACGTTCGAATCCGCCGGCCGCCTCGCGTGTATCGAGAGCTCACCAGGCGACCGACTACGGCATCGCCATTCAGGGGAACCCACTTGCACTAAACCCTGAGAAGGCGTCCCTTGATGTCGAATATCAGGCCGTACCGCGTGTGCTCGGTGAGCGGCTTGATTACCTCGACGCCTGGCTTCATCGCCCCGCGGCAGTGACGGCCTCCGCAACATTCCCCTTTCGGTCGTCTCGTCGGCGGGATCTCCGAACGTCGCGTAGGTGATCTCGATGCCGTTCGCGCGGGCGAGCGACTCAATCCGGCCACCATAGCCGCGCGACCATGTGGCCGCTCGTCGAGCGGGCTTCGCTCTACTCGGCCTCTAAGTCCAGGACGACGCGATCCGACCGCGTGTCGCGCACGACAAAGTCGAACGGCGCGCGCTCCTCCAGCTCCCGCAACAGCTCGACCGGATGCTTGAAGCGCATCGCCAGCGTCGCCCGCCCCTGCGTGAACCGCTTCACCGAGATCTCCGACGTGGCCCCGATTGCACTCGCCGCATCCTCGAATCCGACCAGCTGCGAGAAATCGCTGAGCGGCCCCACCTCCACCTCGACAAGCCCGTCGAACAGCTCGCCGGCGTCGCGCTCCACGTGGCCGTTCGCCTCCGCCCGCGCCGCCAGCTCGTCGTCGTCCCGATCCTCCTCGGCCCCGATCCGCTCGATCGCCTCCTCGATCCGCGCCAGGAGCCGGTCGCCCGACCCGCCTTCGACCCCCTCCAACGCCGTGATCCGCCGCGCCACCTCCGCCGCCTCCCCCAGTGCGCGCAGCCGAATCCGTGTCGCCTGCCGCCCCGCCTGCCGGCGCACCATCTCCAGGTCCCGCGCGATCGCGACGAACGCGTGTAAGCCCTCGCCCTCGCGCTTGAGCGCCTCGTGAAGCTCCGCCCGCAACCGGCGCAGCTCCCTGTCGCGATCGACCACCATCGCGGCCAGGCGTCCAGACACCCGCTCCAGCTCCAGGATCCGCCGCCTTGCCGTCTCGGCCTCCGCCCTAGTCGCGTCGAGCCTGGCTCTGTCGGCCGCTGCCCGTGCCTCGGCAGCCGCCGTCCGGTTCTGCGCCTCATGCAGCTCCGCGTCCCACTGCACCATCGCCTCGTGAACCGCGTGCGGGTCGTAGCCGAGCAGGCGCTTCCTGAACATGCTGAAGCCCTGACGCCACCAGCCGCGGTGCTCGCCGGAATCCGCGCTCACGATGGCGCTAAAGCTAGGGGCGCGATCGGACGGACGTCGCTCCCCCAGGCTGCGAATATCGCGGCATGGCGTTTCCCGAGCGCGTCGAGACCGAGCGCCTGATCATGCGCCGGTGGTTCGACTCCGACGCCCCTGCGATGGAGGCGATCTGGCGCGAGCCCGAGGTCTGGGAGGCTCTCCAACCGGGCCGGCCGTTCGACCGACATCAGTGGCGCGCGATGCTCGACCGCCACGTGCGCCACTGGGACGTCCGCGGCTTCGGGCTGTGGGCCGTGATCCCGCGCGAGGAGTCGCAGCCCATGGGCTGGATCGGCGCCTCCCACCCCACCTTCGTCCCCGAATTGGCCGACGAGGTCGAGATCGGGTGGACCCTCCGCCCCTCGCTCTGGGGCGAGGGTCTCGCGACCGAGGGGGCGATGGCCGCCGTGGATGCGGCGTTCCGGGAGCTCCCGAACGAGCGCGTCATCAGCCTCATTTATTCCCAGAACGTCCGGTCGATAGCAGTCGCGAAGCGACTCGGCATGACCCGGGCGGGCGAGGCGACGCCTCCCGATCTGGGTCAGCCCCTGATCGTCTACGCGCTGTTGCGAAGCTCTTGGAGCTCGAGCTCCAGCCGCGGCGCCTCCGCCCAGAGCACGTCAAGCCGATAGCGGTCGCGTAGCTCCGGGACGAAGACGTGCAGTACGCAATCGAGGTAGTCCATGAGCACCCAGCGGCTCTCCACCTCGCCCTCCACGCTGGCGGGCAGCATCCCGTGATCCCGCTTCATGCGCAGGTGTACGTCGTCGTGGATCGCCTTCGCCTGGCGCTCGTTCCGCGCCGTGCAGACCACGAGGAAGTCCGTATAGCCGACCAGCGAGCGCATATCGAGCGCCACGACGTCCTCGGCCTTCTTCGCGTCGGCGAGCTCGGCCAGACGGCGCGCCATCGCCTCGGAGTCGACCCGCTCGGGCTCCCTCTGCGGCGCCGGCCTCACTCCCGGTAGAGCCCCCGGTCGCCGATCAGCTGCGCGACCCCGTCCGGCACGAGGTGCCGGATCGGCGCCCCCGCGGCGACCCGCCGCCGGATTCCCGTCGAGGAGACTCCGATCTCCGGCATCCGCACGACCTCCGCCCGATCGTCACCTCCCAGCCGCTCGATCGCGGCCTCCGCCTCCTCGAGCGCCGTCCCCGGCCGGGCCGCGATCCCGAGCCGCGCGAGCTCCAGCACTCGCTTCGGATTGCGCCAGCTCTCAAGCCCCGCTGCGACGTCCGCGCCCATGAGGAATACGAACTCGTCCCCGGGTCGCGCGTCGCTCATCAACTCCAGGGTACGAAAGCTGAAAGACGGTCCATCGCGCGCCACCTCGATGTCGGACGCGTCGACCGTCGGATCCGACCGCGCCGCCAGCCGGGCCATCTCGAGCCTCATCTCCGGCCCCGGCTCGGGATGGATCCGCTTGTAGGGCGATTCGCCCACCGGGACGAGCACTACCTGGTCGAGCCCGAGCTGGAACGCCGCCTCCTGCGCGAGCACGAGGTGCCCGATGTGCGGCGGGTTGAACGCGCCCCCGAGGACGCCGATCGCGCCGACCTGGCCCCTCCTACCTGACCTGGCCGTCGCCGTGCACCACGTACTTGAACGTGGTCAGCTCGCGCAGCCCGATCGGCCCGCGCGCGTGCAGCTTCTGCGTCGAGTTTCCGATCTCGGCGCCCATCCCGAACTCGAAGCCATCGGTGAACCGCGTCGAGGCGTTGACGTAGACGACCGCCGCATCGACCTGGTCGGTGAACTGACGCGCTGCGCCCTCCGAGGAGGTGACGATCGCCTCCGAGTGCCCAGTGCCGTGCCTGTTTATGTGCTCGATCGCCTCGATGAGCGAGTCGACCACTCCGACCGCCATCCTCATGGCCAGGTACTCGGTATCCCAATCCGCCGCAGTCGCCTCGCCGACCGAAGAGTCGCCCGCGGCGCTCCGCGTCCGCTCATCGCCCACGAGCTCGACCCCGGCATCGCGCAGGTCGGCGAGCATCGCGGGCAGGAAGCCATCCGCCACCGCGTCGTTCACCAGCAGCGTCTCGGCGGCGTTGCACACGCCTGGCCGCTGCACCTTCGCGTTGAAGGCGATTCGCCGCGCCATCTCGAGGTCGGCGTCCTCGTGAACGTAGACGTGGCAGTTACCTGCTGCCGCGTACATCACGGGAACCGTGGCCACCGACTTCAGCGCGTCCTTCAGCCCCTCGCCGCCGCGCGGAATGATCAGGTCAACGAGCCCGTCCGCGGTCGCGAGCTCCGCCAACTCCGCGCGATCGCCGCTCGCGAGAAGCTCCACCGCCGCCTCGGGAAGACCGGCGTCGCCAACGGCCTCGCACACGAGCTGCACGAGCGCCGCGTTCGAGCGCGCCGCATAGCTCGACCCTCGCAACACGATCGCGTTACCGCTCTTCAGCGTGAGGGCAGCGCAATCCACGGTCACGTTGGGGCGCGCCTCATACACCACCGTGATCACGCCCAACGGTACGCGGACCTTGCGCAGCCGAAGGCCGCTTGGGAGCGTGCGCTGCTCGAGTGACTCGCCGACCGGATCGGGAAGCGACGCGACTGCACGCACACCCTCTGCCATAGCGGCGACCCTGGGCCCGTCGAGGGCGAGTCGATCCCGAAGCGCCGGCGTCAGCCCCGCCGCGCGCTCGTCGGCCAGGTCCTCCGCGTTCGCCTGCAGGATCTCGTCCTCGCGTTCGCCGAGCAGATCCGCGAGCCGCGCGAGCGCGCCGTGCTTCGCCTCCGTGCTCGCGACGGCCAGCTCGCGCGAAGCGCGCTTGGCGGACTTGCAAACCTCCGTGACCGTGCGGGTGGCGGTGGCCATGCCCGAGAGAGTAGCTAGCCTGCCCCTCCCGGAGTGGCGGAAACCCAACGGCCTCAATCGGCTGCCCAGCTCACCGGCGGCGCTGCCCTCGCCCGCGACTGGCTGCAGAGCTCGCCGTTCGTCGCGCACCTGGGAATCCGCACCGACCTCATGGAGCCGGACCGCGCGGTGCTCTCGATGCCGTTCGCCGACACCCTGCCGACGATCGGCGACGTCGTCCACGGCGGCGCAATCAGCTCGCTCGTCGACACCGCCGCCGCCGCGGCCGCTTGGACGGGTGCCGAGGTCCCGGAGCGCCCGCGGGCCTCGACCGTGGGCATCACGGTCGACTTCCTTAGGCCAGCCCGGGCGCAGGGCGTGCGTGCCGACGCGCGGGTCGTCAGGCGAGGCGGCAGCGGCCTGTGCTTCTGCGAGGTGAAGGTCGCCGCCGAGGACGGCACCCCGGTGGCGACGGCCCTCGTGACCTATCAGCTGTGAGGGCCACCGGATCGGGCCCATGGCCAGCGACCGTCGGCGGCGAGCACCACGCGGGCGCACAGCGACCCCGCCCTCGCCGCGGGCTCGAGCTCCGCGACCTGACCCCAGCGCAGATCGACGTATTGCGTCCCCGGCGCATCCTGCGGCACCGTGGGCTGGCCGCTCGTGATCTCCACCTCCCAGTCCCGCATCGCCTGCCCGCCCGCCTCGCGACTGGCGCTCGCCTTCCCGATCGCCCGTACCGGGCGGACAAGTACACCTAGCTTCTGCCTCCCTGCCCGGCGGACGGCATCCTGCTCGGACTCCCCGCGCTTGAGCGACGTCGCGGGCAGCCCCCAAACCCCGGCGAGGCTTTCGTCGTCATCCGGCCTGCGCACGAGCAGCAGGGAATCCGAGCTCCTGATGACCAGGGAGACCGACCGCTTTGGTTGAAGCGTCACCGCGTCAGTATCGCTGGCGATGAATCGGCCGTGACCGATACGCGGCGCTCTAGGCTCTTACTCGATGGTGGTGCGACCTGAGAAAAGCGCAGCGAGCATAGCCGAATCGGCGACTGCCGTTATTGAGTCCGCGGCGCGGTCGGCGGGCGCAGAGCCGTGTGCGCTGCTCAAATTCGGCGAGCTTGCCCTCAAGGGGCGCAACCGAGACCGATTCACCGCGCAGCTCGAGCGAAACCTGCGCGAGATGACCAGCGGCATCGGGCGACTCGATCTGCGCTACCGCGGCCTGTCTTTCCTGGTCTTCGCACCCCCCGGTCGGCTTGAGGCCGCCATCGACGCGGCGATTCGCGTACCGGGGCTGAACGTCGTGCAGCCGGCGCTGCGGGCCGAATCGACGCCGGACGCTGCCACGCGGCTCGCGGTCGAGTTGCTTCGCGGGCGCGATGGCACCAGCTTCGCGGTCCGCGCGCGGCGCCGCGAGGACAGCTCGCCGCTCAGCTCCGGCGAGACCGCCCGAGTCGTAGGCGCGGGGGTGCAGTCGGCTCTCGGGCTCGAAGTCGATCTCGACGATCCGGATCTCGAGGTGCACATCGAGCTGGGTGCCCGCGAGACATTCGTTTCCGTGGACCGTCTGCGCGGGGTGGGCGGGCTTCCCGTCGGCACGAGCGGAGATGCCCTCGTGCTGCTCTCGGGCGGCATCGACTCGCCCGTGGCTGCCTACCGGATGATGAAGCGCGGACTGCGCTGCTGGTTCGTGCACTTCTCGGGGCAGCCGCTCACCGGCCCCGAGTCCGCCTACAAAGCGTATGCGCTCGCCGCGCGGCTGAGCCGCTTCCAGGGCGCGTCCAACCTGTTCGTCATCCCGTTCGGCCTCGCCCAGCGCTCGTTGGCGAGCTCCGGGGCGGGGCGGTTCCAGGTACTGGCGCAGCGGCGCTTGATGGTCCGGGTTGCCGGGGCCCTGGCCGAGAGAGAGGAACTTCATGCACTCATCACAGGCGACTCGCTGGGCCAGGTCGCCAGCCAGACCATCCGAAACCTCGACGTCGTCGAACGGGCCGCGTCGCTCCCGCTCCTGCGCCCGCTGCTCGACCGCGACAAGGACGAGATCGTCGCCGAGGCACGAGCGCTTGGCACGTATGACGTATCGGTCCTGCCGGATGAGGACTGCTGCACGCTGCTCGCTCACCCTCGCGCCGTGACCTGGGCCGACGAAGATCCGCTGCTGGAGATCGAGCGCCGCGCCGACGTGAGCGCGCTCGCAGACGAGCTCATCGGGAAGGCGCGCGTCCTTGTGCCACAGGTCGAGGGCCAGCCGGTGGCGACCTCTGACGGCCATGCGAAGGCAACCCGGGAAGCCGCTCGATCCATCGGCGGGGCAGCGGTGCGAACGCGCAACGGCGGCTACGTCAGCACGAAGTAGTTTCGGTGCACCGCCTCCTCGGCGGCATGCGGCATTCGCTCGGCCACCTCGGTCGACTTCAGGCCCTTGATGCGGGCGAGCTCGGCCGCCGAGTAGTTCGAGATCCCCTTGCCGACCACGTCGCCGTTGCAGACGATCTCCACGGCGTCGCCGGCGGCGAATTCGCCCTCCACCTCCGTTACCCCAACCGGCAGGAGGCTCGACCCCTGCTCGCGGAGCACTCGCGCGGCTCCCTCGTCGACCACGACCTTCCCCCGGCTGGGCTTCGCGTAGCGCAGCCACAGCTTGAAGCTGGGGGTGCGGTCGGGATGCGAGGCAAATCGCGTTCCGACGCGCTCGCCGCGGGCAGCGGCGAGGAAGCTCCGCGGAGCGGTACCGTCGCACACGACGACGGCGATCCCCGCCGCGCTCGCCATCTCGGCGGCCGCGACCTTGCTTCGCATCCCGCCTGAGCCGAAGGCCGAGGTGCGGTCGCCGATCTCGTATCGCTGGAGCTCGTCGAACGACTCGACCTCCCCGATCAGCTTCGCGTTGGTATTCAGGCGCGGGTCCGCCGTGTACAGCCCCGCCGCGTCCGTGAGCAGCACAAGCAGCCTGGCGTCGAGGAGGATCGCGACCTGCGCCGAGAGGAAGTCGTTGTCCCCGAACGTGATCTCGTCGGTCGCGGTCGTGTCGTTCTCGTTGATCACCGGCACCGCGCGCCACTCGAGGAGGCGGCGGAGCGTCTGGCGCGCGTTCAGGTAGTGCATCCGCGCCGACATGTCGAACGACGTCAGGAGCACCTGCGCCGCATGGACCGCCTCCCGCGCAAACCGCTCCTCGTACGCGCGAAACAAGGATCCCTGGCCGACGGCTGAAGCCGCCTGCATCTCATCGATGGTGCTCGGGCGGCGGTCGAGTCCCATCAGCCGCATCCCCCGAGCGATTGCTCCCGAGGTCACCAGCACCACGTTCTCGCCCGCGTGATGAAGCTCGGCGACCTGCGCGCAGACGTGGTCCAGAACGGTCGAGCGAAGGTCGCCATCGTCGTCCGCGACGATCGAGGACCCCAGCTTTGCCACAACGGTCATGGCCGTGCGAAGTGTAGGTACGGACCTGCGCCGCTCGGGGCGCTATTCGCCAGGGTCTAGCTCGAACGCCTCGGTGCCAATCCGGACCTCGTCACCGGGCGTAAATCCCGCCCGCCGTAGCGCCGCGATCACCCCGATCTCGCGGAGGCGCTGCTCGAGGTAGACGAGCGCCTCCCGATTCTCGGTGTCGTGACGGCCCACCAGCATCTCGATCCCCCGGCCGACGACCTCGAAGACGCCCTCGTCGATGCGGCGCACGTCGAAGCCCTGGTCGCCGGCCGGGCGATAGGTGATGTGCTCGGCCTCGAACTCCGGCTCGGCGAGCGCCGCAGCAGGCCGTGCGCCCGCGACCGGCACCGCCTGAAAGATTGCGCGGCGCAGCTCGTCCAGGCCGGCCCCGGTCGCCGAGGAGACGGCGAGGACGCCAAGCGCTTCGCCGCCCAGCCGGTCGCTCCATTCGGCGACGGCGGCTTCGGCGTCCTCGTCCGGAACCAGGTCGCGCTTGGACAGCACCACGAGCTCGGGCAGCAGCTCGAGTCCGGCTCCGTACGCGGCGAGCTCCGCGCGGACCGCGTCATACGCGGCCGATGGCTCCCCGCCCCCGATATCGACGACGTATACCAGGACGCGGCAGCGCTCCAGGTGTGCCAGGAACTCGTGTCCAAGGCCGGCACCGGCCGCCGCTCCCTCGATGAGCCCCGGGATGTCGGCGAGCACGAGCTGGCGCTCCCCGTCGTCGAGAGTGCCCAGCACGGGCTCCACCGTGGTGAACGGATAGGCGGCGACCTTCGGCGCGGCGCGGGTCAACCTGCCGAGGAGTGACGACTTCCCCGCATTCGGCTGCCCGATCAGCCCGGCGTCGGCCAACAGCTTCAGCCGCAGCTCGATCCAGCCGCATTCTCCCTCGAGCCCTCGTTCCGCGAATCGGGGCGTCTGCCTCGTCGAGGTGGCGAAGCGCTTGTTGCCATGCCCCCTGGCGCCGCCGGCCGCGACGATCGCCCGCTGGCCGGGCTCGACCAGGTCATACCGCCTCCCCTCGAGCCCGTCGACCTCGGTACCGGGCGGCACCTGGATCACCCGATCCTCACCGCGAGCGCCGTGACGCTGCTTGCCCTGACCGTGACCGCCGCGTCCGGCGCGAAAATGCCGGCGCCGGTGAAGCGCCGCGAGATCGCGTCGCGACGGGTCGCACACGAGGAGGACGTCGCCTCCGCGCCCGCCGTCGCCGCCGTCTGGGCCGCCCCTCGGCACATGGGCCTCCCGCCGGAAACTGACACAGCCGTTGCCGCCGCGTCCGCCCTCGACGTAGATTCTCGCCCGGTCGTACAGCATGTCGGCGAGGTTAGAGTGGGCGCCGCCCGGCGGGCGATAAGGGAGGCAGTGTTCACATGCCGTCAGCTCGAATCCATCGACGCGCGACCCTCGGCGCTGGCGTGGCGGCCGTCGCGGCGATCTGTGCCATCTTCGTCGCCGCACCAGGCGCCGCCGAGGGCCATCGCTCGCCCTACCGCCCCCCGCACGGGCGGATCTTCCACGGCGTGACCGATACAGCAAGGGCGAAGGACTTCCGCGCGTTCAATCGACGCGTCGGAGCCCACAACGCGCTGCTCGAGAGCTTTGGCCGCTGGGATGGCGAGCACCTCCTCGGGGGTCTGCACAGGTGGCGGATAACGCACACCCGCGGGGTACTCAGCCTCTCCACGGCTCCAGGCGGCGAGCCGGAGGTCATCAGCCCGCGCCGGATCGCCCGCGGGTTCGGGGACCGGTACATCCTCGAGCTCAATCGGCTCGTCGCGAGATCCGGTCAAGTCCTCTACATCCGTCTCTTCCCCGAGATGAACGGCCACTGGAACCCCTACTGCGCCTTCAACGCCGACGGCTCGTCACGCGGCCCGAGCCACTCGACCCAGGCCTTCCGCAAGGCCTGGCGGCGCATCGTCCTGATCGTGCGAGGCGGCAGGCGAGCCCGCATCAACCGCAAGCTCACACAGCTGGGGATGCCGCGCATCTACCGTGCCGCATCGAATCGCGACCCGGTCTATGAACGCCGCGGCACACCACGCGAGCTGGGTCGACCGCGGGTGGCATTCATGTGGGTCCCCCAGACGATCGGCTCTCCGAACATTCGCGGGAACACGCCGGGACGCTACTGGCCGGGCAACCGTTACGTGGATTGGATCGGCGCGGACATCTACTCCAAGTTCGCGACGCCCGGTGTCTGGTCCGCGTTCCGCCACTTCTACCGCACCTGGCGCAACCCGGGTAAGCATCACTGGCCCTTCGTCGTCGGTGAGTATTCCCCGTGGGACAACGACTACAGCGGGGCGTTCACGCGCAGGTTGTTGAACTGGGCGCTCGCGCATCGGCGCGTCCGGGCGCTTGTCTACTACCGGAGCGTGACGGCGAACAACGAGTTCGACATCAACCACTGGCCGCGCGCCCGCACCGTGCTCCGGCACAAGCTAAACAAGCCGCGGTTCATGGAGTTCGCCCCCGGCACCCGTTAGCGCCCGCCGCGATGGCAAACGCGAGATCCTCGCGAGGTCAAGCACGCAGCAGCCACGCGGCGATCCCGTCAGGTGTCCTGCGAAGAAGGAGCTTCGGATGGATTCCATAGCTGAGCGGGAACGGCGGCAGGTAGACGAGGCAAACGCGAACGGCGGAGCTTCCGTCGGCTCTGCGATCACGGCACGCTGGAGTTCCACGATTGAGAGGCTGTAGCGCAGCGTTGTCGCCTGAGCGCCCGCGCGCGCTGCCGCCCTAGCGCCGACCCCGGTTGCAGCGGGTACGGCGAAAAGGCGTGCGCCCAGGGGTATTGCTAACCGCCACCGGCGCGGGACGCCGGTACGCGGTCGGCCAAGTAGCTGACCCTTGTTCCTCGACGAATGGCTGGGCGCAGAGGTGAAAAACCGCAAATAGCGGGTTCCGGGAATGGCCGATCCGCAGTAACCCAAATCGGGGAGTTGCGACAGATTCCGTTTGACGGGGCCGCAGTTTGCGCAACCGTCACGACCAGGAATCCACGACGGCGTGCGCCAACAGGTGTGCGCCAAGAACGCGCCAACAGGTGTGCGCCAAGAAGGAGGCAGTGTGAAGCGATTTCTAGTACTAGGAGTAGTCGTCGCCGCGGTCGCGGCCATCCCGGCTGCGTCGGCTTGGGCGGCGAACCCTCACGAGGTGAACAACAACCCGATCACCTGCAGGCAGGTCGGGTTGGCAGTCAACTGTTCTGGCTCGATCGCCGGACTCGGCACAGCCGACGCCGTCACGATTACCGTCGACGCTTCGCTCGCCTGCGAGACGAAGTCCGGCTCGAATCAGCCCGGCGGCCACCTGCAGGCCACGAGCGAGCCCATCGAGCCAAAGAGCGGCCGCGTCAACTTCAACGTCACGACGGGTTCGGCCAGCTGTCCGCCCGGCCTGAGGCCGGTGGTCGGGGACACTGCAACCATCACGGTCCGCGACTTTCCGTCAGGCGAGGTGCTCTTCCAGACCACGGTTCCGATCGAATAGTCGTAAGAGTGATAGGTGTCTGAACGAGAGAGACCGCCCTGTGCGGTCTCTCTCCGTTCTACGGCCCACTAGTTCGAGGATGCGGAAGCTTTATGACGACACCTTCGCTCGCGAGCTCGCGCGATCCCAGCTGGCCTTCTCAACCGCATAGCCCCGGCCTCCGTGATCCGAATAGATGCAGGAAGTCGTCCTCGCTGAGCTCGGCGGGCTCCCAGGGGTCCTCGCTAGGGACGTTCGGACCGCGTTTGGACCGCACGGGTGCGCTAGGCGATGCACGGGTCGCTGTGTGTACAGCGAAGCTGGGATCGGGTGCTCGCTGCGATGCCGCCGTGCACCAGTCTGTGCAGGAACAAGGCTGCGAGGACCACGTGACTCGACTACCTCCTCGACTTGGACACGCCTGCCGCCGACGCGGCTCGTGATGCGAAGACTCCCGAACGCGGGCCGCGCTGCTGCTCATTTCCGGCGATGAAGACCACACCGTGCCTTTGGCCATCGTCAAGGCATCGCTCAAGAAGCAGCGCCGCAACCGCGGCGTGACTGAGGTCGTTCACATCCCCAAATCGCGGGCACTCGCTGACGATCGACAGCGTTGGCGCGAGGTGGCCGACACCGCACTCGCCTTCGTGCGCCGTGGTCGCAGAAGACGACGTCGAAGCTCGCGTCGCCTGCGGGCACGTCCTCGGCACTCGCCTCGATCAGTGGAAAGTCGGCGCCGGCCTCCGCCATCCGTCGCCGCGCGTGCTCGAGCTGGCGTGCCGAGAGGTCGAGGCCGACTGGCCGCGCGCCAAGCTTGGCGAGCGAGATCGACCACTGCGCTGCCCACAGCCCAGCTCCAGCACGTCCTTTCCGGCGACATCGCTGAGGACCGCAGCTCCGCCTCCGGGATGTGCCAGATGCCCCAGGCGAGCCCCGCGTTCTCGGCGAGCTCCATGGCGCTTCTGGTAGGCGTCGCTCTCGCGCTCCCAGAACGCGCGGTTCTTCGCCGCGTGCTCGGGAAGCCGGGCCAGGGCTAATTCTCGGCCTCGACGACCGAGACGGTGCGGCCGCGGCGGCCGGTCTTGAACTCGACCACGCCCGGCCGGGCGGCGAAGATCGTGTGGTCGCGCCCGAGGCCGGTGCCGTCGCCGGGACGAAACCGGGTGCCGCGCTGGCGTACGATGATCTCGCCGCCGCCGACCTGCTGGCCGGCGAAGACCTTCACCCCGAGGTACTTCGGGTTCGAGTCGCGCCCGTTACGGCTTGATCCGAGTCCCTTCTTGTGCGCCATGGCTAGCTCTCTTTCTTAGCAGACGAGGAGCGCCGCGACGACGAGGAGCGCCCACCGGACGACACCCTGGTGCGGGATGCGGGCTTCTTTGCCGCGGCCTTCTTGGCCGCGGGCTTCCTGGCGGGGGCCTTCGGCTTCGCCTCGGCCTTTGCCCTGGGCTCGGACTTCTTCTGCGTGCGTCGCGCTGCCTGCCGCGTGCTGGGCTTGCGGCTCAGGATCCGCACGTCGGTGAACTCCAGACGGGTCAGCGCCTGCCGGTGCCCGGCGCGGCGGCGATAGCCCTTCTTGGGCTTGTACTTGAAAATCCGCGCCTTCGGGCCACGAACGTGCTCCGCCACGATCGCCTCGACCTTCACCTTCTCCAGCTTGTCGCCGTCCAGCACGACGTCGCCGTCGTGCTTGAACATCACGGCCCGCAGGTTGACCTTGCTGCCCTCGTTGGCCGCCAGCTTCTCGACGAGCAGGCTCGCGCCCTTCTCGGCGCGATACTGCTTGCCGCCGGTCTCGACTATCGCGTAGCTCTCTGGCATGGGAACCGCTACTCGCCGTCCGCGGGGCTCTGGGCCCGCACGCGGGAACGGCGTCTGCCGCCCCTTCGGCCGCGGCGCCGTCGCGAGGGAGTCGATTCTACGGGCTCGCCGCTCGAATCGCCGCTGGATTCATCTCGGGTTCCCTCCTCGCCCGCCTGCTCCCCGACGAGGGATGCTGTGGCGGCTGCCCGCCCCACGCTCTCGATCCGGACGAGCCGGCGATCGCCCACGAAGCGACCGCCGCCGGTGACGCTCACGATGTAGGAGTCGACGCGCGCCACAGCGTCGTCCACGTTGTACATGTGCGGCTCCTCGATGCGCACCAGGACCTCGTCGCCCACCTGGAACGGCAGTGCCCGCTCCTCGATCTGCCCCCGCGTGCCGCTGTCCGCGACCTCGAACGTGTCGAGCGGCAACGCGTCGCCGCCCTCGAAGTGGAAGTGCTTGCGGCTCTTCTCCTCGAGCTCGTGGAGCGGGCTGTCCTCGCGCAGGAGCTCTGCCGCCACCTTCGGGTTCACCCGCACGAGGAAGGCCTCGGGCTCCGGATGCGCTTCGACGAGGTCGCGCAGGCGGCGCACCACGCTGATCGCCACCGTCTCCTCGGATTCGACGACGCCCTCGCCGTCACAGGTCGGGCAGCGTTTCGTGAGGATCTCGCGGACGCCGTCAGTGACGTTCTGACGGGTCATCTCGACGAGCCCGAGGGGCGAGACGTCCATGACGTAGCTCTTGGTCTTGTCGGCGTCGAGCGACTTTCGCAGCGTCTTCAGCACCTGGTCCCGGTTGCGCGCGCGTGCCATGTCGATGAAGTCGATGACGATGATGCCGCCGATGTCCCGCAGCCGCAGCTGGCGAACGACCTCCTCTGCCGCCTCGACGTTGACGCGCGTGATCGTGTCCTCGAGGCGGCCCTTGCCGCGCCCGGTGAAGCTGCCGGTGTTGACGTCGATGACCGTGAGGGCCTCGGCGTAGTCGATCATCAGGTAGCCCCCGGAGGAAAGGTCCACGCGGCGGGATAGCACGGACCGGTAAGCGTCCTCGACACCCATCTTCTCGAACAGTGGCTCCTTGTCGGTGTAGAGCTCGACGTGCTCGACCAGCTCCGGCGCCGTGCGCTGGAAGAAGCTCGTTACCCGGTGGTGCTGCTTGGGATCGTCGATGATGGCGCCGTCGAACTCCTTTGCCAGGACGTCGCGGAGCACGCGGATGGACAGGTCCGCCTCCTGGAAGACCATGGCCGGCGCCTTCGCCTCGCGGGCGCGGCGCTGAACGACCTCATACAGCTTCTTGAGGTACTCGATGTCGCGCTCGAAGTCCGCCTTGCGCGCGCCCTGGGCGGCTGTTCGGACGATGACCCCGCCGTCGCCCTTGTAGATCTTCTGCAGGAGCTTTCGCTGCCGCTCGCGCTCGGCATCCGGCAGCCGCCGGCTGGCGCCGACGCCTTCCCCCAGAGGCATGTAGACGAGGTACCGCCCGGGGATCGAGAGCTGCATCGAGAGGCGAGCCCCCTTTGTCTTCAGCGGATCCTTGACGACCTGTACAAGGACCTCCTGCTTGGGCCGCAGAAGCGCGTCGATGCGCCGCCCGCGCCCGCGGCCGCGACGTGGCGCCGCCTCGCCGCCGGGCAGCACGATCTCATCGACGTGCAGGAAGCCGTTTCGCTCCAGGCCGATGTCGACGAACGCCGCCTCCATTCCGGGAAGCACGTTGTCGACCACGCCCAGATAGACGTTGCCGACGATCGATCGCTGCCCGCGGCGCTCGATGTAGAGCTCCGCGACCTTGAAGTCGGGATTTCCTCCGGACCGTGCCGAGCCCTTGCTCTCGAGCACGGCGACGCGGGTTTCGCCCGCATCGACTGAAACCAGTATTCGCTTTCTCAGTTAACTCACCTCAGAGTGGGTAGGCCTCGCGCTCAGCGCGCGAGGTCCGCCCTGCTCTTGGAGGCGAGCCGCGCCTGCACGTAGATGCTCTGCAGGAGCCCGATCGCCATGAACGTGACGACGACCGATGATCCTCCGAAGCTCATCAGCGGTAACGGGATGCCGGTCACCGGCATGATCCCGATCGCGACGCCCACGTTCACGAACACCTGGCACATGAACATGGCGGCGATCGAGCCGGCGATCACGCTCCCGTACAAGTTCTTCGAAAGCGTCATGATGCGCAGCGCCCTCCATATGAGCAGGGCGAAAAGGGATAGG
>JBKPHA010000057.1:0-24406 GCA_046729615.1 Actinomycetota bacterium
GGGCCCCGGGGGGCGCCGGGGGGGCCGCCCTGGCCGCCCCGCCCACCCCGGCCCGGGCGGCCCCCGCCCCCGTCCCGGTCTCGCCGCCCGCGCCAATCGTCCAGCGGTGCGACGCCTGCGCACCCGATCGCGACGTCCGCCTGACCGAGCCGCCACGGCCGCCCGAAGCTGTCGGCGACCACGACCCCCGGCGTGGCCCCGCTCGCCGCGCGAAGCTCCGCCCGCAATCGACGCGCTGAGGCGTCGGGGTCCTCCGGCAGCAACGTCACCCGGTCACTACCGGGCACATTCGAGGCGTCGATCCCGGCGTTGGCCGACACCCAACCCGCCCGCCCTTCGACGATCAGTACGTCCCGCTCGGCCCGCACGATCTCGACGCTCTCGCGGAGGATCAGCTCCACCATGCGCGGGTCCTTGCCGAGGCGCCGGGCGATGTCAGTGGCCCGATCGCTCGGCTCAACACCACCGAGATCGACGACCCTCCCCTCCGCTTTGGAGACCACCTTCTGCGACACGACGAGGACGTCCGTGTCGGCGAGGCGCTCGCTGGCTTCCGTGACGGCCTGGGTGATCAGGCGCCCAAGCGGATCGCCTTGCCCGACCTCCGGCAGCCCCCCAACTGGGATCACATTGACCCGGCCGCTCACCTGCGTGCCCCGCCTGCGATTCGCCCCAGGAGCACCAGCGCCTCCGCCGTCGCTGGGGCCCGCTCGTGATGCGACTCGAGCAGCCCTGCCATTTCCTCCAGGTCCTCTGGGGTGTCGACGTCGAGCGCGAGCGACGGCAGTGGCTCGACCGCGACTTCGTGACCCGCCCGTTCCGCGCGATCGGTATGTCGCTGGCAGCTGCCCGGACCGAACCCTGGAGCAATGGCGTCGGGCGGGCACATCAAGAGCGAGTTCGTGCCGATGCCGTGACGGTCCGGAACGACCACCACTCGGCCGGGCTCCATGCGGTCGAGCGCCGCATCGAGCTCGCCCGCGTCGAGCAGGGGGCAGTCGCCCGGAAGAAGCGCCACGCAGCGCGCGCCGAGGGCCTTCGCACGCACGATTCCAAGCGTCGCGGCCTCCGGATGCCCCCGGTCCCCACGCTCCTGAAGCACCTCGATCGGTGTCCTCACGCGCCGCGCGTGCGCCAGCGCGATCCGCTCCGCCCGCCCCTCGGCGGTGACGACGGTCACCCGTTCGACGCGCTCGGCGCCGGTCGTCGCGGCCAGAACATCCCTCAGCATCGCCTTGACGAGCTTCGCTCGCTGCGGGCGATCGAGCGTCGCCAGCAGTCGCTGCTTCGCCCGGCCGAAGCGCTTTACGGGGATGATCGCGGTCGCGTCCACGGCGGGTCAGCTGAGCGTCTCGGCGAACTCGAGGAGCCGCTCCGCAAGCGCGCGCCGGCCATCCGCGCCCTCCATCAGGGTCGGGCACGAGAGAACCGGCAGGCCCTGCGGCGCCGGCTCCGGATCGTCGGCGTCGACCACCATCGCGCTGATCAGTCCCTCGTACAGCGAGGCGACGCCCGCGGCGGTTGAGGGTCTAAGGACCGCGGCCATGAACTTCTCGGTTGGCCCCTTGACCGCCCTCCCGGCCACGAACGGGCTCACCGCCACGACGGGGGCGCCCGACGCCGCGATCGCGTCGCGCATCCCGGGCACGGCGAGGATCGGCCCGATCGAGATCACCGGGTTGGACGGGCCTACGACGACCACCTCGGCCGCCTCGAGCGCCTCGCGGACCTCGGGGGTTGGCCGTGCGTCGGCGATGCCCTGCACCTCGATCGCCAGGATCTCGGGCTCCGATTCGTCCACGATCAGGAACTCCTGAAGCTCCCGCCATCCGCCGGGGGTGAGCACGCGCGTCGCCACGGGCTCCTCCGCCATCGGGAGCACCCGCGCGGCGGAGCCGAGCGCCCGCGCGATCTGGGCCTGCGCCGCCGTCAGGCTGCCGCCCTCGGCCATGAAGTGCGTCCGGTAGAGGCAGGTGGCGAGGTCGCGGTCCGAGAGCCGGAACCAGCCGAGGGACCCGAGCCGCTCGAGCCGGTCATGCACGACGAAGCTGTCGCCCCGGATCCCCCAGCCGCGCTCCTCGTCGATCACGCCGGCGAGCCAGTACGTGACGAGGTCGGGATCTGGAGAGACGTACAGGCCGTGGACCCTGGTGTCGTCGGCGGTGTTCGCGATCACAGAGAGGTCCGCCCCGAGCAGCTCCTGCGCCCCGGCGGCGAGCTTCGCGCCGCCGGTGCCACCCGCCAGCAGCGCGACCCTCATCGCCAGTGATCGTCGTCGCCCAAGCCGGTGATGCGGATGCCTGCGTGGCTCTTGTAGCGGGCGTTGATCGAGATCAGAAGTGAGGTAAGCTGCTCGGCGATTCGCGCCGCCTCGAGCGGCCCGGCGTTCACCGCGCGGAGCCCCGGGATCAGCTCGATCAGCCGCGCAACGCGGGCCTTCTCGGCCCTGCGGTCGCCGCAGATCAGGATGTCCTCGGCGAGCTCGGCCTCCCCATTCCCCAGCGCGCGGGCGCTGATCGTGTGGAGCGTAGCTACTACCGTCACCCCGTCGGGCACCATCTCCTGCGCCTGCTCGGCCGCCGAACCCTGCCACACGCCGAGCGTGCGGGTGGCCTTGCCGCCCACGGCCGCTGCGGTCGGAACCGTGCAGTCGACCAGGATCTGTTCCGGCTGCAGGACCTCACGCAAGTTGTTCAGGTTCTCCGCCTGCGCCCGGAACGGCACTGTCAGGAACACGATCGGCCCGCGCCGGGCCGCCTCGTCGTTCACCAGCCCCTCGACCGCACCGTCAGGGACCACCTCGCGGACGCGGCCGGCCGCCTCCCGAGCCCGCTCGGGGCTGCGCGATCCGATCACCACTGGCTGACCCGCCGCCGCGAGACGCATGGCGAGCCCCCAGCCGAGGGCTCCAGTCGCGCCGATGATCGGAATGGGCTCCGCCACTGGGGCCGCAGCTTATGTCGGCCGCCCGCGGGTCTGTGGCGCTGCCCATATGCTGCGCCTCGGATGCGACTCGAGGCACGCAAGGCCCTTGTGACCGGCGGCGCGAGCGGGATCGGCGCCGCGATCGCCAGCCGGCTCGCGGCGGAGGGGGCGGACGTCGTAATCGGGGACGTGAACGAGGAGCGTGCCAGGGGCGTTGGCGCCGAGATCGACGCGGCTGCCACGTTCCTCGACGTCGCCGATCCGGCTTCCGCTGTCACCGTCATTCGCGACCACGGCCCGTTCGGGATCCTCGTGAACAACGCGGGCACGGACGACTTCGCGTTCTTCACCGACATGACTCCAGAGCGTTGGCGGCGCCTCGTGGCGATCAACCTGGAGGGCGTCTTCGCGTGCACGCACGCGGCGCTGCCGGGGATGCAGGAAGCCGGCTACGGGCGCATCGTCAACATCGCATCGGAGGCCGGACGCGTGGGATCGAAGGGGTCGGCGGTGTACTCGGCCGCAAAGGGGGGCGTGATCGCGTTCACGAAGACGATCGCCCGCGAGAACGCTCGCTTCGGGATCACCGCCAACGCGATCGCGCCGGGCCCGATCGAGACGCCGCTCCTGATGGCGGCGAAGCAGCTCGGCGACATCGGCGAGCGCATCATCGAGACCATGAGATCGCAGACCCAGATGCGTCGCCTGGGGCAGCCGGAGGAGGTCGCCGCCGCGGTGGCGTTTCTGGCATCCGATGACGCCTCCTACGTCACCGGCGAGACGCTCGGCGTATCCGGCGGATTGGGGATGGTGTGAGCGAGCGAGCCTCGGATGGCGAGCGCGTGAGGAACCAGACCCGTGGCGCACCGGGATTGCCCGCGGCTGGTTCCGAACCCCCGGCCATGAATGAGATCGTGCCGGACTCCGACCGGCCCGCCGAGCCGACGCTCCGGCCGGGCCTCGAACGCAGGATGGAGTTCGAGGTCGAGGACCGGCTGGTCACGGACGTCGGCGGCTCGATCGGCGTCCGTGTTCTCTCGACGCCCGGAATGATCGCGATGATGGAGCGAAACTCCGCCCTTCTCGCCTACGAGAATCTGCCGCAGGGCCAGGCGACGGTCGGCTTCGAGGTCTGCGTCAAGCACGTCGCCGCGGCCGACGAGGGCGCCACGTGCACGGTCCGCTCGCGGCTGGGCGAGGTCGTCGATGGCCGCAAGCTGCGCTTCGAGGTCGAGGTGTGCGAGGGGGAGCGGACGATCGGAGTCGGCACCCATGAACGCCGTGTAATCGACGTCGGCGCCGTGAAGTCCGCCGGCTAGACCAGTGGTACCTCTTACAACGTTGCGCCGCAAATGGCGGCCCCAGACGCCGCCATGCTGCGCGGCGCCTACGGCGCCGACGGCATCCATGCCTGGTCGCTCGCGTGCAGTCATGCACGCCACGCTCCCTGCGTCCTTGCCTGGCGACGTCTGTGCCTCGCCATTTCCGGCACAACGTCATGAGAGGCACCACTAGAGATGGGCGAGCTCCCGGCAAGAGTCCGGATCCGCGAGGTCGGTCCGCGCGACGGGTTCCAGAACGAGCCCGAGGTCATCCCCACCGGCGACAAGGTCCGGTTGATCGACATGCTGGCGGCGACAGGCTTGCCGCGCCTGGAGGTGACCTCGTTCGTCCGTCCCGACGTGATCCCGCAGCTCGCCGACGCCGAGGAGGTGCTGACCCGGATCCAGCGTCCGAGCGGGGTCTCTTACTCCGTGTTGATCCCGAACGAGCGGGGCCTCGAGCGCGCGCTTCGGCATCGTGATCGGTTCGACGAGATCAACGTCTTCCTGTCGGCGACCGAGAGCCACAACAAGCGCAACAAGAACCGCACGATCGCGGAATCGCTCGAGGAGCTGGGGCGGACTCTCGCCCGGGCGAGGCGACAGGGGCTGCGCTGCGAGGGCGTCATCTCCGTCGTCTTCGGCTGTCCGTACGAGGGCGAGGTCTCGCCCGACCGCGTGTTCGGCATCGTGGAGCGCCTGGCCGACGCCGGTTGCGAGGAGGTCTCGTTCGGCGACACGACGGGGATGGCGAACCCCCGGCAGGTCGGCGAATTCTTCGCCGCCGCGAGAGGGCGCCTCGCCGGCATGGAGCTGACCGCTCACTTCCACAACACACGCGGCCAGGGGCTCGCGAACGTGCTCGCGGCGCTCGAGCAGGGGATCGATTCCTTCGAGTCCGCGTTCGGCGAGCTCGGCGGCAGCCCGCTCACGCCTGGGGCGACGGGGAACGTCTCGACGGAGGACCTCGCCTCGATGCTCCACGAGATGGGGATCGAGACGGGGGTGGAGCTCGAGCAGCTGCTCGAAGCCTCGCGGGCGGCACAGGAGCTGCTGGGCCGGCCGCTCGGGGCTCACGTCCTGCAGGCGGGGCCCGTGGATTGGCACCGGTAGTCTGCGAGCGCGATGAAGAGCGACGCCTTCAGGGCAGCTGTGGAAGCCGAGGATCCGGACGGGGTCGTCGAAGCCCTGGCCGAGGATGTCGTGTTCCGCAGCCCCGCGGTGTTCAAGCCATACGAGGGAAGGAAGGTGGTCGGCGCGATCATCACCCAGGGCGCCATGCGGGCCTTCGAGGACTTCCGCTACACCGATCAGCTCGAGGACGGCGACACCGCGACGCTGATCTTCCAGGCCCGCATCGGCGACCGGCGCCTCGACGGCCTCGATCTGCTTCGCTTCGACGCGGACGGCAAGGTCCGCGAGCTCATCGTGATGGTGCGCCCGCTGAGCGGCCTGAACGCGCTCGCGGAGGCGATGGGACGCCGGTTCGAGGAGGCGGGCATCGCGACACAGGCCACGTGACGATCGTCGTCCGGCCCGCGCGGCTGGGGGACCTGGGCGACATAGTCGGGGTGGCGCTTGCGGCCTGGCGCGAGGGATATCGCGGCGTCGTGCCGGACGACTTGATGCCGGATGCCGGGGTGCTCCGGACCAGGATCGCAGATCGGGTTGCACGTAGCAGCCGGAACCTCGCCGTCGGGGAGTTCGATTCGAAAGTCCGCGGGTGGATCAGCTTCGGTCCGAGCCGTGACATCGAAGCCGCGCCAAGCGTGGGTGAGATCTGGGCGCTCAACGTCCATCCCGAGGCCTGGCGACGGGGCATTGGGCGGGAGCTAGTCGGCTACGCGCTCGAGCGGCTCGCGCGGGATTCGTTCACCGAGGTAACGCTCTGGACCTTCAGGGACACGCCGCGCTCGCGCTCGTTCTACGAGGCGCTCGGTTTCCGGTCGGACGGCGCCACGCAGCGTCGCCACGCGAGCGGCGGCGCGACCGAGGTGCGCTATCGGATGGCGCTCGCGACCGATACCTAGCGCCCTGGCGATCGCAATTTGCGCCTAAAAAGCGTGTTAAGGAGCGCCATTCGACCTTTACATCGCGAGGCCGATGCGGGATCGTTTCCGGTTCGGAGTTCGGGCCGCGCACACTCTCGTGACGCGGCGAGCGACGATCGGAGGAGGCACATATGTCCACGTCGCGGCTGTCGCCGCTCGACGCGTCCTTCCTCGCCGTCGAGACCGCCAACGCGCACATGCATGTGGGATGGGCGGCGGTGTTCCAGCCACCCGATCACCGTCCGGCGCCGACGTTCGCGGACTGCCGCGACCACATCGCCGCGCGCCTGTGCCGGGCTCCCCGCTTCAGGCAGCTCCTGTCGCCGTCGCCGCTGGGCTTCGGCCCCGCGATCTGGGTAGACGATCCCGCGTTCGACATCGCCCGGCACGTCACCCGCAGCCGGTCGCGCACGCTGACCGGCGCGATCGACTGGTTTCTGTCAAAGCCACTGCGCCGCGATCGCCCCCTATGGCAGATCTGCGTAGCGGACCAACTGGAGGATGGCCGACTCGCCGTCATCGGCAAGGCGCATCACTGCATGGTCGACGGTATCGCCGCCGTCGAGCTGGCCAGCCTCCTGGTGGACCCGGAGCCGGATCCGCCACCGCCCGGGCCGGATGACTGGACTCCCCGTCCCGCGCCGGGAGCCGCCGCGCGGATCGCCGGGGCTCTGGCCGACGCAGCTCGCCGCCCGGCGGACCTGGCCGCGATGCCGGCTCGGATCGCGGGATCGCCCAGCAATGCGCTCGCGCTTGCCGAGCGCGGGGCACGCGCCGCCCGGGCGCTCGTCGATGCCGCGCGTCCGGCGAGGCGCAGCTCACTCAACCGGCGGATCTCGCCCGCGCGGCACCTCGTCCGCCTCAAGCGGCCCGTCGCCGACCTCGTGCGGATCAAGATCGCCTTCGGGGTGAAGCTGAACGACGTCTTCTTGGCTGCCTGCGCCGGCGGCGTTCGCGAGCTTCTGCGCAAGCACGGCGAGCGCCCGATCCGGCTCAAGGCCATGGTGCCGGTGAACGTGCGCGGAACTGAGCCGTCCGGGGAGTTCGGCAACCGCATCTCTTTCATGTTCGTCGACCTGCCATGCGACGAGCCCGATGCAATGCGGCGACTGCGCGAGATCCACGTGGGGACCATGGAGCGAAAGCAAGCGAGGGAGCCGGAGGGTGCGGCCGACATCTTGGATTGGCTCGGGTTCGCTCCGGGGCCGATGCAGCGGCTGGTCTCGAGGCTGATCGCAAGCCCGCGGGCATTCAACCTCACCGTGTCCAACATTCCCGGGCCGGGCGAGCCGCTCTACATGCGCGGGTGCAGGCTCGTGGAGGCGTACCCCGTCGTGCCGATCGCGGAGGATCACGCGGTCTCGATCGGGGTGACGACGGTCGGCGACGGCGCGTACTTCGGCCTCTATGCGGATCCGGAAGCGCTGCCGGACGCGGACGCGCTCGCCCAGGCGATCGACAGGTCGATCGACGAGCTCGAGCAGGCCGGGTCGTTCGCACGGGCGGCCGAGCCGATCCTCGACTGAGAATCTCTCCCACGCCCTCATCCGGCGGCCATGTAGGCTGCCGCCGCCCTTGAGCAGCAACCCATCCGGCAAAGGAGGGGCGTCCCGCATGGAGCTCAGCAAGGTTGGCGTCATCGGCTGCGGCATCATGGGCCACTCGCCGACAGCATGTTCGACGAGTACCGCGAGCGCCGCTTCGCCGCGCCGCCAACCTTGAGGAAGATGGTGTCGGCCGGTTACTACGGGCGCAAGAGCGGCAAGGGCTTTTACGACTATTCCGGGGAAAGGCCGGTTCCCACCGAACTCGGTCTATAGTCGCGCTTGCTTCTTGCCGGCGGCGACAGGAGGAGGCGTGGATCGAGACAGCATCGAACGCGTTCGCAGCGCGACGTTCCCGGTCGGCCGCCGTGGCTACGACAAGCGTGAGGTCGACCGGTTCCTGAGCAGCCTCGCCGATTGGCTCGAGACGGGCGGCGCCGACCAGAGTCGAAGCGACGTGGTCCGGCGCGAGCTCGAGCGCATCGGCGAGGACACGGGAAGGATCCTCACCGAGGCGCACGACGTCGCCGAGCGGCTGCGCGTTCAGGCCGAGCGCGAGGCCGAGGGCGTGATCGAAGGCGCCGAGGCACAGGCGAATCGCACGCGCGCGGAGGCCGACCAGACCCTGGCTGAGGCACAGGGGGTCGCCGAGACGGCCGTCCAGAAGCTCCGCACGGAGGCCGACAAGTACGCGACGCAGAAGCGGACGGACGCCGACCGCGAGGCCGAGCAGACGCTACGCAAGGCCCACGCCGAGGCAAGGCGGATCGTCGACGAGGCGAGCGCGCGAAAGCGCGGCCTCGAGACGGTGATCGCCGACCTCGAGGCACGGCGCGACGAGGTGCTGGCCAGCCTCGAGCAGTTGTCGAACGAGCTTGCCGGCACCGCTACCGAGCACGCCAAGAAGACCGCGGAGCCCGCGGCCGACATGGCCGCGAATGTGCGCGAGGAGGACGGCGCCAGCCCCGCCGCCGGGGACGAGGAGGAGACGCAGCAGATGCCGGCCACGAAGGGCGCTCCCGACGAGGAGTCGCGGTCCTTTTAGATGAATGGCTGAGACGCGGGCCGGCGGCAATCTAGGCCGCGCGATGGAAGCCGCCCTGTCGGGCGGACCCGAGCGCCATCACGAAAAGACGGCGGCGCAGGGGAAGCTCGAGGTCCGCGAACGGGTCGCTCGTCTCGTCGATCCCGGCTCCTTCTCCGAGGAGGCGCTGCTGGCCAACTGGGAGAAGGAGGCGCTGGGCGCGGACGGCGTCATCACCGGCATCGCCGAGGTGATGGGTCGTACGGTCGCCCTCATGGCCAACGACCCGACGGTGAAGGCCGGGTCCTGGGGGGCGAAGACGGTCGAGAAGATCCTCCGGATCCAGGAGCGCGCGCTACGGCTGGATATCCCGATGCTCTACCTGGTCGACTCGGCCGGCGCCCGGATCACCGACCAGGTGCAGATGTTCCCCGGCCGCCGGGGCGCCGGGCGGATCTTCTACAACGAGGTCGTCCTCTCCGGACGGGTCCCGCAGATCTGCCTTCTGTTTGGCCCGTCGGCAGCGGGTGGCGCCTACATCCCGGCCTTCTGCGACGTCGTGATCATGCGCGACGGCAACGCCTCGATGTACCTGGGATCGCCGCGAATGGCCGAGATGGTGATCGGCGAGAAGGTGACGCTCGAGGAGATGGGCGGGGCCAGGATGCACACGTCGCTCTCCGGGTCCGGGCACTTCCTCGCCGACTCCGACGAGGCCGCGATCGACCTCGCCAAGCGCTACCTCTCGTACATGCCGCAGAGCTGGCGAGCGGCCCCCCCTGCCGCGCCCCCCGCCGAGCCGGCCTCCGAACGCTTGGTCGCCGACATCGTGCCGGCGGACGCGGGCTCCCCCTTCGACGTCCTGGACCTGATCGAGGCCCTGGTCGACGCGGACTCCTTCCTCGAGGTCCAAGCGCGGTGGGCCAGGGAGCTCGTCGTCGGCTTCGCGCGCTTGGATGGCCGGGCGATCGGCACCGTCGCGAGCCAGCCGAAGTTCAAGGGCGGCGTGCTCTTCGTGGACTCGGCCGACAAGGCGGCCAGGTTCATCTGGACGTGCAACGCGTTCAACGTGCCGCTGCTCTTCCTGGCCGACGTGCCCGGCTTCATGATCGGCACGCAGGTCGAACGCCAGGGCATCATCCGCCACGGCGCCAAGATGATCTCCGCGGTCTCCGAGGCGACCGTGCCGAAGCTCTCGGTCATCGTGCGGAAGGCCTACGGCGCCGGCCTGTATGCCATGGCGGGGCCCGCGTTCCAGCCCGACGCCTGCATCGCGCTTCCGACCGCGTCGATTGCCGTGATGGGTCCGGAGGCGGCGGTGAACGCGGTCTTCTACAACCAGATCCAGGCGATCGAGGACCCGGCCGAACGCGAGACGTTCGTGCGGGCAAAGAGGGAGGAGTACGCGGCGGACATCGACATCCTGCACCTCGCCTCGGAGCTCGTGGTCGACGCGGTGATCGAGCCCGACGAGCTGCGCGGCGAGCTGATCCGGCGGTTCGCGGCGGCCGCCGGCAAGGAGCGCCACTTCAGCGAGCGGCGCAATCCGATCACGCCCGCCTAGTGTCTCGCAGGAGCGGTACGGAAACTGCCTGATGGGCCGTCTGGGCATCTCGGGAGGCGACTACGTGAACGGGCTCGATGTGGGCGACGCCGTCCTGATCCCGCGCCACGGCGAGCCATACGTCCAGCCGCACCGGCTCGACCACGCCGCCAACATGCGGACGCTGCTGCATGCCGGCTGCGACCGAGTACTGGCGCTGGGATCGGTGGGCGGCCTGCGCCGCGAGCTGGACGTCGGCACGTTCGTCTGCCCGGACGACTTCATCGCCCTTCACGCGGGTAAGTCGGCCTTCGACGACCGCCGCGCCCACGTGGTGCCCGGTTTCGACCCGGAGTGGCGCGGGCGGATCGTTGCCGCGTGGTCGCAGCGTGTGGATGCTCCGCTCCGCGACGGCGGGATCTATTGGGAAGCAATCGGGCCGCGGTTCGAGACCCGCGCTGAGATCCGCCTGATTGCGCGGCACGCGGACGTGATCGGCATGACGATCGCGTCGGAGTGCGTGGTCGCCGGGGAGCTGGGGCTGCCCTACGCGGCGATTTGCATCGTCGACAACCTGGCGAACGGGGTAGGCGAGCGCGAGCTCACCGTGGCGGAGTTCGAGGCGGGCCGTGCGCGGAACCGAGAGCGCCTGGCCGAGGCGCTCGCCGCGATCGTCCCCGCGCTGGCCGGCGAGGGCTAGTGAGCCTCACGGTCGTCAACGGGACGCTGGACGGCGAGCGCGCGGGGATCCGAGCGGAGGGCGGCGCGATCGTGGAGCTCGGTCCGCGCATCCGGCCCCGCGACGGCGACGAGGTGATCAACGCGGACGGGATGGCCATCCTCCCAGGCCTGGTGAACGGGCACACCCACGCGGCGATGACGCTGTTTCGGGGGCATGGAGACGACCTGCCGCTGATGCGCTGGCTCGAGGAGGTGGTGTGGCCGGTCGAGGCTCGACTGAACGAAGAGGACGTCTATTGGGGGACCCGCCTCGCGTGCCTGGAGATGATCCGCACGGGCACCGTGCGCTTCTGGGACATGTACTGGCACCCGGCGGCCACGGTCAGGGCGGTCGAGGACGCGGGAATCCGCGCGACGGTGAGCGCGCCGCTCGTCGACGTGGGCGCCGCCGCGGGGCGCGACGGCATCCCGGAGATGGCGAAGCGCAGCCTCCAGGAGATCGGCGAGGCCGGGCCCCTGGTCGCGCCCGCTCTAGGACCGCATGCGATCTACACGGTCAGCGAGCAGGGCCTCCGCTGGATCGGTGAGGCGTCGGCGCAGCGCGACCTTCCGATCCACATCCACGTCTCGGAGACCCAGGACGAGGTGGCACGATGCGTCGCCCAGCACGCCGCGCGACCGGCGGAGTACCTCGATCGGGTCGGCGTGCTGAGCCCGCGGACGCTGCTCGCCCACGGCGCTTGGCTCGACGAGTCTGAACTCGCGCTGGTGGCGGACCGAGGCGCCACGATCGTCACGAACCCGGTCGCGAACCTGAAGCTCGCCGTCGGCCGAGTATTCCCCTACCGCGCTGTCCGCCGCCACCGGATCCCGGTGGGCATCGGGACGGACGGCGCGGGGTCGAACGACTCGCTCGACCTGCTCTCCGACCTCAAGATCCTCGCGCTGGTGCAAAAGCACGAGGCGCGGGACCCCTCGGTGCTGCCGGCGGAGGAGGCCTGGCGCATCGCGACCGGCCAGGATGCGCCTCTGCTCGGCGCAACCGGGCTGATCGAGGAGAGTCAACCTGCCGACTTCCTGCTCGTGCGAAGCGATACCCCGGAGCTCGGGGTCGGAGACTTCGTCGCCGACCTCGTCTACGCAGCATCCGGCGCCGTGGTCGACACCGCGGTCGTGAACGGGAAGGTCCTGATGCGGGGCGGGGTGGTGGACGGCGCGGAGGGCGTCCTGGCCAAGGCGCGCGAGCGTTGCGCGCGCCTCGGGCTGGAATAGCGCCCAACTGGCCGTGTTGGAGCGCGCGGGTTCCAAACTTTGGCCGGAGCGGACTTGCGGGCGGCGCGCGGTTCGGAAATGATGCCGCCGACGAAGCCGCCCGCGCGGGGCGGTGGACAGGGACGCATAGGAGGATGCCCATGTTGAAGCGAGGATGGATCGCCTCGGTGATCGGCGTGACACTGCTCGCGTTCGCCGTTCCCGCCGGAGCGCAAGCGGCGGACACGTTGGTCAGCGTCGGCAGCCCGACGACGCCGTTTTCGCAGAACAAGCAGAACGAGCCGGCCCTCGCGGTCGACCAATCCAGCCCGATGACCCTGGTGCAGGGTGCCAACGACAACATCGACTTGGAGGCCTGCAACGCGGGTGACGACACCACCTGTCCTTTCACGCCGGGCGTCGGTACCTCCGGTCTCTCATTCTCGCTCAACGGAGGTGAAACCTGGACGCAGCCGACCTATTCGGGCTTCAGCGCGCGCACGTGCCTGGGCGCTGTGGGTCCCAGCGATCCCGATTGCACGCCGCTGACGCCCGACGAGGGCGGGGAGATCGGCACTCTGCCGTGGTACTACGAGAACGGCGCTGTGTCCGACGGCGATCCAGCGGTCGCCTTCGGTCCGAAGCCGGACGCGAACGGCGACTTCTCGTGGGCGAACGGGTCGCGCCTCTACTACGCGAACCTGACCTCGAACTTCGCCTCGAAGCGGAATGACTTCGCAATCAAGGGAGTAGAGGGAATCGGCGTCTCGCGCACCGACAACGTAAGCGCTGCCGCGAACGACGACAAGAGCGCATGGAAGCCCCCGGTTCTCATCCCAAGCACGAGCGCGGCGGCCTTCGCGGACAAGGAGCAGATCTGGGCGGACAACGCAGAATCGAGCCCGGACTTCGGCAACGCGTACCTCTGCTATGCGAACTACCGCGGAGGCCCGAGCGTTGGGTCGGCCGCACATGATCTGCTGGTCGCGACGTCCACCGATGGCGGCGACAGCTGGTCGAGGGTCCAGGTGGCCAGCATTCCCGGCTCGGCGTCCGGCACCCAGTTCGGTGTGTTGAGCGGTGCCAGCGGCTGCACGATCCGCACCGCCAGCGACGGGACGGTCTACGTGTTCTGGCTGGGCTGGGACCAGCAGCTCCAGGAGAACGGCATCTACATGGCGACCTCGACGAATGGCGGTGCGACGTTCAGCGCACCGCGGCGACTCTTCCAGGTCGTACACACCGGTGTTTTCGATCCGGTGCAGGGTCGCTTCGAGATGGACGGCATCACGGGTGCGAGAGACGACCTCTCCGATGCGCCGAGCATCGACATCGCGAACGGTGCGCCGACGGGCACGGATGCCACTGACCAGATCGTCATGACCTGGGTCGATGGCAGGGTGTTGAACCACGAGCA
Organism: Actinomycetota bacterium; assembly: GCA_046729615.1. GTDB lineage: Bacteria > Actinomycetota > Thermoleophilia > Solirubrobacterales > 70-9 > AC-56. Next base: position 13,759 of record JBKPHA010000057.1, read on the forward strand.
CGTCATGTTCACGACGTCCACCAACGGGGGCGAGGATTGGACCGATCCGGCCGCGGTGGAGGCCAAATCCGGAGACCGCGGCTTCTACTCCGCTGCCGCGATCTCGCCCGACGGTCAGGATGTCTACCTGGTCTACAACGCGTTCCTCAAGCCCTACCAAGAGGACACGGAGGACCCTCGTCCCCTGGTCGGGGTCGTTGAGCACGCGGACGTGGGGTCGAACGGGACCGTGGGATCGTTCACTGAGCTCAATCGCGGCGCGCCTGGCGACGCTCGAGCGTCCAGCGCGAACGCCCTGACGGACGAGTTCCTCGGCGACTACGTCTATGCGGTCGCCACCAACGACTATGGCGCGGCTGTCTGGAACGACGTCCGGAAGGCGGATGACTGCCCGGCGGTCGACGACTGGAGGATGTCACTCGTGACAGGCGCCAGCGTGCCCCGGCCGGCGCCCAAGCAGGATTGCCGGCCGGGATTCGGGAACAGCGACATCTTCGGCGGCTCCTGGGCCGATCCGACTACGCCGTAGAAGACGGGTCGCGCTAATCCTCTCGCGCCGCCCTGACCGCGCCGAGCGGGTCGGGGCGGCGCGGGGCCGTGTCAGTTCAACGTCGCCGGGAGCGTTCGCGCCGCGACTGGTGCCGGTTGCCCCGCACCGGGATTCGTGACATCGTCGGTACCTGCACCATGAGCCGGCGAATCGATGAGCGACGCCCCGCTTAGCGAGCGGTGAGGGCTAGGCGTCGGCCTGCAGCTTGGCGGCCAGGTCGACGAAGTAGTCGAGCGAGCTCGGGTTGCCCAGGGAGTCCCGGCTCGCCGCCTGCTCTGGTGGGGTACCGGTGAGAATCCGCTTCACCGGGACCTCTAGGACCTTGCCGGAGAGAGTTCGCGGGACCTCGGCGATCTGGTAGATGACGTCGGGCACGTGGCGCGGGGACAGGAGCTCGCGGATGCGTCGCTTGATCTCGGCAGTGAGCTCGTCGGTCAGGGTCTCGCCGTCGGCGAGGACGACGAACAGGGGCATCCAGCCTTCGGTTCCGGGGCGCGGGATGTCGACCACCAGCGCGTCGGTCACCTCGGGAACCCCCTGGACGGCACGGTAGATCTCGCTCGTGCCCATCCGAACGCCCTGGCGGTTGATGGTGGAGTCCGAGCGGCCGTAGATGACGGCGGTGCCGCGGGAGGTGATCTCGATCCAGTCGCCGTGCCGCCACACGCCCGGATACGTCGCGAAGTAGCTCGCCGCGTAGCGGGAGTCGCGCTCGTCGCCCCACAGGAAGAGGGGCATCGAGGGCATCGGCTCCGTGATCACCAACTCCCCCACCTGGTCGATGATGGAGTTGCCGTCGTCGTCGAAGGCCTCGATCTTGGCCCCGAGGGCCCGGCCCTGCAGCTCGCCGCGGTAGACCGGAAGCAGGGGGACGCCCCCGACGAAGGCGGTGCAGACATCGGTCCCCCCGCTCGTGGAGAACAGCCAGGTGTCGCGACCGACGTGGTCGTAGACCCACTCGAATCCCTCGGGCGAGAGCGGCGAGCCGGTCGAGCCGACGGAGCGCAGGTTCGAGAGGTCACGCCCCGCGCCGGGTTCTGTGCCGGCCTTCATGCACGCCGCGATGTAGCTCGCGCTCGTGCCGAAGCAGGTCATGCCGGTGCGCTCGGCGAGGTCCCACAGGACGCCCATGTCCGGATGGCCCGGGCTTCCGTCGTACAGGACGATCGACGACTCGGTGAGCAGCCCGCCGACGAGGAAGTTCCACATCATCCAGCCGGTCGTCGTGAACCAGAAGAGGCGGTCGCCGTCCTGGGCGTCGACGTGGAGGTGGAGCTTCTTCAGGTGCTCGAGGAGGATGCCGCCGTGGCCGTGGACGATCGCCTTCGGGAGACCGGTCGTGCCGGATGAGTAGAGGACCCAGAGCGGGTGGTCGAAGGGAACCTGCTCGAAGTCGAGGCCCGCGCCCCGGCCGGAATCGAGCAGCTCGTTCCAGGTGATCGCGGACCGGAGCCCGCCGAGGTCGGGGTTGGGGTTGAGGTACGGCAGGACGACCGTGCGCTCGAGGCTCGGCATCGCCGACTGAAGGCCGGCGACGACGTCGGTGCGGTCGAAGTCGCGACCGTTGTAGCCGTAGCCGTCGACGCAGAAGAGGACCTTGGGTTCGATCTGGGCGAAGCGGTCGATGACGCTCGCGGCGCCGAAGTCGGGCGAGCAGCTCGACCAGATCGCCCCGACGCTCGCGGTGGCGAGGAAGGCGATGAGCGTCTCGGGGATGTTCGGCATGTACGCCACGATGCGATCGTCGCGGCCGACGCCCAGCGCGCGAAGACCGGTCGCGGTGCGCGCGACCTGCTCGCGCAGCTCCCCCCACGTAAGCTCACCGAGGTCGCGGAGCTCCGACGCGTGGAGAACGGCGAGGTCAGCGTCGCGCTTTCCACGGAAGATGTGCTCCGCGTAGCTCAGCTCAACGCCCGGAAACCATTTCGCCCCGGGCATCGCGCGGTTGGGCAGGACGTCGGCGTACGGCCGGGAGGCACGGACGTCGAAGAAGTCCCAGATCGAGGTCCAGAAGTCCTCGAGCTCCTCCACCGACCACTCCCATAGCGTGGGGTAGCCGCCGAAGTCGAGGTTGCGCTCGGCGGCGAGCCAGCGCATGTAACGAGTCATGGTCGCACGCTCGATGATCTCCCGCGACGGCTGCCAGAGGAGCTCGCCCCGCCCCAGCGCCGCGGTCTCGCTCTTCACCATGGGGCGCTTATATCACCGCCCGACGCGCCGGCCGACGTCGCGGTCGAGCGCGCGAACGAGCTCGAGGACGAAGTCGTGCGCGCGGTCGAGGGCCTTGCCGTCGATGCGCTGCGGCACGTCCTCGAGGCGGTGGTAGTGCGCGGGGAGGATGGAGCCGTCGGCGAGGCAGGTGATCGCGGTGGCGCGGAGCTTCGCGATGCGCGCGGGCAGGGCGTCGGTGGCAAAGCCGCTCCGCCAGGGTCTGGCGTCGAACCGGTTGCCATCCTCGCGATCGGAATCGGCGATGGCGGCGCAGATCTCCGCGAGGCGCCGGTCGAGATCGTACGTGACCGCCAGGCCCTCGCCCGTCTCGTAGCGGACGGAGCCGGCGCCCACCGCGTCCAGGACTATGAAGTAGGTCCGCTCTGGGTCCAGGCTCTTGCGGTGGGCGCGGACGAAGGAGCGCATTCCCTCCATCTGGCACTCCTCGGCGCCGGTCAGGAGGATCCAGACGTCCAGGTAATCCGGCGGGGCGGCGTCGAGCTCCTCGGCGAGCGCGAGCGCGGTCGCGACGCCCGAGGCGTTCTCGTTGGCGCCCGGGACAACGCCGGAGAGCTCGACGTCCGTGAGCAGGAAGACGCCGACGAGGAGGATCAGCGTCGGGACGAGCTGAAGGAGCGAGACGAGGTTCGAGTCGACGCCGGCCATGCGCGCGCCGAGGATGGGGACGAGGATCGCGAGCGACCAGAAGAGGACCCGGAAGGGGGCGATCGGCAGGCGCAGCTGGTCGGCGAGACGGGACGCCCGGGCGACGCGTTTGGGCGCGAAGAGCGTGCCGGTGCGGGCGGCGTCGTAGTGGGCGGTGATGAAGAGGCGCGCGGGCGCATCAGGGTTCTTCCCGCGGGCGACGACGTTCTGCGATGCGCGGCGGAAGAAGAGCCGGCGCGCGAGGTAGAGGCGGCCGTTCAGGTCGAGGTACATCGAGCTTGCGGCGGCGAGGACGAGCGCGAAGCCGACGACAGGCTGGACGATCGCGACGAGGCTGCCGGCGAATCCGAGGGCGCAGTGGAGCGCGTGCACAAGCCCGTACTGGGGATGGACGTATGTGGGCTCGACGTCAGTTCGCCGCCCGCCGTCGCGAAGCCGCTTCGCGAGCCAGTTCGCCGCACGCCGCTCGGCATCGGTCCCGGCTCGCCGGCCCTCGAACGAGCAGAGCTCGCGGATCACGTCCATACGGGCGCCGGCATCCACGGGCGGGGGATTATCGCGGTGAGGCAGGCGGGTGGCCCGGAACGCAGAGATCAGCGCTTAGGGCCGTTGTGCTGATCCATCAGCGCGACGGAGTCACGCGCGCCACCGAGATCGTCCATCGATTCATCCGTCGCCACTCGACACCGACCTCTTCAGGCGGCCGCGGCATCTCGAGTTATGCGGCGGGTGGGATTCGAACCCACACGCCCTTTCGGGCACGACGTTTTGAGCGTCGGGAGTCTGCCAGTTCCTCCACCGCCGCGCTTTTTCTCCATTTTGACGACTCTCGATAGGAACTTCGCGCAAATGGCGCGCAAACCGGTCGAATCCGCAACGGGTCTGTACCAATTCTCAGACGGCTCCGTTCGACCCTGGGGGCTCGCTAGCCTCGGAGGGCGATGTGCGGGCGCTACACGCTCACGAACGCCGACCCCGCACGGATCCGCGCGCGGTTCGGGATCGAGGAGTCGGCCGACGTCCCCGAGGAGGCCCCTCGCTACAACATCGCGCCCACCGATCCGGTGCTGGCGATCCGGCGCACCGATTCGGGTGCCCGCGTGCCGGGACGGCTACGGTGGGGGCTCGTTCCGGGCCGCTGGGCTGAACGGCGGTCGGGGCCGCCGCTGATCAACGCCCGGGCCGAATCGCTGCCAAACCAGCCGGCGTTCGCGGAGTCCTTTCGCGAGCGGCGGTGCCTGATTCTGGCCGACGGGTTCTACGAGTGGCGCAAGGAGCAGGGCGCAAAGACGCCGATGTGGTTTTGCCGGCCCGACCGAGATGTGTTCGCGTTCGCCGGCATCTGGGCCGCGCTGCCATCGCGGGATAAGGAGTCAGAGCCGCTCCATAGCTGCGCGATCGTGACGTGCGAGCCGAATGGACTGATTCGCCCGATCCACGACCGCATGCCGGTTGTGCTTCAGCCGGACGCCGAGGAGAGGTGGCTCGATCCCGGGCTCGACGAGGAGGAGCTCCTGGCGCTCCTGGCGCTCCTCGCGCCGCCGCCGGAGGAGGCGTTCATCCCGCACGACGTCGGCGACTTCGTGAACGACGTCCGGGACGACGGTCCGCATCTGATCGAGCCGCGCGAGGCGGCGCAGCCGCAGCTCTTTTAGCGGCGGTCTTCCTCTTCGTCGTAGCGCTGCTGGTCGAGGTCCTCGTCGTAGCGCTGCTCGTCGAGTTGCTCGTCCTGATCGAAGCGCTGCTCGTCGAGTTCCTCGTCCTCACCGGGCATCGGCACTCCGCCGACGGGCCGCTCCTCTTCGACGTGCCAGTTCTGATTGAACCCGAGCATCGCGACGGTGATCAGAAGGAGCTGGATCGGAATGACGAGGATCGTCAGCAGGCCCAGGAAGTCGCTGGGCAGCGCGGGCCCGCTCAAGCCGGTCTTGTCGCGGGCGAACCAGGCGGGGGCGGCCACAATGGCGAAGATCGTCATGATGATTGCCAGCACGGAGGCAACCGGGAGCACGCCGCGGTTCCAGCGCGCGACGAGGAATGCGAACAGCACGTAGAGCCCCGCCCAGACGAGGGTGATCACCCCCACGCTCGCCCCCTCCAGGCGCGACCAGCCGCCGATCGTGATCACGACCAGAAGACCCGCGGAGACGAGCAGCACGAAGGAGATGATGCCCTTCGTCGTCTTGGCCTCCGGCCTCTCCCTGTTAGGCCGCCAGAGCTCGTATCCGGGCCGAACGCTCGTGGCCTCCACAGGGCAAGTCTAGAATCTCGCCAGATCGCGCGCGGCGGTTGTTTCCCGCGGATTTGCGGGGCATGTCGCACACGCGGGCGTGCTGGAATCTGGCAGACAGGCCAGGTTTAGGTCCTGGTGCTCGAAAGAGCGTGGGGGTTCGAGTCCCTCCGCCCGCATCTAGACTTGATGACCCTGCGGGGCAGTAGCTCAATTGGCTAGAGCTCCGGTCTCCAAAACCGGCGGTTGGGGGTTCGAGTCCTCCCTGCCCCGCTTCTTTCCCCTGTCACACTCCTCCGGCTCCTCCTGTCGCACCCCGGCTAATCTCTGACGCCGATGGCCAGGGCACGGACGGCATCGGCGGGGCGACGGATCGGCGTGGGTGCCGCGCTCGCGCTGCTAACGCTGGGAGCCTCCGTCGCGCTTGCGGCGGCTCCCGGCACGACCGCGGCGCTCGCGAGCTGCCCGCACGCGAACGCTCATCCGCACCAGGCGTCGCTCGCGAACCTCCGCCTGGCCATGCGCTGCCTCGTGAACAAGAAGCGCGACAAGCACGGGCTCCACCTACTCAAGGAGAACGACCGCCTCGGGGTCGCTGCCCGCCGCCACACCGAGGTCATGCTCCGCGAGGACTGCTTCAAGCACCGCTGCCAAGGCGAGCCGGCGCTGGGGAAGCGCGTCAAGCGAAGCGGCTACCTGAAGGGCGCCAAGCACTACTACTTCGCCGAGGACATCGGTTTCGATCGAACGCCGAAGCGCATGATCCAGCGGCTCATGAATGACCGCTACAACCGCCGCAACATCCTCAACCCGGACTTTCGCGACATCGGCGTCGGCGCCGGGTGGGGAGCACCGAAGAAGAGCAGGGACGATTCCAAATACGCGACCTACACGATCCTGTTCGCCTGGCGTCGCCCGTAGGTCGTTTGCGCCAGCCGCCGAACCTATAATCGGCCGCCCGGCGCGGGCGAGGTGTTAACGGTCTGCACGCGAGCCTTCCAAGCTCGAGGAGCCGGTTCGAGTCCGGTCGCCCGCTCTGATCCTGGAGCTCTACCTGGCGTAAACTCGCAACTCACCGGGGCGTGGCGCAGCTTGGTAGCGCGTTCGGCTGGGGGCCGAAAGGTCGCCGGTTCAAATCCGGCCGCCCCGACTAGCCAGAAGCCCGCTTCCGAAGCGGGCTTTCGGCACTTCGGGGTTCCGGCAGCGAGCCGGAGAGAGGCGCCGTGGTACGAACATTGGTACCAAGCGAGGTCCGCATCGACTTGGGGGGCGGGAGTCGTGGGTTCAAATTCCGCCTCTCCGATAACGCGAAAGCGCGATTCGAAAGCGGGCTTTCTATGTCGGGCAGCTCGCTCTCAAACTGCTGGCGCCTAGTGCTCGACCGCGGTCCGCGGCTCCTCGGCGGCCGCCGTGCGATGCGCGTCGCCCGTATCCGTCTCGCTGTCCTCCGGGGAGTGCCAGGACGGGATGCTGAGAGCGGGGTCCCCTAGCGGGTGTGTCTCCGCGGCGTAGAGCGTGACGCCGACCTCGGGAACAGTGCCGAGAGTTGCTTGAAGCGCTCGTCGATGTCCTGCTGGATCAAGCGAGGTCGGAAACGGCCCATCGTGCAGCCAACTCACGCGTAAGGCGTCAGGGCCCGCGCCCCTCACGGCGCGTAGCGCGAGTCGCGCCGCGTCACCGAGCGAGGCTGGAGTTGCCCTCCAGGAAGTCGGTGGTGGCCACCTCGCGGGCGTGGGGGCCCGTATAGCGCAGGACGTAGAGGCCATTGCGGATGTCCACCACGTAGATCAGCCCGTCCTTGATGATCGGGTAGCTCCACACGACGACGTCGTTGGTGCCGCGGCTGAGCGCGGGATCCTCCGTGGCCACCGACGGCAGCGGATCGGGAATGAAGGTCCCCGCCGCCTGCGGGGCGGCCGGATGGGTGATGTCGACGGCGCGGAGGCCGGCGGAGTGCCAGGCGGCAATGACGACGTGGGGAAGCACGGTGAGGTTGTGCGTGCTGTAACTGGTGTAGTTCCTCTCTGCCTCGCTGAGCCCGGCGCAGAATGACGAGTGGTTCTGGGGTGCCTTGAACTCACTCAGCAGCGCCGGATGCCGCGCTCCTCTCGTGATGTCGACGATGTGCATCCAGCCCCAGGGGCATCCACTCTCGTTCAGCGGCGCGTCGTTCACGTCGTCGTAGTCGCCGTAGATCTCGTCGGTCATGACGACGTAGGGCCGGCCAGGCACCTTCACCGCCGAGTGGGCCATCGGGTTGTCCCAGTACGGTCGCTTCTTGATCGGACTGATCACCGGGACGTCCGGCTTCGCGACGCCCTTCGCCAGCTCGCTCGTGTCCAGCGTGAGGTAGGTGCCGCCCCACATCGCCAAGTAGGCGCGTTTTCCGTTCGGAGAGACGCTCAGCGAATGCAGCGCGACATAGAGCTTTTTGCGCTCGGAAGGGCTGTAGTGGCGAGCGAGGTTGATCCTCGCCACCTCCTTGAAGACGCCCTTGCGCGCCCGGCTGATGTCCGTGACGATGAGGTTGGGACGCTTCTTTCGGGCGTCGTCCGAGAACGTCGTCCAGTACATCAGGGCACGACGTGGGTTCTTGGGGTCTACCCAGAGGAAGAACTCATGTGGCCGGGGGTCGTTCAGCTTGCCGATGTGCGGCCGATAGGTCGACACCAGCCTCGGGCTCGCCGCGTTGTCGCCGCCTAGGCCGTAGAACTTGAAGTTCGGGGCGGGCGTCGGTGGAGGCGGCAGGCACGCGTGGTAGAAGTCGCTGCAGCGCATGTTCTGAACGATCAGCAGCTTTCGCTGCGGCCAGACCCTCAGCTCGCGCGAGGTCTCCCTGCGCTTGCCTTCCCGCGGCGGTCCGATCTCCCCTACCACCTGTGGGTCGGCCGGATTGGAGATGTCTAGCGTGAGCACGCCGGGATGGATATGCGGGCAACCCCTCACATCCGGGCTGGGTTCGCCGGTCGCCGGAACGCACATGTCGGATCCGTCCGTCCGGTTCCCGACGTACAGGTGGTTGCGATAGATCGCCGGCGCGGAGTTCATGCCGCGAGCGAACAGCGGGTTATGGCCGACGAGCTCGAAGTTCGACAGCGTCGCAGCGGCAGCGCCCCCTCCGGCAGCCGCCCCAAGTCCGAGGGTTGCCAGGCACAAGCCGATCGCTAGTCCGAGACGACGCATCTTCACCGAGATCCGGGCTTAGCCTGCGCCGATCGTAAGAGCCGACGAATCGATTTGACAAGGGCCATTTTGTGCAAACATGGTTAGGGCGCTTGGCCGGAATGGCCTCAAGCGCAGGTCTCGCCTAGTCCGTGATTTGTTCGCGCCTATCCCCGTTGGCTAGGGCAAAGTGACCACCCCGCCGCTCCCTCCACGCGAAACGGAGAGCAAGGGCGGGGGGCGGACTCCGAGGGGGAGAACCGCGCGCCGAGCTCCGGCCATGTCGCGCCCTGCGAGCGCGCCTCTAGGACGAGCCGGTCCCGGGCTCGCTGGTCGGCCGCGCTGAGTCTCCGTCCGCCGCTCATACGCCTAATCGTCCCGTGTCGCCAAGCGTCTACACGCGCGGCTCGCGCATCCCAGCAGCCGCCCGCACGACTCCGGCGTGCTGTCCCTCCAACGCTTGATTACTGCTTCTGCTTTCGCGAAAAGCAGAAGCCCGGTGCGGAGGCGTACTCGCTCGATTATCCGTGCGTCGTAGCGAGATACAAACGGGCCCCGGATCTGCACCCCCGACCCGCGGTAGTACCACTTTGGTACCGACTGCTGTGTCCGATGCGTCCAGATCGTCCACGACCGGGGACGATGGGGACGCCGGGGACGCCCAGGGACACATCGACACCGATTGCTGCTCGGCTGGGGGCCGAAAGGTCGCCGGTTCAAATCCGGCCGCCCCGACTCGTACAGCGCCATCGACAGCTGGCGACAGCGGGCGAGAGGAGCGCTGAAAGGCGCCATATTGCAGCACATTTCCGTGGCTGCGCCCGACCCGTCACATCTCCGACCGGGCTCGGAATCCCACAACACGGCCTGATCAAGGGGAATGTGATGGGCGGCAACGGCGACGAGGGCTTTCTGATGGAAGGCGGGAAACGATTTCAGCTCCGGGGCAATCGATTCGCCGCGAACGGGGGCGGCATCACTCTCGGCCCCGGCACCCGGAACGTAATCACCAAGAACCACCTATCCGGGGGCCGCGACGGCATCCGCTTCGAGAAGGGCCACGGCAACCTGATCGCCGACAACGTCGTCGTTCACGCTGCCGGGCGGGCATCCGCCTCGGGATCCCGCATCCCTTCCTCGGCGGCGCGCACAACGTCGTCCGCGGAAACGTGGTCAGGAAGAGCCGGGTGGACGGCTTCCTGGTCAACGCGAAGGACGACCACAGCCTCCTGAAGCGAAACCGCGCCACCCGAGCTGGAGACGACGGCTTCGACGTTCAAAGCCGGACGGCCACCCTGACGAGGAACCGCGCGGTGCGAAATCACACCTCGGGATCGACGCCGTCCGGGGGTCCAACGACGGCGGCGGCAACATCGCCCGCCACAACGGCGATCCGCGCCAATGCACGCACATCGCGTGTCGGTGACGGCGGGTCGCGGGGAAGCGGCTGCGGGAGTTGAGCGCCGACTCTCGCATTGCGCGAAAGCAGAAAGCGCAGCGGTCGCTGCGGGTGTCAGCCCTTCCAGGAGTACCACCCTCTGTCCATCAGTGGCCTGGCGCTTCCCCCGCTGCGAGTTGCAGCCTGATTGACCTCATCGAGCAAGGCCACACGTCCCCGGCAGAGCGTGGCGCGGTGTTCGTCAACGGCAAGAATCCTCGGTCCCCTACCCTGCGTGGCATGACGATCCACCGGATGGATCACGCCGGCGTTGTGGTCGAGGATCTCGCGGCTGCTATCGCGTTCTTCGTCGAACTGGGCCTGGAACTGGAGGGCGAGGCAGCAGTCGAGGGTGAATGGGTGGACCAGCTCGTCGGGCTGGACGGCGTCC
>JBKPHA010000058.1:0-8396 GCA_046729615.1 Actinomycetota bacterium
CCGCGAGCAGAGCGCACATGGCGACGGCAAGAACAGTTGCCGTTCGTCTTTCCATTGTCCTTCCCTTTCTGTCCGTGGGTGGGCGGTGGCTAATGCGTCAGCAGGTCCCGTCAGGGCGAGTCGGCAGGTTCGGCGATCCGCCGATGTAGGTCCGACCCCCTCACCCGAGACTCGGCAGGTCAAGTCGGCTTCTGCTGCGCCAACGGGTCGCGCACCGCGCGAGCGAGACGGCGGCTGCCGTCCGCCTTGATTACGACGCAGCCGACGTAGCCCTCGACTATCGGTGACAGCGAGCCGACCGCGTGCAGGTCGGGGCCCGCATTGGCGAAGAACGCACCGCCGCGATCATCGAATCCGCCGCCGTTGACGAGCAGCGCCTCGTGGCCGTCGGGAAGCGTCGTCCACTCGATCTCGTTTGGTCGAGGTCAAGCTCGGGGATGCGGTTGGCGATCCGGTCGAGCAGTTCGAGGCGATCGGCGTCGGAACGATCCACTTCCCACAGTCTGAGCGGCGCTCCGGGCGGAACGGTTGATCGCCTACTCCCGCAGCCCGGCGGCTTCGAGGGCCTGCTCCTTCGTCCAGTACTCGCGGCCCCGTGCGACCTTCCCGTCTCGGATCGTGTAGAGGGCGGCGTAGGTCAGGTCGGTCTCGACGCCACTCAGCTTGGCGCGTCCGCTGATCCGCAGGACCGCGATGACCTGGTCCTCTCCCGCGTCGATCAACTCCAGCGCCTCACTCTTGAAGTCGTCGAACATGTCGAGCCAGTCCTGCGCGTAGGCGCGTACGGCATCCTTGCCGTGCATCGGGCCACGGTCATCGAGCGCACCCTCGGCCGCCCGGTAGTCGATGTCGTCCGCCCAGTACTCGAACCAGGCATCCAGGTCGCCACGGTTGAAGGCCACGGCCGCATCTCGGACGATCTCCACGTTCTCCTGCGACATCGGCTACGCAGTATCTCGCTGCTCCCGCCGCCCGGCGGCTTCGAGGGCTTCATTGCGGTCGGTGAAGTCCTCCTGCGAGATCGACAATCCGCGTCGGATCGTGAAGAGCTGGAAGACCTGCTGACTCAGGGCGACCCCGCTCCCCGACCCGTGACCCCTCTGCTGAGCGACGACCAGAAGCCTGTCTCCAAAGACGAGGATCTCCTCAGGATCAAACTGCATGTCCTCAAAAGCCTCGAACCACCTGCGCCAAAGCTTGCGATAGCCGTCATGCCCGTAGAAGACTGCCTCCAGGTCGGGGGGCATCAGGTCGCTACTGGGCCGGTATTCCACATCCAGATCGCTGCGCATGAGGACAACCTCGTAATCCCTGCGGTTGAGTGCCGCGTATCCCCGCTGGATGGAGTAGGCGACGAGCGAGTGCCGGAGTCGGGATCGCTCCGTCGTTCGCCAGACGGGGGCAGCCAGTCGGCGGTACAGGGCTGGAAAGCGAACGAAGAACTGCTCATCCGGGGTCCGGCGCCGAGCGGCCCTTTCACTCAGAGGACGAATCGCGATTCTGGTGCCGCGCACGACCTTCACGTTCTCCTGCGACATCGCCTACGCAGTATCTCGTCACTCGCGTTCTTTCTCCGGCCAGAGGACCTCCAAGAGAACGGTCGAGACGATGACCGCACCCCCAACGATCCACGCGCTCTCCCACGAGTAGAGAAGGCCGACCGCGACGACGGAGACCACCAGCACGATTGCCCCTCTCCAGCGGCTCATCGGCCCCATTCCATCACTGATCATCCCCGGCGGAGGGGGCTTCGCGGGCTGACCGGCCTACTCCCGCAGCCCGGCGGGCACCCGCGTTCGCCAGCGAGCCGACCGCGTGCCTGGCCTCAGGCAGATTCAACGTCGGCGGCGTTGACCAGGCGCTCGGCTAGCTCTCGTGCCTCCTCCGAGGTGAGCTTGACGAGGGTTGGCGTTTGCTCGGTCTTCCCGGTCACCACGAGTCGAACAACACCCTCCGAGCCAATGATGTCGATCTTGCCTTCGATGCTCCCAGCCTAGATCGCAGTAGCGATTCGGGGGTTGGAAAGCCGGGATCATGAGTGGCAGAAAATGACCCCAGCAGGGGAGACCCCCACGACAAGCAGCGAGCGCGCAGCGCGGAACCGACTCATCGCCTGGCGAAGGGCCGACGCAGCGACCTGGACGGCCATTGCTCGCGAGTTTGGGATCTCGCAGAGCATCGCGAAGCGAGCGGAACGGGAGCACCTTCGTGCCTTGGCCGAAGAGGATGTACTCGACCAGTTCGACGGCCGCGAACTTCTCGCCCGCGTCATCCGCGCTCAGCTCGGCGCTCTCGATCGCCTAGAGCAGCTCGCCGCCGGTCGGGCGTACAAACCCGCGGCGAGACGCGGTTACGAGCGGAATCTCCGCGCCCGAGTTGTCCCAGCATTTGGCCACTCGCGACTGGCCCGTCTGACGCGAGCGGATGTGCAGATCTGGGTCGATTCGCTCGAAGGCGCTCCTTCCACGATCCGCAACGCGGTCACGGCGCTACGGGCTCTCTTTGCGTGGGCGATCCCTCGCGGGCTGGCGCAGGCGAACCCGACCCGCGACCTGCGCCTCCCGAGCGGAGAGAAAGTCCGGCAGCGGATCGCTTCTCCCGCCGAGGCTGCCGCACTAATCGCTGCGCTTCAGTCACGCGACCAGGCACTATTTGGCCTCGCCGTCTACGCCGGGCTCCGCGTGGGTGAGATCCTGGCGCTTCGCTGGGAAGCGATCAACCTTGATGCGCTGACAATCCGCGTAGAGCGAAGCTGGGACGCCAGCTCGCGGCAGTTCGTGAAGCCAAAGTCGAGAGCTGGGACCCGGATCGTCCGGATTGTGGACAAACTGGCGCTCCTACTCGCAGACCATCGAGTGCTGACGAATCATCCCGTCGGCGGGCTCCTCTTCGCGAGTGATCGCGTTCCCAGCCAACCGGGCCACCCCACCGCCTCGTCGCCGCCTTTACGAAGCTTGGCGGGCTGCCGGACTGCAACCGCTTGGACTCCACGAGGCACGACACACCTTCGCCTCGATGATGATCGCCGCTGGCGTCAACGCGAAGGCGCTCAGCAACTACCTCGGGCACGCCAACATTGCGGTGACCTTCGACCGCTATGGGCACCTCATGCCCGGCTCTGAGGCTGAGGCTCGCGACCGTCTCAACGCCTATTTGGAAGGGTAACCGTACCCATGTCCGTACCCACCGCCGCGGAACATCGCATCGATAAGCCCGTTTTGGCCCGAGTGTCGCGGTCTTCTACACCGAATTCGACGGTCGGCGGCCCAAGCGGCTCGTGATCAAGGTGCTGGGGGAGTAGCGCCGAGTCCCCGAGTGATAGCCGCGCTCCAGCGTGGCCCACGTGAGAGTGTGCACGGACGCGCCGGATCGTCGCAAGAGGCCAGCACAGAAATCACAGGTACGTGAACCAAACGAGCCAGTGGCCGCGCCGGTTTAGCAGCATGACGTGCCCGGTGAGCGCCGGCGCCGTCCTGAGCGTGCGCTTGGGCTTCACGGGATAAGGCCTCGGGCAGACGGCAACCCACCAGGACCGGCTCAAGATCCGTCGGCCACAGTTGTTGCGGACGAGCGCGGCGTACGGTGAGAGCTTGCCCGCCCGGCTCGTGTCAATGGACACTTTCAGCGCGCCGGGCTAAAACGAGCGACGGGCCCTTCCGGGCCCGCCGCAAGCCCCGTCAGCCTGTGGTCAGGTGCTCACGCCCACTCGAACGGCGGATAGCGCGTGACCATCCAGTACTCATAGGCCGATGCCCTTGCCAGCCAGCGCAGGCTGATCTTGACGATGTTGAACATCCCCTCGGGGTAGTTCTTCGCGAACAGGATCGTGAAGAACGCGAAGAACACCATGATCCGCCCGAGGTAATAGATGATGTAGGCGACGATCGCGAAGGGGATCACCAGGAGCCAGTGGACGAGCGGCCGCCAGCGGTTCACGTACTCCGGGTAGTCGATGTCGAAGTGCACCGGGTAGTTCGGGTCCTCGTCGAGCGTGAACTGCGGGTACGGGTCAACCATGAGGTCGGTATACGCCACGACTCGTAGACCCCAGCGGTGAACGCCGACGAGGTAGTCGAACATCCCCTTCGGATACCGGCCCGTGAACAGCACCGCGAAGAACGACGCGATGATCACGAAGAACGCCCCGATTCCCAGCACCAAAAGCGCGATGTAATGCGGGATCGCGAGGAGCCACTTGATCAGCGGCATGAATCGGCTGTACTCCTCCTGGCGCTCGATCTCGAGGTGGACCGGGTATTCAGCCGCGGCGCCTACGGTCGCGGGTGGCGCTGCCGGCGGGGGCGGCGCAGGCGGCGTCCCTCCTGTCGGGCCGGTAGGCGCCTCCGGCGCCCCCGGCGTCTCAGGCGTTTCGGTCATCTGCCCTCCGTTCGGGTAATCCGCTCACGAGCACCCGACCGCAAGCGGGTTGCTGGACGGCGCGCATCATCTCACGACGATCGGCGGCGAAAGTGAAATTTCAGTCGCCGTCGATTGCCGCTTGAACAAGCGGAACAGCCGCCGGTCCGGCCGTCTAGATGCCTTCCTGGTCGATCCAGGGCATCATCCTGCGCAGCTCGCCGCCTACCCGCTCGATCCGGTGTCCGGCGGCCTCCTCCCGCATGCGCTGGAAGCTCTCCGCCCCGGCACGGTTCTCGGCGATCCACTCGCGGGCGAACTCCCCCGATTGGATCTCGCCCAAGAGCTGGCGCATCGCGGTGCGCGTCTCCTCGGTGATCACGCGCTTGCCGCGCGTCATGTCGCCGTACTCGGCCGTGTTGGAGATCGAGTGGCGCATGCCCTGGATCCCCTTCTCATACATCAGATCGACGATCAGCTTGAGCTCGTGCAGGCACTCGAAGTACGCTAGCCGTGGGTCGTATCCCGCCTCGACCAGCGTCTCGAAGCCCGCACGGACCAGCTCCGTGGTGCCACCGCACAGCACCGCCTGCTCGCCGAAGAGATCGGTCTCGCACTCGTCCTTGAACGTCGTGGCGATGACGCCCGCCCGGGTGCCGCCGATGCCCTTCGCGTAGGCGAGGACGAGGTCGCGGGCGCTGCCAGTGGCGTCCTGGTGAACGGCCATCAGGCAGGGGACGCCGCGGCCCGCGGTGAACTGCCGGCGAACCAGGTGCCCGGGGCCCTTCGGCGCCACCATGCCCACGTCCACCTCCGCCGGCGGCTCGATCTGGCCGAAGTGGATCGAGAAGCCGTGCGCGAACATCACGAGGTCTCCGGGAGCGATCCCGTCGCGAATCTCGGCGTCCCACACCTCCGCCTGGCGCTCGTCGGGCAGGAGGATCATGACGACGTCGCCGCGGCTTGCCGCCTCCGCTGTATCGAGAACCTCGATCCCCTGCCCCTCCGCGTCCGTGCGGCTGGACGAATCCGGGCGCAGCCCGACGATCACCTCGCAGCCAGAGTCCCTCAGGTTGAGCGCGTGCGCGTGCCCCTGCGATCCATAGCCCAGGATCGCGATGGTCTTTCGGTCGAGGTGCGAGACGTCGGCGTCGCCGCCGTAGAAGATGTCCTTGTCGTTCATGGTCGGCGCACTCTACGTGCCGGGGCGCTTCATGAACCACTCGGTGAACTCGCGGCAGCGGCCGTCGGCGTCGAAGCGCATCACGAAGCAGTTGTCGTAGATCTTCTCCACGGCTCCGCCAGGCTGCTCGTAGTAGGTGCTGGAGCCGGTGGCGACAGCGACGTCGCCTTCCACAGCAACGGGGGCATACGAGGCGTCGTAGGTGCCCTCCGCATCGCGGCTCGAGGCGCCCTCGTGCTCGGCCTCGCCGAGCCAGGAGGCGACCACGGCGTCACGCCCCCTGATCGGCGCGTCGTAGGGGTGGTAGCGGTACTCGACGTCCTCGGCGAAGAGCGCCGCGATCCTCTCATGGTCATACGTCTTCCACGCCTCGACGTAGGCGTCCAGCCAGCGAGCAACGTCAGCTCCATTCATTTGATCTCTCCTTGTCCACTACCGCAGCGCCCGGCGAAGCAGTTTCCCGGACGCCGTGCGCGGAAGCGCGCTCGCGAACCTGATCCGCTTCGGCACCTTGTAACCCGCGAGGGCATCGGCGCAATGCTCGCGCAGCTCCGCCGCCCCGGTGACGGCGCCGTCGCGCAGGACGACCACCGCCTCGACCGCCTCCTGCCACTCGGGATCGTCCCGCCCGACGGCGGCGGCGTCCGCGACGTCCGGGTGCCGCAGCAGCACCTCCTCGACCTCGGCCGGGAGCACGTTCTCACCGCCCGTCACGATCACGTCGCCCAGCCGGTCCTCCACGTACAGAAATCCCTCGTCGTCGATACGGCCGAGATCGCCGGTGTGGAGCCATCCGTCCTCATCCGCGCACCCGGTCGCCACCACCGGTCCCTGGACGCAGATCTCGCCGTCGAAGATCCGCAGGTGCGTCGTCAGCAGCGGGCGCCCCGCCGAGCCGAGCTTGCGGCGCGCATCCTGCGGCGCCAGCGTCGTCACCTGCGAGGCGGTCTCGGTGAGCCCGTAGGTCTGGACGACCGACGCGCCACGACCCATCGCCTCCTCGAGCACCTCGCTCGGGACCGGGCCGCCGCCGATGAGGATCGCGCGCGGACCCGATAGTTGCACCCCGGCCTCGAGGAGCCGCACGAGCTGCGTCGTGGCCAGGGACGCGAGCGTGATGCCGTTTCGCTGGAGCGCCTCGGCGATCCGACCGATGTCGAAGCCGTCGTGAACGACGGCGCCGGTCCCGTAGATGACCGACCGCATCACGATCTCGAGACCGGAGACGTGGTACAGCGGTAGGCAGCACAGCCAGCGGTCTGCCGGATCCACGCCCAGGTTGAACGCGGAGCCGACCGCACTCCAGAGATGGTTGCCGTAGGTCAGGCCCACCGATCGGGCCCGACCGGACGTGCCGCTGGTCAGGATCCGGCAGTGGATGGCCTCGAGGTAGTGCTCGCCGAGGAGCGGCAAGTCCGCCTCGCTCATCGTCGCGTGATCGGACTCGGTCACCACGAGCGCTGGCTGCGCCTGCTCGATCTCCGCCTCGAGCTCCGCCGGGGTGTGCGCCGGATTGAGCGGACAGAGAAGCGCTCCGAGCTTCATCAGCGCGTGGATGAGGACCACATAGTCGAGCCCCGCCGGCCGGACGATCACGACGCTCGCCCCGCGGCGCACGCCCCGGGCCGCGAGTCTGCGGGCAGCCCGAGTGGCCTCCGCCTCGAGCTCCGCGTACGTCAGCTCGACGCCGTCGGCGATGAGCGCCACGCGATCCGGGCAGGTCTCGGCTCGCTGAGCCAGCCAATTGTCGAGGATCATCGCGAGGAGGCCCGGTAGGACATCGGCAGGGATAATTCCGAACATGCCGATTCGCCACAAGCAAGCCCCGCCCGAAGAGGAGCTCTACGCGCCGATCGAGTGGCGGAGCGCCGGGGAGTTCACCGACATCCTCTACGAGAAGGCCGACAGGATCGCCAGGATCACGATCAACCGCCCCGAGGTCAGGAACGCGTTCCGTCCCCAGACGCTGGCCGAGCTTCGGGACGCCTTCAATCGCGCACGCGACGATCTGGAGGTCGGCTCGGTGATCTTCACCGGAGCCGGCACCGAAGCCTTCTGCTCGGGCGGCGACCAACGCATCCGGGGCGACGACGGCTACATGGGCGACGACCACGTCGGACGTCATGGGGTCGGCCGCCTCGACGTCGGCGACCTCCACGTGCAGATCCGGCGCCTGCCGAAGCCGGTCGTCGCGATGGTCGCCGGCTACGCCGTCGGAGGGGGGCACATCCTCCACCTGGTCTGCGACCTGACGATCGCCGCCGACAACGCCCGCTTCGGGCAGACAGGACCGCGCGTCGGTAGCTTCGATGGCGGCTTCGGCGCGAGCCTCCTGGCGCGCAACATCGGGGTCAAGAAGGCGAAGGAGGTGTGGTTTCTCCTGCGTTTGTACTCGGCGGAGGAGGCCCTGACGATGGGGCTCGTCAACGCGGTCGTTCCGGTCGAGGACCTGGAGCGTGAGACCGTCGCCTGGTGCCGCGAGATGAACGCCCTCTCCCCCCTCGCGCTGCGCCTGCTGAAGGCCAGCTTCAACGCCGACGAGGACGGCGTCACCGGGCTCCAGCAGCTCTCGCACGACGCGACCCTCCTCTTCTACATGACCGAGGAGGGACAGGAGGGCCGCAACGCCTACGTCGAGCGCCGCCGCCCCGACTTCGGCAAGTTCCCGAGACGCCCATAGCAATTTCAACCCCGCCGCCCCCGGACGCGAGAGCGAGCGAGCGGCAGCGTATCGGGCGGCCGGCGATGAGGTTGTGGATCATGGCGGCGCGGCCGCGGACCCTGCCCGCCGCGATCGCGCCGGTGCTGGTCGGGACCGCGGCGGCCGTCCAGCACGTCGACGAGCTCAGGGTCGCGG
>JBKPHA010000059.1:0-6495 GCA_046729615.1 Actinomycetota bacterium
GCCGCTGCGTGATTCCGGCACCCATCGCACCGAGGCCGGCGAAGCCGAGGTGTCGGATCTCGCTGAACATGCCAAGACCATAAGGGCGGCGGGTAGTCTCGGCCAGTCCTCCGTAAATGACGCGGACCTGTTGGCCGGGCGCATAATCTGCGGGTGATCGTGAATGCGAGCGGACGCCGGGGCACCGAATGCGAGCGTCGGCGCCTTTCCCGAGGCCCCCTTGCAATTGATCTCCCCGGGCCGTCGCGGCGGATACGGGTCGAGCCGACCCGCCTTCCCGAGCCGGCGCGGCGCCGCACGGAGGATCCGCGCCGGCTACCGAGGCGGCCGCGGCGGATCCCCAAGCCGAGGAGGCCCGAGCGCAAGCCAACCCCGACGTGAGTGCCGCCCCAGACTTCGCCTGTGCGGTGGTCGGCTATCGGGCCTGGCAGCTAGGTCCCGGCGGCATCCTCTTCCCCCTCGCGCTTCCGGCGGCGCCGCCGTGGGAGCCGGCGGTAAACCGCGCCCGTTGCTTCGCCGGGCCGAGGCACGATCCCCACGAGGCGCCGGGCCCCGACTGCACATGCGGCCTTTACGCACTCCGCGACCCCGGCGACGGACGGCTCAAGCTCGGACACCCAGCGGTGGGAGCGATCGCGGCCTGGGGCGAGATCGAGGTCCACGCGGCGGGCCTCCGGGCCGAGTACGCCTCGGTGATCGCCCTGGCCCACTGCCCATCGCCCTCTTCCGGGCCCCAGGCGCGACTCCGCGAGCCTCCGACGCGACTCCGCGAGGCGGCCCGGCGCTACGGCGTGCGGCTCGTCTCGCTCGCCGAGCTCGAGGGCGAGGCGGGCGAGTTCGCCCTTCCCCTCCCGAACGAGGTCCTCCCGAAGCGCTGGCCGAGACGGCCGAACCTCGCGCGACGAGGCGCCCCCGCCGATCGATGAGACCTCCCGGCGGCGGCCGCCGAACGAATGGGCGCGGCCGGATGAACCGTACCTTTGGGCCCTCCAGCCGGCACGGAACTCTGCGAGATGCGTCCCTGGGCATCCCTCGCGTCCCCACCGTCCTCGGCCGTGGACGATCTGGACGCATCGGACACAGTGGTCGGTACCAAAGTGGTACCAAGAGCAATATCAGCGAGGGTCACGGGTTAAGAATCGGGGGCCCGATATGCCTCCCGCGGTGACGCACGAATAGTCGAGCGGGTGCGGCTGGCGGATGCGAGGTGACACAAGAGCCCGCCAGGGCTAGACACCCTCAGAACTGCGGCACGCAGTTGGGGCCGCTCGCCTCATCTCACGCCTCCGTCGGCGGCGGCGCGGAGCGCGGCGACGCGAGCCCGGCCGGTCCGCATCCGCTGTGGGTGGTTCCCGACCCTGATCTGCGCGACCTGCTTGCCGGTCTTATACGAGATCACCGCCACCCGGTCGTTGCCCGCCACCGAGACGAAGCAGTACTGACCGTCGGTGCTCGACGCCGCCCAGTACGGCCTGATCCCGACATCGGTTATCCGTTGGACCCTGAGCGTACGCCGGCGGACGATCGCCGCGTAGTCGGACATCGTTCCGGCGACGCAGAGCTTCGTGCCCTGCGGGTTCATCGCGAGCCCGTGATGGGCGGAGTCGAGGATGTAGTCGGTTCGCGGGATGTGCCGGGAACCGTTTCGAAACGGCAGCACCGCGAGGCGGGTGACTCGGTTCCGCTTCAGGTCGTACTCCACGAAGCCGTGGAAGAAGGAGAGCTGGAAGTAGACGAACCGCTCGTCGCGCGAGATCGCCATCGGGCGCACCGCCGAGCTCATGCCGGTGATCCCGACGGCTGCGAGCTTCTGCGCCATGTCAATCCGCTTCTCGACCTGGAGCGTCTTGGCGTTGACTATCTCGAAGTAGCGCTTGCCCTTGGTCGCGTCCTCGGAGGGATCGTCGGCGTTCGTGTAGACGAATCCGATCGAGGCGTGGAAGATCGTCTTGCCGTCACGCGAGAAGTTGTTCTCGTGCGGTGAGTCGCCCGAGGGGAAGCTGCCGACGATCTCCCCGGTGCGGGTGTCGAGCTCGTCGACGATGTTCGCGGTCGAGGCGGACACCAAGAGGTGGCGCCCATCCGGGGAGAGCGCCATGTGGTCGGCTCGATAGCCGTCGACGTGGGTCCGCCAGACGATCTTGCCGGTGGCGATCTTGATCGCCACCACGTCGGCGAAGCTCGGGCGGGAGAAGTAGATGAAGCGCCCGTCGTGGGAGACGAAGCCGTCGTCGACGTACTGGTTGTGGCCCTCGCCGACGAGCGTGCGGATGGACCGGAAGTAGAAGAGCGCGACCGGGTCGGAGCGGATCTCGGCGAGCCGCTCGGCCTTGTCGGGGGTGACGTTGACCCGCGCGATCCGCCGGAAGGTGTGAGGGTCGACGATGTCGGCGGTCCCGGCCCAGTTATTGCTGACCACAAGCACGTCGCGAAGCGCCAGCGCGGCGCTCGACTGGGCCTCTCCGGCGCCGCCGGCACCGGCAGCCGCAGCCATCGAAAGAGCTCCCAGTCCGGCAAGCACGGCCCCCGCCTTGGCTCGCAGCCTCGGCCGCCCGACCTTGCGAATCCTCATGCTCCCCCTCCTCGCTCGTCCGACCGGACGCTAACACCATGGGGGTCGCCCGTCGATGGCGGCTAACGTCACACTTCCCGCCTATCCGGTCGACGCGCGGCGACAGTCCCAGCGGCGGCGAGGCGACCTTGATGGCCACCAGGATGTCGAGGAGGTCGGCGAGCCGGCGCTGGGAATAGCCCGTCTCGCGGCCGACGCGGGCAAGTCGCTCTCGCGCGGTTCACGTGAATGAGGAGGCGGCTCGCGGCCTCGGTCAGCGCCGTCTCGACGTCCGCCAGGATCGCCTCCTCGGACCGCGATGGCACGAGCGGCTCGGACAGGCCCTCGAGATCAGCAGATACTTCGAGTCCGTACCAAAGTGGTACCACGAGCAGTATCAGTGCATCTCCGCAAGATTCGAGACCTGGCCGGATTCGTCTTTCTACGTCGCACGGATCACGGATCGTCGAGCGAGTAAGGCTGGCCGCCTCGTCAGCCCTCTCGTCTGGTTCCCGGAGTCGTCAGCGTGCCGCCGCGGCTGCGCCTGATCAGGTAGACGATCAGCGCCGCGAAAACGACCGAGAGCAGAATGCCGCCGCCATTCTTATCGTCGGTGATCGCCCACCACACCAGCCCGGCGATGAACGATGCGGCAACGCCGACGAGGATCGTCTGCCAGATCGTCATCGGGTCCGGCCCCGGGAGCGCTAGACGTCCAAGCGCGCCGACGAGGAGCCCGGTGACCGCGAGTATGAGCAGATAGATGATCACGTCCATGGGGGCACCGGATATCCGGGATTCTGGGCTCTAAACCTCCGCGTTCGACTCCGCCGCCATTTCCAAGGTTCTCGGGGTCCGCCCACGGGTGGATGGACAGACCGCTCCATCCGCAGCCGCGTGCATGCTCGCGAGGTCGTCCTTGCCCAGCCCGCGGAGGCATGGGCGAGTCGCTCGATGTTGGATGCGCTCGCTTTCCCTCCGTTCGCTGGACTGTCCTTCACGGCGCCCGTCGCCGCGCGCCTCGAGCCTCGTAGTCTCGCGCCAGCAGCGCCATGCGGAAGAACGCGGCGATCAGTTCGCGCGGCCCCGGTGGCTTGGCAACGCCGCGACGGTGGGCATCGATCGTGCCCACGCTGACCAGCGCACGCTCGGGGGCGAGCCAGTCCGCAAAGCCCTGCTCCGCGATCTCGTCTCCGAGGACGAGCTCGCGCGCGGTCTCAGGTGGGGCTTTCCCGGCGTCGAGGAGTTGCCCGGTGGCGCGCTCGAGCCAGCGCCAGTAGTCGATCAGGCGCAGCACCTGGTCGGGGCCGCAGACCGGGCCGTGGCCGGGGACGAACCGTTCAGCACCGAGCTCGAGCAGGCGCTCGAGCGCCGCCACCCAGCGCGCGAGCGGGCCCACCCACATGATCGGTGTGACGCCGACGAAGAGGATGTCCGCCGCGATCGCGACCTTCGCGTCCGGGATCCAGACGATCAGGTCACCAGGGGTGTGTGCCGGGCCGACCTCGATCAGGCGAATCTCGCGGTCGCCGATCTCAAGCTCGAGCTCCCCGGAGAACGTGCGGGTAGGGGGCACGAGCCGGACCTCGTTGAAGTCGAAGGGCGCGAGCGCCTCGCCCACGTAGGCGGCGATCACGGCAACGTCTCCCCGCCGCGGATAGGGGAAGGGCATCGATCCGGCGAGGCCGAGGGCGCCCGCCAGCGCGCCGAAGCGCTTCAGCTCGGCGGGGGACGCAGCCGCCATCACCGCGCTCGCGGACTCGGTGGCGATGATCTCCGCCCCTCGGACCTCTTGATTTCCCCACCAGTGGTCGCCGTCGGAGTGAGTGTTGACGAGCGTCTCGATCGGCGCCTTCTCGATCAGTGGCGTTATCGCCCCCAGCATGCGGCGCGTGAGCTGCGGATCCCACAGCGTGTCGATCAGCAGCGACGCGCCGTTGCCGCTCACCAGGCTCGCGTTGCTCTCGCCCAGCAGTCCGTTCGGCTGGAGCCACGCATGGACGCCGGGGCCGACCTCGGTCAGTCCGCCCTCGAAACGCGCCGAACCCGGATGAAGGGGTGTGACCTCCGACATCGGCTCGCGCGATCAAGCCGTGCCCGCGCGCGTGGCCTCGACGGTCTGCCCCGCGGCCCTTAGGCGATCGGCGAGCCCAAGCCCGATCCCGGTCGCCGGCGTCAGGACGCCGGCGCGGCCCGGCAGCTTGGCGCTGTCGAGCCCTAGCGCTAGCGCGCTCTCTCCGAGCATCACCGAGGTCGCGCCGTAGCCTGGGTCGCCCTGCGCTTCTACGCGGCAGACCCAGTGCTCGCCGGCCGCGGTCCGCGAGTGGATCTCAATTACGAAGGACCCGTGTCGCACGACGTCCTCCTTCGGCCCAGCGCCGGGGCCGGGCAGGGAGCGGTCGAGCACGAAGCGCGACGGTGGCAGGGCGAGCCCGGCGGTGAGCGCCGCCATGCCGCCTCCGACGCCGAGCGCCTTCGCGCGACCCACGAGGCCGGAGCCAAACGCCATCACCTCGCGGTAGCGGAATCGCCGCCCGTAAGCCCAGCCTTGAAGCGCGTTGGAGCGGCGCACGACGCGGGTGTTGACCGGCGCCATCACGAACGGGCCGAACCAGGTGCCGAGGCTCTCCGAATACTCCGCACCGCGGAGGTCGGCCTCGTCGCCGAGCTCAGGTTCGCCATTCCGGTCAGGCGACAGGGCGTAGGGATCGGCCAGGACCTTGACGAGCGAGCGGTCCCTCTTGACCTCGTCCACCGTGCCCTTAAGCGACGCGAGCGTGCCGCCGCTGACTCCGCCCCTGATCCGGCGCACAACGAGGGTTGTGTCGGTTAGCTCT
Source organism: Actinomycetota bacterium (assembly GCA_046729615.1). GTDB lineage: Bacteria > Actinomycetota > Thermoleophilia > Solirubrobacterales > 70-9 > AC-56. Next base: position 5,389 of record JBKPHA010000059.1, read on the forward strand.
CCGGCCGCCTCGTGCAGGACGAGAATCCCGATGTCCGATGGGATCGAGTCAAAGCCGCAGTTGTGGACGATGCGCGCGCCACTCGCCTTCGCGGTCGCGTCGAAGCGCTCGATCGTCTCGCGCATGAAGAGCGTCTCGCCGGTGAGATCGGCGTAATGGGTGCCGGCCGCGGCACACGCCTCGACCAGCGCCGTGCCGTAGCGGCGGTACGGCCCGACGGTCGTGGCGACCGCAGTCGTCCGCGCCGCAAGTTCGGCGAGCGCAGCGGCATCCTCGGCATCGGCGACGATCAGCGGCCAATCCGCCGCCCGAGCGCCAAGCTCCTCACGCACGCGCTCGAGCTTCTCCTGTGAGCGACCGCCAAGGCCGATGCGCGCTTCGTCGGGCGCCGCGCGCGCCAGATACTTCGCCGTGAGCTTGCCGACGAAGCCGGTCGCCCCGAAGAGGACGACATCGAGGTCGCGCATGCGTTGGACCCTAACGGCCAGGCGGGCCGTACGGATGGGGAGCTATCTGAGCATCGGCTCCCCGAAGCGACGAAACGACCTGCCCGCTGCGACGCCGTCACCGAGGCCGGGAGACGTGGTACGCGCTTTCACTTCCCCCGCAGGGAGCAACCGCCGCGCCCGGGACTCGCCCCGCGCGCAGTCCAACGCAGCCGATAACCCACGGTAGGCGTCAGCAGAGCGTGCGCGTGGGGGTCAATGCCTCCGGATAACGGCTAAGCCGGCTTCCGCATATCTCCGAGGCCAGGGGAGCCATTCCCGTGGATTCCTCGGTGTCTCCGAATATGGATACCGGTCCACTTGGGAGGACCCGCGGGAACGCCGGGGAAGCCTCGATGCGTCCCGGGGCGTCCCCCGCGTCCCCACCGTCCCCCCGTCGTGGACGACCTGGACGCATACCATCCGCCCATGCCCGAGCCGCGCCACGTGGCCGTTGAGCTCGACCACGTCGTCGAGGCGACACGCGCCGCAGGCGATCAGTGGCGCGAGTTCCTGCGCGCGGGGATGTTCAGCGCAGGCGTCTACCGCCTCTCCGCGGGGGAAATCGATCGTCAGCCGCCGCACGCCGAGGACGAGATCTACTACGTGCTCGCGGGGCGTG